>NZ_WJIE01000003.1:627084-940626 GCF_009649845.1 Polyangium spumosum
CGCGGGGACCTCTGCGCGGATCGGAGCCCCTCGCGGGTGTGGTCGGACACATGTCTGCACACGTCAGAGACGGTCGCGGGTGGGCCCGGAGGGATGTCTGCGGGGCGCGGAGGTGACCGCGGGGACGGTCGGAGGGATGTGCGCGATGCGCAGACGGGGGCGAGGGCGAGGTGGGAGGGGGATCCGCGCCGAGCGGGGCTCAGCGATTGAAAGGCTTCATCGAGAACCGCGCGCGGTCGAGGGCGTCCATGCCCGAGCGGTCGGTGAGCCAGCATTGCGAATAACCGCCGCGAACCTCGGGCAGCTCCTCCCTCCCCGCGAGCTGCTTTCCCACGAATGCGACGATGTCGCGGGCCTCGCTCGGCGAGAGCGTGATGCCGAGCGAGGCGCGGACGACGACCACGATCGTCTCGTTGTCCCAGCGCCCGATCGTCGAGCGCTCCGGGCCGAGCGCGCGCGCGAGGTGGACGAGCTCCGCGATCGTTCGGTCGAGGCCCCATTGCGGGACGGGCCGCGGCCGCACGCTCTCCTTGATATGCACGTGGAAGAGCAACACGGAGAAGGGGACGCTCATGCTCGCGCTGAACTTGTACTCGGCCTCCAGGGTCTCCGTGAGCCCCTGCTTGTCGAGCACGCCCTTCACCTCGCTGCGCAGCGTCGGCTCGAACGAGACGGGGATGTCGCTGAACCGGGATCGAGGCCGCTGGCTGTTCGGCGCAGGCGCGCTCGGGGGCGGCGTGGGGTCGTCGCGGAGCCGGTCGCGGCTCGGTCGGGGTAATGGCGCGGGGGGGCGCTGGGAGAGGCGCCGGCTCGTCGCCTGCGAGGGCGGCGGGAGCTCGGAGAGGGGAAGGAGGGACCCAGGCGGCGGCGGCGTGACCGAGGCCGAGACCGAGACCGGGATGCGGAAGAGCTCGGCCAGGTGGGCGATCGCCGTGCTCGCCCGCTCGGGTCGCTCCCTGGGCTCGCGCGCCCCGACCTTGCGGAACCACTCGTCGAACCCGTGCGGGAGCTGGACGCCGCGCCGACCTGCGCGCGCGGTGGGCGCCTCGGGCAGCTCCGGGGCGATGATCTTGCCGAAGAGGGCATACACGCTCGGGAGCTGCAGGAGCTCGGGCCGCCAGTAGGCCTCGCCGACGAGCAGCGTATAAGCGACGTGCGCGAGCGAATAGATATCGGCCGAGGCCCGGATCCCGGCGTCGCCGCTGATCTGCTCCGGCGCCATGTAGAGGGGCGTGCCGACGACGGCCGTCGTGTGCGCGAGCGTCGTGGCGACGGCGACCTTGGCCACGCCGAAATCGAGGATCTTCACGCAGGCCCGGCCGTCGTCGCGGGTCGTGACGAAGAGGTTCTCGGGCTTGAGGTCGCGGTGGACGATGTTCGCGGCGTGGGTCTTGTCGAGGGCGAGCGCGACCTGGGAGAGGTAGAGGACGACCTCGGCCTCGGGCAATGGGCCGCGGCGCTTGACCATGCCGCCGAGCTCCTCGCCGACGAGCAGCTCCATCACGAGGAAGGGGAGCTGGCTCGTGGTGTCCACGCCCGCGTCGAGGACCTGCACGAGGTGCTCGCTCTCGATGCCGCCGGTGACCGTGGCCTCCTGCGCGAACCGGCCACGCATGACCGAATTTTCCAGCACGGCCGGGTGCATGACCTTGAGGGCCCGCCTGCGGTTCGTGTTCTCGTCGTGGACCTCGAACACCGCGCCCATGCCGCCCGCCTTGATGCTGCGGACGACACGGTAACGGTCGTGGAACAAGGCGCCTGTGACGAGCATGGGGTGAGACCGGCTCGCGCATCCTAGACCAAACGCGCGGGCCGTTGAAAGAGGTTCTGGCGTCGCGGTCGTGTCCGCTCGGCCGCAAGGGCGCGTTCTAGCGCAGTTTTTCGGCGCGTCGACGTCGCATCAGCTCGCGTCGACGAGCTCCCGCAGCGAGACGGGCCGAAGCTCGGAGAGGCCGTGGAGCTCGGCATAACTGCGCAGGACCTCGCCCGGGCAAGCGGACGCGAGCACACACCGGGCCTCGTGGGGGCAAGGGATCGCCGAGGCGTGGAAGGCCGCGTGTTCGGCCTCGCCGGCGCGGTGGCGGAAGCGCGCGTCCCGGTACTCGGTGCCGGGCAGCGGAGGCCGCTCGGCGGGCGCGTCGAGCCAGGCCCGCGGCGGCACGGCGCCGTCGCGCATGCGGCGAAACACCACGCAAGGGACGACGCCCTGCACGTTCAAACGCACGCCCCGCGCGAGCGCCCCGGCCATGGCCTCCGCGACGTCGGTCATGCGGGGCGCGGACGAGAAATACCGGTCGGCGCGGGATTCGAAGCTCGGGTAGGGCATGTGCGGGAAGAAGGACAAGCCGCGCTCGGCGGCGAATCGAGCGACGCCTTCGAGCTCGAGCGCGCCCTCGCGGGTCGCGACGCAGAGGATCCACACGGATCCGGCCGGGACGCGGGCGAGGAGGTTGTCGATGGCGCGGAGGACCCGCGCGTGCGCGCCCTCGCGGCCGACGATCCGGTCGTGCGCCGCGGGGCTCGTCGAATAGAGGGGGACGTGGAAACGTGTGTCCTCGGGGAGGGCGGCGAGGACCTCGTCGCAGAAGGCCGGATCGGCGAGGCGGGTGCACGGGGAGAAGACGTGCGCGGTGCGGTAGCCGAGGTCGCGCGCGCGTCGGAGGACGTCGAGGATCCGCGAATGGGCGAGCGGGTCGTAGCCATTGATGCGCACGGCGCGCACGCCGCGGCGCCGGTTCGATTCGAGGTCGGCGAAGAGCCGGGCGAGCACGCGGTCGCCGCCGTCCTCGGGCGGGGCGGTCTCCTTGATCGAGCAGAAGGCGCAGGACTGCCCGCAATCGGCGTCGATCGCGAGGTTCAGGACCTCGTCGCCCGCGGAGGGCTCGCCCTCGTCGGAGGCGGCCGGGGGCAGGAGCGCAGGGGCGACGTCCGAGAGGATGTCCGGAAAAACCACGTCGAGGCCCGCGTGGTCGCGCAATTGCAGGACGAACGCGACGAGCGCGCGCAGCTCGTCCGCGCCGGGGGGATCGGCGGCGCCGAGCGCGAGGTGCTTGATGGAGAAATGGGCCGTGGTGGCGAACGCAGGTTTCGTGTCGTCGCGGCGCCCCACGAGGAGGAGCAGGCGCCGGGCGTCCGATTCCCGGCGGAAATCCAGGACGAGCTCGAGCCCGCCGTCGTGGGACTTCTGCAGGTACGAGCTCGGATAGACGTCGACGAGGGAGAAGCCCGAGGCGGCGGGCGCGCCCTCGACGATCTCCGGCGATAACAGGGCCCGGAGCCCGTCGCGGCCGAAGACGAGGCGGCCCCCTTCGCGGGCGCGGCCGAGGGCCTCGGCGAGCGTCCGGCCGGGGTTTCGTTCGAGCAGCGCGTCGATCGAGGCCGCGACGGCCATCACGAGCCGCGAGACCTCCTCGCGCCGCTCGGGCGTCCGCGCGGCGAGCGCGCCGCGGTAACGCACCGAGCAACACGCGAGCCGCCGGAACACGGGGCCGGGGGCGCCACGCGGCAGGACCGTGACCTCGACCCAGTCCGCGCTGCCCTTCGCCTCGAAGCGCGCCGAGAGTTTGTCCTCGCCCTCGAGCAGGATCACCTTGCAGGAGAACCCCCCGAGCCGCAGGGGCACGAGGGCCATCTCCACCCCGGACGAGTCCTCCCGCGCGAGCGCCGTTTCGATCGAGCTCAAGCGGCTCCCCCGGCCGCGTCCCAGGCCTTCACCCACGCGACGAAGTGATCGATCGTGGCGCGGTCGCGGGCATAAATGCGTGATTGCTCGCCGTCGGGCACGTCCTCGGAGAAATAGACGATGTCGTACCGATCCGAGCGGCGATACGCGGGCTCGGCCGGGTCCGTGGGGGTGACGATGAACGAGAGGGTCCGCCCCTCCATTTCGAGCTCGACGACGGGCACGGTTCGGCGGAACGTGCGGAGGCGCGCGCCCTTGCAGCGATAGCCCTCCGGATTCGGGAACGCCGGGCCCCCGAAATCACGGGCGAGCCCGGCGGAGAGGGCGCCTGCGAGGCGCTCGAGTGATTCGATGTCGGCGGTCATGCGCGCATGTCCCTCTCGAGGTCCCGGATCGTGGCGGCGTAGGCCTCCGGATCGAGCTCGCGCAAGGCGAGCAGGGCCGCGACGCGGTGCAGGCGCGCCTCGGCGAGGTCGGCGCGGGCGAGCGCCTCGCGCGCCGATTGCGCCTGGCTGCCGCGGATCCGCGAGGTCGCGCGGAACGTCGCGGAGGCGCCGAGCAAGAGGAGGAGCGCCCCGACGCCAAGGAGGAGCGAGACGTGGAGGGCGCCGTCGGGGGCGAAGAGGGCCCGAAACCCCGCAATGGAGGCGAGGACCACGATCCCCACGAGCGCGACGACCACGCCGATCGCGCCGAGCCGATCCATCCACGCCGCCCGCGCGAGCTGCCGCATCGCGATCCCGCGGTGCAGATCGGCCTCCCGGTCGAGCCGCAGGGCGAGCTCCGAGAGCGGATCCTCACCCGCGAGCGCGGGCAGATCGGCCTGCGCGAGGATCTCCGAGACCTGCGCCGCCGTCGGATCCTCGAGCGCGCGCAGGGCCGTGCCGGCGCCGCTCTTCACGGCCCGCGCCGCCCGATCCGCCGCGGGCCCGACGCGACCTTCGATCGCCGCGCCCACGTCACGCGCGATCGTCCTTCCGCGGTCCATCACGCGCCGGGCCGGCTCGGCGTCACTCTCCGGGACCTCGGCCACCTTGCCCCAGCCGGCGCGTCTCGGGCTCGTCGTCTCTTCCATGGCTCGCGCTCACTCCCCCACGATCGGGGCGGAAACGATACAGAAACGGGCCACGCGTGCCAAGCGTCGCCTCGCGGCGCCGCGCCTTCGTGATCGAGGCGGACCACCCTTGCGGCGAGCGGGCCGACTTCGATAGAGTCGCGGGAGCATGCGGGAGCGAGCGCACATTTTTTTCCTGCCAGGCGCCTTCGCGCTCGTGTTCGCGGCAGGGCTGCTCCACGCCGCCGGCTGCGGGCTCCGGATCGCGGAGAACCCGACGCAGCCGGTCCCGTGTTTCCACGCGATGGACTGCCCGCCGTCGGAGAACCCTTGTATCGTCTCGACCTGCTTCGAGCAGGAGTGCGCGATGGTCGCGGCGGCCGAGAACACCGTGGTGCAGGAGCAGGAGCCGGGCGATTGCCGCATGCGGGTATGCAACGGCAATGGCATGTCGGTGGAGATCCACGACGACCTCGACGTTCCCCCCGACGACGGCAACGAGTGCACGGCCGCGGCCTGCAAGGAGGGCGCCCGCGTCCACGTGCCGGTCGAGATCGGCGAGGCCTGCGGCGAGAGCGGCGTGTGCAACGGCAAGGGCGCGTGTGGCGCGTGTCTGCCGGGGGCCGAGCGGTGCGAGGGGAACGCGGTCGCGACGTGCAGCGCGGAGGGCGCGTGGGGAGAGGCGGCCTGCCCCGAAGGACGCCCGATCTGCAGGGGAAAGGGCTGCGTGGGCATCCGGCAAATCGCGGCCGGCGGGGTGCACACGTGCGCGCTGTTCGAGGACGGCTCGGCGCGATGCTTCGGCGCCTCGGGCGTGCGGCGCGGCTCGCTCGGGGCGCCTCCGGTCGCGGGCGTCGTGGGCGCGGTCGAGCTCGCGCTCGGGGGCGCGCACGCCTGCGCGCGGCGCGCCGACGGCACCGCGCTCTGCTGGGGCCACAATACCTTCGGGCAGGTCGGCGACGGCACGACCGAGGGCCCGCGCGCGCCGACGCCCGTCCTCGGCCTCGCCGGCGCGACCGCGATCGCCGCGGGAACGGCGTTCACCTGCGCGATCGTCGGCGGCGGCAAGGTCGTCTGCTGGGGCAAAAACGATCGCGGCCAGCTCGGCGGGAGACCCCAGGCGTCCGCGGGCAAACCCCCGGCGAGCGAGGTCCCCTCCCCTCTGCCCGCGTCCCCGGGCGGCGCGCCATCACCCGTCGCGGGCCTCTTCGGCGCCACGAAGATCACGCTCGGCGGCAGGCACGCCTGCGCACTCGGGCCGGGCGGTCAGGTCGCCTGCTGGGGCGACGACGAGAGCGGCGAGCTCGGCAATTTTCGCGCGCCCGCGCCCTCCGCCAAACCCAGGCCCGGCCCGCGCCCGAGCCCGCGCCTCGTCTCCGTCAAGGGGATCGAGGGGGCGATCGCGATCGCGCTCGGCGACGCGTTCGGCTGCGCGCTGCTCGAGGGCGGATCGACGCGCTGCTGGGGCGACAATGGCGCGGGGCAGCTCGGCGACGGCACGACCGAGGCGCGGGCCGAATTGGTGGTGGTCCAAGGGGTCACCGGCGCGACGGCGATCGCGCTCGGGGCCGAGCATGGCTGCGCGCTCGGCGCAGGTGGCGCCGTTTCGTGCTGGGGCAAGAACGATCGAGGCCAGCTCGGCGACGGCACGACCGAGGCGCGAAAAGCCCCCGTCGACGTGCCCGGCCTCGCGGGCGTACGCGCGCTCTCGGCGGGCGGCGCGCACACGTGCGTGATGCTCGAGGGCGGCGCGATGCGATGCTGGGGCGGAAATGGCGCCGGTGAGGTCGGCGACGGCACGACCGCGGATCGAGCTTCCCCCACGGCCGTCGTCTGGTGACGATTTTGAAAAGCCGCGCCTCTCGCGGGCGGCGCGCTCGGATATACTGCCCCGGCTCGGAGGTGAGCGACATGAAGCTTTCTTGGGTTTGCTTGGGTTTGCTTGGGATCGGCCTCGCCGTCGGCTGCAGCGCGACGGGTGGCGACAATGGCTTCGAGAATGCGGGCGGCTCGGGGGACGGCGGCGCCGGCGCCGCCGCGAACCAGGGCGGAGGCGGCGAGGGCGGCGGCTTCATCCCGGGCGCGGGCGGCAGCGGCGGGGGCGTGCCGGGCGACAGTTGCAGTGACGCGGCGAAGCTGATTTACGTGCTCTCCGACGCGAACGAGCTTTACAGCTTCAATCCGCCGACCAAACAATTCACGAAGATCGGCACGCTCGGCTGCCAGACGACGATGCAGCCGAACTCGATGGCCGTCGATCGGGACGCGGTCGCCTGGGTGAACTACGTCGAGTCCGACCCGTTCTTCGGTGACGACACGAACGGCGTGATTTACAAGGTGAGCACGAAGGACGCGAGCTGCCAGCCGGCGCCCACCGTGCAGCTCATCTCGAACTGGTTCCGCGTCGGAATGGGTTTCTCCACGAACGACGGGGGGATGGGCGAGTCGCTCTACATCACGGGCACGGGCACGATCGGCCTGGGCAATAGCCCCGGCCTCGGGAGGATCAACCCCGCCTCGTTTGGCGTCGAGACGATCGCGAACTTCTCCCCCGGGACGTTCACGGGCCAGAGCGCCGAGCTCACGGGCACGGGCGACGGACGGCTCTACGGGTATTTCACGACGAGCCCGGTGCAGGTCGGCCAGATCGACAAGGCGACGGGCGCCGTGACGAACCCCGAGGCGATCACGGGCCTCACGACGCCCTCGGCGTGGGCGTTCTCGTTCTGGGGCGGCTCGTTTTACCTGTATGCCGCGAGCTCCGGCAATTCGAACGTGACGAAGTACGACCCGGCGACGGGCGCCATCGACAACGCATACATGACGAACATCGGCTTCCGGATCGTCGGGGCCGGCGTCTCCACGTGCGCGCCCCTCGAACCGCCGAAGTGAGCGCGACGATCGGTCGTGGTGCAGAGGCGCCGAGTGGCGCCGAGCGACGGCCGAGGGGCACGGCGACCCTGGAGCAGATCGGACGGCGGGGTGACGGTGCGTAGACAACGTCGCGGTGATCGTCGCGAGGGTGTTGACTTGCGCCCCGTCTCGGACGTAGCGTGCGCCTCGTCTCCTTTCAGGAAAGGATCACGGTCGTGCAACAGAATCCCGGTTATGGTGGTGGTTACGCTGGCGCGCAGGCAGGCGGCGCTTCGTTTCAGGTCATGACGATCGACGCCGGCTGCGGCGGCACCATCGAGCACAGCAAGATCGCCGACCTCTCGAACCAGATGGCGGCGCAAGGCTTTGTCCTCGACAAGGTGTTCATGGACGTCCGGAGCGCGTTCGGCCCGTTCTGCCCGAAGCGCTGTGCCGTGCTGGTCTTCAAGCGTGGCTGATCAGCAATCCCCGCGCAGGCTCGAGCTCGCGGGGGTTGCTCCGGCTGCGTTCGCGCTGAGCGAGCTCGGCCGTTATCCTTCCTTCGCTCATCATCCGACCTGCGGGCGGCACGATCATCACCTCGTCCGCCCGTTTGGCGTGCCCTTGTGCCTGGGCTGCGCCTGCATGTACCCCGGGATCGGCGTCGCGCTCGTCGCGCTCCTCGTGGTTTCACCCGCGCGCGACTTCACGACGGCCTTCTGGGTCGCCGTCGCGTCCCTCGGCTGCGTGGTGCCGACCTTCTTCCAGCCGTTCGTCCAGCGCCGCTGGTACAAGATCCCCGCGCGGTTCTTGCTCGGCGTGGGCTTCGGCCTCGTCGCGGGCGCGGCCTGGCTCGTCCCGAACAGCCTGGTTGGCTGGGCCATTCGCGTGGGCCTCGTCGTCACGACGCTCGCCCTCGGCACGGCGGCTTTGCGCCTGCGGTCGCGGCGCCTCGACGACCCTTGCAAGGGTTGCCCCTGGGGTGCCTTCCCGGTCTGCGCGCACAACCTGCCGGCCTTGCGTCGCATCCGCGAAGCGCAGGGGCCCGACCCGTTCGTCGACTCGCTCATCGCCGAGCTCGAGCCCCTCGCGCCTTATCCGCCTCGCCTCGGACAAACCCCCCCGGTCCCGCGGCCGGGCCAGTTCCAGTTCCACGTGGCCCCGCCGCCGAACCCCTGACGGATCAGGCTTCCGTGAAGGGATCGCTGCGCTTCGCGATCCAGCTGGCGATCTTCGGCCAGATCTGCTTCGGGCCCTTGCTCGACGTGGACAGACCGATGTGCCCGACCGGGAAGCGCATGATCTCCTTGTCTGTGGAGCTCACGAGCCCGTTCAGGATCTCGCTCGACTTCGGCGGGGCGATCGTGTCGTTGTCCGCGATGATGTTGAGCAGCGGCACCTTGATCATCGAGAGGTCCACCGTCTGCCCGGCGACCTTCATCCGGCCGTTGCAGAAGTTGTTGTACTGGTAGCAATCCTTGATGTATTGCCGGTACACCTCGCCGGGGAACTCGACGTTGTCCGAGGCCCAGTGCTCCATGCCGAGGAACGTGGTCACGAAGTCGCGATCGTCGATCCGGCGGAAGACCTCGAGCCATTTCGTCATGCGCTGGATCGGCGCCATCGACGAGAAGCCCGTCTCCATGAGGTCGATCGGCACGTTGCCGTAGGCGTCGACGAGCGCGTCCACGTCGAAGCGGCTCGGCTTCGTCCATTCGGCGAAGACCCCGCCCTCGTGGAAATCGACCGGCGTCGCCTGCGCCACGAAATTGCGGAGCCCCTGCGGGTGCAGCGACGCGTACGCGAGCGCCATCGTGCCGCCCATGCAGTAGCCGTACATCGTCAGGTCCTTCGCGCCGCTCAGCCGGAGCGTCCACTTCACGGCGTTCTTGATGAGCACGTCGAGGACGTCGTCCCAGCCCATCCGCCGCTCGGCCGCGCCGGGCGTGCCCCAGTCGATCGCGTAGACGTCGTAGCCCTGGCCGACCATGAACTCGATGAGGCTCCGGCCGGGCAGGAAGTCGAGGATGTAATAGCGGTTGATCAGCGAGTAGACGAAGAGGATCGGCGTCGCGTGCTTGCGGACCTTCGGCTCGAAGCGGAGCAGCCGCATCTTGCCGTTCGTGTAGACCACCTTGTGCGGCGTCGCCGCGAGCGGGGGCTCGCCGACGTCCGCGGCGCGGAGGATGAACGGTTTGACGTAGTGGTACGGGCTCATCGAGCCGTTCTGCGCGGCCTGCATGATCTCGCGCGAGATGTCGATCTGCCCCTCCACGAAGGAACGGAGGCGCTGCGTGGTGGATTGCGTGCTCATGACTCTTTCCGTCCTTCCTCTCGTCAGGAGGGCCGATCGGCCGCGGCGCTGCCGTTGACGTTCGGGCGCGCGGCCTCGGACCCTTGTGGCTCGCGGCGGCTCTTCTCGAGCGCCTCGATCACCACCTCGAGCTGGGACGAGACCGCCTCGAGCTGATAGCGGACGTCCTTCACCTCTTCGCGCAGGTCGTCCATCTCCGTCGAGGTGGGCAGGCGGAAGAGGTGGAGCCAGTTCTCCTGGGCCTCGACGTACGCCGCGCGGGCGCGCAGGGCGCGGTTCAGGGCGCCGCCCGCGAGGTTCAGGAATCGCTCGCTCCTCCCGAGGCGATCGAACGCCCGGGTCATGCCCTTCTCGGCGGCGACGAACGCCTTCCCGGTGGGCGTCTCCGGCCCGAGCCAGTGTCCGAGGCCCTTCACCACGCGGGTCAGGAGCTTGGGCTGCTTCTTCGAACTCGTGGTCTCGTTTGCCACGGCATCCTCTCTTCTCGCGCCTTATCGCGCGTATTTTTCCTTGAGCTCTCTCTTCAGGATCTTGCCGGCCGCCGAGATCGGCATCGCGTCCACGAAGAGGACCGATCTCGGCACCTTGTATTTCGCGAGGTTGTCCCGGCAATGCGCCAGGATCGCCTCCTCGGTCACGGTCTGTCCGGGCTTCGTGACGACGATGGCCCGGCCGACCTCGCCCCATTTCTCGTCCGCGACGCCGATCACCGCGACCTGCGCCACGGCGGGGTGCTCGTAGAGGACCTTCTCGATCTCGGCCGGGTAGACGTTCTCGCCGCCCGAGATGAACATGTCCTTCTTGCGGTCGGCGATGTAATAGAACCCGTCCTCGTCCACGCGGGCCATGTCGCCCGTGTGGAAGAAGCCCTCCTCGTCCACGCTCGCCCGCGAGGCCTCGGGGTTGTTGAAATACCCGGAGCACGCGCTCGGGCCCTTCAGGACGAGCTCGCCCACCTCGCCCACGGGCAAGGGGCGGTTGTCGTCGTCCACGATCCGCGCGTCGATGAAATAGTTGGGCTTGCCGATGCTGCCGGCCTTCGTCTCGGCGTATTCGGGATCCATCGAGAAGATCCCCGGGCCGAACTCGGTCATGCCGAAGCCCTGCTTGAAGACGACGCCGTGTTTTTCCCGGTACGCGCGGATGATCGGCACGGGCAGGGGCGCGCCGCCGCTCGTCAAGAAGCGCAAGGACGAGAGGTCCGCCGATTCGAAGCGCGGCGATTGCATCATCATCTGGTACTGCGTCGGCACGCAGAAGAGCAAGGTGGCCTTCTCGCGCTCGATCAGCGAGAGCATGTCGTCGGCGGTCCATTTGCGCATGATGACCACCGTCCCGCCGAGCGTGAGCAGCGGCAGCGTGTAGACGAAGAGCGCGCCCGTGTGGAACATCGGCGTGTGCGTGAGCGTCACGTCGCCGCGCGAGAGCTCGTGGATCACCGTGTTCAGCGTGTTCCACGCGATCATCCGGTAGGAGATCTTCGCGCCCTTCGGCAGGCCCGTCGTGCCGCCCGTGAAGAGCAGGCAAACGATGTCCTCGGCCTCGACAGCGTCGTTCTTCACGGGCCGCGATTCGCGCGCCTGCACCGCGGTCGTATAGTCGAGGCTCCCCTCGATCCCCTCGCCGTCGAGGTGCAGCCACGTCTTCACGGACGCGCACGGAGACAGTCTTGCGATCTCGCCGATACCGGCGCGGAAATCGTCGCTGAAGAGCATCACCTTCGGCTCGGTCTGGTAGACGAGCTCGGCGATCTCGCGCGGATGGCTGCGCCAGTTGAACGGCACGAGCACCGCGCCGAGCTTGGCGCAGGCGAAAAACGCGTCGAGGAACTCCACGCCGTTCATCGCGAGGATCCCCACGCGATCGCCCTTCGACACCGCGGCCTCGTCGCGCAAGAAGCCGGCGAGGCGATTCGCGCGGCGGTTCATTTCGCGATACGAGAAACGCCCGCGCTCTCCTTTGGCCACGTCGACGACGGCGAGCGATTCCGGGAAATACCGCTCACCACGCTCCATCCAGTCCCCGATGTACATGCTCTTTTCTCCGCTCGCCGGCGCGTCTCTCTGGCTCCGCCCGGACAGAGCCGAGCTTACGCGAGCTCGTCTTTGCTTGGAAGGTCGCTCAAAGGAAAGGCGCGCCGAACGTTTCGCCGGCGCGCCTCGTCGCCTCGAGCGCCATGCGCTGCCATTCCGCAGCGATACGCGCGCCGTACAGCAGGGACACCTGGCCGATACGCGCCATGCCCCGGAGCATCACCCCGAGCTGCGCCGCCGTCGCCGTCTCCAGCGCGTCGAGCTCCTCGAAGATGTCGGAAGATCCGTCCGCCGGATCGGTACGTCCCCGGAAGACCTCGCGGGTTTGCTGCACCTGCGAATCCCCTCGCTCGTTCATCCCAAGCTCCTCGCGACAGCAAGATTCGCCTTCAAACGCAGGAGAATCCCGTCCTTCGGGAGCCGAACCTAAAACGAGCCCTCGCGGCTGTCAAGCAAACTTTGTTGCGGCGCAACAAAGCTCGGGGCTAGGGGCGCTTCTTGGCGACGATACGCTTGAGCTCGTCGAGCTCGCGGCGGAGGGCGGCGATCTCCTCGGCCTGGTCGTCCCGGGCGTCGCTCAGGTTCACGGCGCCCCCGAGGTCCGGCGGCGGCGCGAGCTCCTCGGGCTCGGGATCGCGCGGCGAGGTCCAGGGCGTGCTCCTCCCGGCGCTGAGCATCGCGTTCAGCAGGGGCAACGCGCCGAGCGGGCCGATGGGGAAGACACGCGCGCCCTTCTTCGCGAGCAGGTAGATGTCGAGGGCCCAGATCACCGTGCGCTCGAAGAACTCGGCCAGCGCGTCGTCGCCCATGCGGATGAGCTGGCGCAGGAGCGGCACGGGCAAGAGGCGCGCGGCGCCGCGGCTCTCCAGGATGATCTGCGCGAGCGTCGCCTGCGTCAGGTCGCGGCCGGTCTTCGCGTCGACGACCTCGACGTCATCGCCACGCCTGACACGCGCCTCCACCTCTTCGAGCGTGACGTAACGACTCGCCTCGGTGTCGTACAGCCTCCGGTTGCCGTACTTCTTCACGACCATGGGGACGGTCGTACACTCCGATCGTCCGGATCGCAATGGGTTGTTGCGCCGCAACAACGCACGCGAGCCATTCCAGCGCGCGCGGGGCTTTGCTACGCAGGGCGGCATGCACCTCGGCGACTGGCTCGGACGACGCGCGGCGCTCTCCCCGGACAAGGTGGCGCTGCTCGACAACACACGAGGCGGGCGGGCCGTGACGTACCGGGCGTGGGACAGGACGGCGAACCGCACGGCACATTTCCTCCGGGATCGGCTCGGGGTGCGGCGCGGCGATCGGGTCGCGGCGCTCGCGATGAACGACGTCGCGATGCTCGATCTCTGGTTCGCCTGCGGCAAGGTCGGCGCGATCTTCACGCCGCTGAACTACCGGCTCACGCCGGGCGAGCTCGGCGCCTACCTCGCCGCGACGACGCCGGAGGTGCTCGTCTACGGGCCGGACTTCGCAGCGGCGAGCGAGGCGCTCCAGAGCGAGTCGAGCTTCGTGCCGCGCGTGTTCGTGGCGATGCGCGGCGCCTCGCGGGCCCGGGGCGACGACGTGGACTTCGCCGAACGTGACGCCGCGACGGACAGGCCGCCGCCCGCGCTCTCGATCGGCTGGGACGAACCCTGGGTGCTCTGCGGGACGGGGGGCACGACGGGCACGCCGAAGGCCGCGATGCTGACGTACCGGTCGATCACGGCGAACGCGGTGAACACGATCTCGAGCTGGGGTCTGTCGCAGAGCGACGTGGCGCTCTTGAACGCGCCGCTCTTCCACACGGGCGGGCTCAACGTCTTCACGGCGCCGCTCGTGCTCGCGGGTGGGACGTCCGTGGTCTGTCGCGTGTTCGATCCGGACGAGGTCCACGCGGGGGCGCAGGAGCAGGGCGTGACGGTGTTTTTTGGGGTGCCAACGATGTTCCTCGCGCTGTCGCAGCACCCGAGGTTCGGAGGGGGTGAGCTCCGGCGCCTGCGGATCTGCATCAGCGGCGGCGCGCCTTGCCCCGAGCCGCTGATGCAGACGTACTGGGAGCGAGGGATCGACCTGAAGACGGGTTACGGGCTGACCGAGGCCGGGCCGAACAACTTCTGGCTGCCGCCCGCGGACGTGCGCCGGAAGGTCGGCTCCGTGGGCGCGCCGCTGTTCTTCGTGGAGGCGCGGATCGTCGACGCGGCGCGCGAGCCCGTTCGTCCGGGCGAGGTCGGCGAGCTCGAGGTGCGCGGGCCACACGTCTTCGGCGGTTACTGGGGCCGGCCCGAGGAGACGGCGAAGGTGATCTGTGACGGCTGGCTCCGGACGGGTGATCTCGCGTGTTGTGACGACGAGGGGCACTTCTACATCGCGGGGCGCAGCAAGGATCTGCTGATCTCCGGCGGGGAGAACGTGTATCCGGCCGAGGTCGAGGCCGTGCTCCTGGGGCACCCTTCGGTCCGGGAGGCGGCGCTCATCGGCGTGCCGCACGAGAAATGGGGCCAGGTGGGCCGGGCGGTCGTCGTGCTCGCGCCGGGAGCGAAGGCCGAGGCCGAGCCGATCCTCGCCCACTGCCGCGCGCGGCTCGCGAAGTACAAGGTCCCGCAGTCGATCGTGTTCGTGGCCGAGCTGCCGCGCACGGGCGCGGGCAAGGTCGACAAGAAGGCGCTGGAGAAACAGTACGGCTGAGCGATCAGGCCGTCGCGCTCCGCGGCAGCGCGGCGCGCACCTGGTCGACGAGCTCGGCGCCATGGACTTGCTTGGGCACCGCGCCGTGCACGCCCATCACCTTGGCGAGGCGCTCGAGGGGCCCGGGCTCCATGTCGCTGCAGAGCAGGACCTTCACGCTGCCGAGGCCGAAGGCGTCGCGGATCATGCGGACGAGCAGGGGGCCGTCGAGCTTGGGCATGTTGACGTCGAGCAACACGACGTCGCAGAGCGACTCGCGGATGGCCTGCAGGCTGCCGAAGGGGCCGCGGTGAAAACGCGCCGAGAAGCCGGCCCCCTCCAGCGTGCGCACCGCGCTCGCGCCGAAGGCCGCGTCGTCGTCGATGATCAGGATACGCGGCATGGGACCGTCCTTCCGTGTGCGTGCGAAGGCCCCCTCGAGCAAGCTCAGTCCGCTGGGCCGACGGGCGCGGCTGTCCTCGGGCCGGACCACCGAGAACCGCTCTCTCCCTCGGGCTCCGAGGTGACTCACCACACGAGCGTCACTATTTTGTCGCCTGGTCATGTCGGGTATCGCTCATCGGTTGGGGCGTCAAGCCCGTTTTCCAGGGTGGACGGCTTGTGCTATGTTCGTTCAGTTTGTGTACAAGGATTGTCTATCCTTTCTCGCCGCCACGCAAGGGAAAACGGGAGCTTTTTTGGTAACGTGACGGTGAATACCAAGGATGGCTCGACAGACCTCGGATCGGGGGTCGTGAGGACGGCGTCGACGAGCGCTCGGGGCTGGGCTATGGCTTGCGCGTCGCCATGACGTTCCAAGACATCATCCTGACGCTCCAGCGCTTCTGGGCCGAGCGCGGCTGCCTCGTGGTGCAGCCGTACAACTCCGAGGTCGGCGCAGGCACGTACAACCCCGCGACGTTCCTCCGCGCGCTCGGGCCGGAGCCGTGGAACGTGGCGTTCGTGGAGCCCTCGCGCAGGCCCGCCGACGGCCGCTACGGCGAGAACCCGAACCGCTTGCAGCAGTTCCACCAGTTCCAGGTGATCCTGAAGCCGAGCCCGCTGAACATCCAGGAGCTCTACCTGGAGTCGCTTCGCGCGCTCGGCACGAACCCGCTCGAGCACGACGTGCGGTTCATCGAGGACGACTGGGAGTCGCCGACGCTCGGCGCCTGGGGCCTCGGCTGGCAGGTGTGGCTCGACGGGCTGGAGATCTCGCAGTTCACCTACTTCCAGCAGGTGGGCGGCATCGACTGCAAGCCGATCTCGGGCGAGCTCACGTACGGGCTCGAGCGGATCGCGATGTACCTGCAGGACAAGGACAGCGTCTACGACCTCGCGTATTCGCGCTCGGGCGGGCACGTGGTGCGTTACGGCGAGATCTACCAGCGCGCCGAGTGGGAGTGGTCGACGTACAACTTCGAGGAGGCCGACGTGGAGGAGCACTTCGCGGCCTTCGACAAGTGCGAGTCGGAGGCGAAGCGGCTCCTGTTCCGAGGGGTGGACGCGACGGCGAAGGGCGCGAAGCCGGACCCGAAGAAGGCGCTCGTCTTGCCGGCCTACGACTTCGTGGTGAAGGCGGCGCACCGGTTCAACGTGCTCGATGCACGCGGGGCGATCAGCGTGACCGAGCGGCAGAGGTTCATCGGTCGGGTGCGAGGGCTCGCGAGGCTGGTGGCGGAGAGTTACCTGGCGCAGCGGGAGGCGCTCGGGTTTCCGCTGCTGCCGAAGGTGGCGGTGGCGGCGGAGTAGCGGGCGCGAAGGTTGGCAGGCGGGGGCGGTTGGGGCAGAGTGGCGGCGTATGGCCGTGAACCCCCGGATCGTCCTCTCGGAACAGTTGAAGTTGCCTGCGCGGACGGCGCGGGACGTTCGGGCTGCGTGTAATCCTCGCATCGAGCTCGCAGGGAAAGATCTCCTCGTGCTGCGAGAAGACCTGTCGAGCGTGCGCGGCGGCGATCGCATCCGTCGGATGGAGGAGTGCATCCGCGGCGCGCTCCCGGGGGACTATCAGGTCCAGCTCCTCAGCGGTCATCCGGGCAGTGGAAAATCGAGCGAGCTCCACTGGCTCGCGGGCGAGCTCAAGAAGAACAAGGACGACGTCGAGTATCACCCCCTCGTCATCGACGTACAGGACTACCTGAACGCCCGCGACGTCCAGCTCCCGGAATTCATCACGGCGATCTTCACGGCCGTGCTCGATGATCCGCTGCTCGGCAAGCTCGTGAGCACGACGGCCACCGCGAAGAAGATCTGGAAGGATCTCACGGCGTGGTTCAAGGAGATCGGGATCACGCTGGAGGCGGAGGTCCCGATCGGAACCGCAAAGATGAAGCTCGGCGTCTTGAGGTCGCCGTCCGTCCCCGAGCGCTTCCGGGCCGTGAGCCACAAGCACATCATGTCCCTCGTGGAGGGGTTGAACGAGCTCTTGCAGGCGCTCCGGCCGCCGCTCGCGAACCATGGCACGGACGACGTGGTGATCATCGCGGACAACCTCGAGCGCGTGGAGCGATTGCCGCTCCAGGACGGGACGAAGCGCACCACGCACGACTTGTTTTTCCTGGAGCAACTGCCGATCATCCAGGAGGTCGCGGTGCACCTCATCGTGACCGTGCCGGTGTCGCTGCATTTCACGCAGGGACGGCTCCGACAAGCTTTCCGTAGCCCCGGCGATGTCGTGCTGCCCATGATCGCGATCCGCAATCGAGGGACGGACCAGCCGAACGAAGCAGGGGTGGCCGCGCTGGAGCGGCTCCTCGCGCGCCGCATCGACTGCGCCGTGGTATTCGCGGACGAAGGGGCTCGTCGCCACGCCATCGCCGAGTCGGGTGGGTGCTTGCGGGATCTGCTGAAGATCGTGGCGCAGGCGGCGCTGATGAAGCCGGAGCTCCGGCTCACGAAAGACGACGTGGATGCGGCCGTGAAGGAGTACGTGGGGGGAATGGAGCGGTTTCTCCAGGGGAAAGGGTATCTGCGCAGCCTGCATCACGTCGTGCGGACGGGCTCGTTCCCGGAGAACTTCGACGACGACTTGCGGCAGCTCTTGCTTCATGAGCTCATCGTCCTCGAATACAATGGCGACACGTGGTTCGATGTCCATCCGTTCGCGAAGCGGACGCGGGCCTTCCGTGACGCGGGGACATGATCCGCCTCGCGCTCGACATCGACGCGGATGGGCGGGCGGACGCGCTTTACCGGGCGATTGCGTGGAGTGACTCGTTTTCTCTGATCTTCGTGCGGGTCTCGTCGGCGGCGGTGCGGGACGAGCTGCTCGGGCGGATGCGCGAATGGTCGGGGCAGGGAGATTTTCCCGAGGTCGTGGAGGTGGCGCTACGGGCGGCGGAATGGCCGTTCGAGCGGCTGCGGGAGCTCGGGCTGGCTCAGGACCAGCGCCGCGTGGTGGTGCTGATGGGGCTCGAGCAGCATGCGATCGGCGATAACGTCTCGCCAGCGCTGGCGGGCTTCAACTTCGCGCGGGATCTCTTGCCGGGGCTCATTCCTGGGCCGCTCGTGATCCTGGGGTTCGGCGAGGTATTCACGGCGCTGTCGGCGAGCGCGCCGGATTTGACGAGCTGGCGGACGTTCGAGATCAGCGTGCGAGCCGAGGAGGAGCCGGCAAGCGAACCTCCGGCGCGGATGATGGCGTACGAGCCTCCAGATCCGGACGCGGCGGCCGAGGTGGAGAGGTTATCGGGCATCTTGCAGGGTGTGCTCGAGCGGAGGACGGGGCATTCCGAGCTCGAAGCGGCGCGATTGCGGCTGCGGTTGGGACAGGCGCTCGTGGGGGCGTATCGGTATGCGGAGGCGGAGGAGGAGCTTTCGCGGGCGGTAGAGGTATTCGAGGCGGAGGGGCGGGAGGGCGAGCAGGCGAAGGCGTTGTTCTGGCTGGGGCATAACGCGGCTTCACGCTCCGAGCACGACACCGCCCGCGCTCGTTACGAGGAGGCACTCCCGCTCTTCCGAAAGGTCGGCGACGTCCTCGGAGAGGCAGACTGCATCAAGGGCCTCGGCGACCTCACCCTCGGCTCCGATCACGACGCCGCCCGCGCCCGGTACGAAGAGGCACGCACGCTCTATCGAAAGGTCGGCGGCATCCCCGGCGAGGCCAACTGCATCCAGCGCCTCGGCGACATCGCGCTCCGGCGCGCCGATCACGCGACCGCCCGCGCCCGGTACGAAGATGCACGCACGCTCTATCAAAAGGTCGGCCAAGCGCGGGGAGAGGCCAACTGCATCCGGAAGCTCGGCGACCTCGCGCGAGGACGCTCCGATCACGCGACCGCCCGCGCCCGGTACGAAGAGGCTCTCCCCCTCTACCGAAAGGTCGGGTACATCCTCGGAGAGGCCAACTGCTTCAAGAGCCTCGGTGATATCGCGCTCGACCGCTCGGATCACGCGACCGCCCTCGCCCGGTACGAAGAGGCCCTCCCGCTCTTCCGAACGGTCGGCTCCGTCCTCGGCGAGGCCCACTGCATCCGGCGCCACGGCGACATTGCGCTCGAGCGCTCCGAATACCCGACCGCCCGCGCTCATTACGAAGCGGCCCGCGCGCTCTTCCGAAAGGGCGACGACCTCCTCGGCGAGGCCAACTGCATCAAGGGCCTCGGCGACCTCGCGCTCGAACGCTCCGATCACGACACCGCCCGCGCTCGTTACGAGGAGGCACTCCCGCTGTTCCGAAAGGTCGGCGACGTCCTCGGAGAGGCCAACTGCATCCAGGGCCTCGGCGACATCACGCTCCGTCGCTCCGATCACGACACCGCCCGCGCCCGCTACGAAGAGGCCCTCCCGCTCTACCGAAAGGTCGGCGACGTCCTCGGCGAGGCCAACTGCATCCGCAACCTCGGCGAGATCGCGCTCGCGCACGGCGAAAAGGACACAGCACGCGCCCAGTTCGAGCAGGCCCTCCGCCTTTACCAGCGCATCGCCGAACCCTCCTCCATCGGCTGGACCCACAAGCGCCTCGCCGACCTCGCCCCCACCGACGCCCTCCGCCAGCACCACCTCGACGCCGCCCGCGCCGCCTGGTCGAGCATCGGGCGCAACGACCTGCTCGCGAAGCTCGACGACCCAGCCCATCCGGACGAAGAAGCGACGGAGTGAAGGGTCCCGGGTCGTCGTGCTCGCTCCGGGGAGCGAAGCCCGAGAGGTCTCGACCTTCCGAGCATCGCTTGGACAAGCAACCGACCATACACCCAGGGCTCCGGCCATCGCTTGGGCAACCGAGCCACCGCCCGACCAGGGCGACAAGCGTCGCTTGGGCAAGCGAGCCACCGCCCGACCAGGGCAACAAGCGTCGCTTGGGCAAGCGAGCGAGGGACATACCCCGCTCCCGAGCATCACTCGGGTCACGCGTCCGGAATGAAATCCCGCCGCGTGCAGATCGAGATCACCGGCAACCCCGCCTGACGGATCGCTTCCGCCCCACCTTCGAGCCGGTCCACGATCGCCACCACGCCCACCACGCGCGCCCCCGCCGCCGTGATCTTGTCGACCGCCTTCAGCGTCGACCCGCCCGTCGTGATCACGTCCTCCAGCATCACCACCGCCAGCCCCGGCACGAGCGCGCGATCACCCTCGATGAGCCGCTTCGAGCCGTGGTCCTTCGCCTCCTTGCGCACGTACAGCGCAGGCAACGGACGACCTCGCACGAAGCTCGTCAAGGACACCGCGCTCGCCAGCGGACAGCCGCCGAGCTCCACGCCCGCCACCGCGTCACATCGCGGCAAGCCGTCGAGCGCGTCGAACATGAGCGCGCCGAGGAGGAAGTGCCCCTCGGCGGTCAAGGCCGTTTGCTTGCAGTCGATGAAGAAGTCGCTCTCCCGACCGGAGGCGAGCACGACTCGCTTGCGCTCGAACGAACGCTCGCGGAGCAGCTCGACGAGCCGCTCTCGCTCGGTTTTGCTCATTTCCCCGCGCCCTTCCCGCGCCGGATCTGCGCCTTGGCACCCTTGGGCACCGCAGGCACGACCGGGGGCGGGGGGCCGCCGGAATTCTCGACAGGTGCGCTCTCCGGCGCCTCCTCGCCCGCCGCAGCCGCAGCAGGCTCGGCCACAGGCGCAGGCGCAGGCGCTGCAGGAGCAGGACGCGCCGCAGGCGCAGGACGCGCCGCAGGAGCAGGACGCGCCGCAGCCGCCGGCGCAGGGCGCGCCGCAGGGGCCGCCGCGCGGGCAGGAGGAGGGGCCACGGGACGCGCAGGCGCCGCCGCAGGGGCCGCCGCACGGCCACGCGGGGCCGCCTGGGCAGGCGCCGCAGCCGCCGGCTTCTCGACACGAGGCGGCAGCGGGGCGCCGGTCGAGACGTTGCCTCGCACGAGCGCGCCGGGCCGGATGCCGATCTGCGGCGCGCCGATGTCGCCGACGACACGCGCGCCCGGCTCGAGGACGACGAGCTCGGTCGCGGAGATGTCGCCCGCCACCGCGCCTCGCACGATGATGCGACGGCCGGACACGTCGCTCTTGACAAGCGCCGTCTCGCCGATGAGGAGCTCGCCCTGGACGGTGACGCTTCCCTCCACGAAGCCGTGGAGGTCGAGGTCCCCGTCGCCGCGGATGGAGCCGCGGATGGTGGTCCCGCGGCCGATGGTCGAGGGGGTCGTCATCGGTTCACACGTCCATGTCGACGTTGCCCTTGAACGAGGCACCGTCCGCGATGGTCAGCCGCGCCGCCTTGACGTCGCCGACGAGTCGGCCGCCGGTGAGCAGATCGACGCGATCCGAGGCGCTCACGTTGCCCGTCACGTTGCCGCCGACCGAAAGAGAAGCCGCCGCGACGTCCGCCTCGACGACCGCGCCTCCCTCGACCGTGACGCCGCCGTCGACGCTCAGCTTGCCGCGAACCGTGCCGGCCACGACCACCTCCTCGTCGGAGGTGATCTCACCCTCGATCGTGATGCCGCTGCCGATGATCGTACCCGCCACCTTCCACGCTCCCTCGCCGCGCGTCGCAGCGTTTTCGTGACCCTCTGAAAGCCTTCACCGACCGCCGGCGCGGCCACCCTGAAGCTCGGCCGGCAGCTCGAAATCCGCCTCGATCCGCCCCGAGAACTCGGCACCCTCGTCGAGGCTCACCTCGGCGCCGCCGAGGTTGCCCGAGACCTTCGCCGACGCGCGGATCGCCACGGGCCCGCGCGCCGCGACGTCGCCCGTCAAGGTGCCCGCGATCGTCACGACCGCGGCCTCGACGTCGCCGGAGACCTCGGCGCCCTCCTCGATCACGAGCTCACCCGTGAGGCTCACGCCGCCCTCGACGTGGCCCTCCACGCGCAGATCTCCTTCGCCCATCACGCGACCACGCACGCGCGTGCCGCGCCCGAGCACGGAGCCGCTCGTATCGAGATCGTTGTCATGCATCGCCGGCGCTCGGACCATGGAACTCTTCTCCACGTTCGCATCCGCGCGCGCGAATCACGCGCGGGGCGGAAAGCGCGCGCAAGCTACTCCAAGGCGATCCGGCCCGCAACGCCTCTCTCGCTCCCGCGGCGAACCGGAGCGTTCTTCGCGGAAACATGCCACCATGCGGCCCGTGCCTTCCGCGACCGAACCGCTCGACGCGCCCACCTCGACGCCCTCGCGCGAGGTCGCCAAGGGTTCGGCGTGGCTGCTCGGGGTCGCGCTCGCCGTGCGCCTCGCCGAGGTCCTCGTCGGCCGCAACCCGCTCGTCGCGGCCCTCGTCGGCGCGATCGTCGTCGACCTCGGCACGTACCGCGCCGGCGTGCGATGGGACCCGGACCCGAGCACCGGAAAAGGACCACGAGCGCGCGCGCTTCGAGGGATCGGCCTCGGGCTCGGCGTATCACTCGTGCTCGTGGTGGTGCCGCTCGTCGTGGCCGTGCTCGCCGGGTTCGCCTCGGTGAGCGCGGGCAGCCCCTCGGGCACGCTCGCGTTTGCCCTGCTGCGCGCGGCGGCCGTGGCGACGCGGGACGAGCTGCTCTACCGCGGCCTGCCGCTCGTCGTGGCCGCGCGCGCGGGGCTCGCGCCGCGCTTCGGGATCGGGTACGCCGTGCTCGCGGGCGTGGCAGCGCTCGCGCTCGTACCGGGCGCGTCGTGGGAGGCGCTCGTGCTCACGGCCGCGCAGGGCGGGCTCTACGCGGTGCTCTGGGCGCGCACGGGGGTCGCGTGGGCGTCGGTCGCGGCGCACGCGGGCTTCACCCTGCTCGCCGGCGCGGGGCTACGCGGCGGGCTCGTCGACGTGACGTGGAAGAGCGGCCTGCTCGGGGATGGCCCCCGCGCGCGGGGCGCCGTCGCGCTCGTGGCCGCGGCCGTCGCCGTGGGGCTCGCGTTTGCTGCGTGGAAGAAACTTCCGGCGAGGGTGGTCGAGGCGCAGGACACGTAGACGTGCGTGTGATGCGATGTCGCCTGCCCGAGGAGGGACGTCGCAATCGTGCGGGCCGTATCCGAGCCTTTGGCTTTACGCGGGCCCCGGGATCGGATACCTCGAATGGGATGGGACTCCTCGAAGGCTCGATAGGGCGCGTCGCGACTCTGCTCCTCTTCGCCCCGGGCTGCAACAACGGCCCCGCGCCCGAGCCCCCGCCCACGCTCGCCGCCGCGCCGCCGCCTCTGCCCGCGTCCGAGCCGCTCGTCGCGCCGGCGAAGGTGGACGAGCAGAATTATAGCCTGTCGATGCAATCGTCGGGGGGCTACAAGGCCGGCGAGCAGGGCTTCGTCGAGGTGGTGCTCGTCCCCAAGGGCGAGTTCCACTGCAATCAAGAATATCCGTACAAGATGAAGCTCGGCGCGCCGCCCGCGGGCGTCACGTATCCCGCGCCGATGGTGCGCGCCGACGGCATGACCCTCTCGGCGGAGCGCGCCGTGATGCGGGTGCCGTTCGTCGCGCAAAACGCGGGTGACGCCCGGGTGGCGGGGAAGTTTTATTTCTCGGTATGCACGTCCGAGCAATGCGTGATCGACAACCGGGACCTCGCGATGACGGTGAAGGTGGAGTGATCAGCGCGCCTCTGCGGCGACCGTGAGGCGCGTATGCCCCATCGCGGCGTCGCCGCTCCCGGATGCGAACACCTTGATCGCATACTCGCCGGGCTCGGCGGGCATCTTCACCCGGAAGCTCGCGCGCCCCTCGGCGACGACCCCCTCGGCCCGCGAGACGACCTTGTCCGACGCCGCCGCGTGACTCGCGCGCATCACCGCCCAGGCTTCCTCCTCGGGCATGGCCCGGAGCGTGGCCTCGCTCGGCACCTTCGCGCGCACCACGCTCCGCCGCGTCTCCACCGTCAGGAGCGCCTTGCCCGACGGGATCTCCTTCGATTCGATCGAGATCGTCACCTCGGCCCCGGGCGCGCGCGCCCCGCCCCCGCCCTCGACGGAGAGCACGGCCCTCGCCGGGTATCGAAGCACGGTCGCCGGGTCCCCGAGCAGGTTGTAAAGGCCCTCGTGCTCCGCGGCGAGCTCGGCCGGGTCCGATTGAAAGAGCAGCGGCGCGAGCGGCACCTCCCCCTCTTGCATGCGGCGCTTCACGGTCACGACGCCCTCGCCGATCGTGGGCGCGCGCTCGTCGACGAACGTCTTCACGATGGCCTCCCCGTAAAGCGCGTTTGGATACGGGTGGCTCTCGCGGCTCGACGCGAACGCGGCGATCGCGCCCTCGGGGTTCAGGACGAGCGCCTCGGCGACCGAGCGGCGGCCGTAGGGCAGGTCGTAATAACCGGTGTTGCAGGTGATCGAGACGAAAAAAGGTTTGCCCTCGACGATGCGCAGCCGCGCGAGGTCCCACGCCGTGCCGATGTGGTAATGGCGGTGGTTGAAATGCACGTCGTCGAAATGGGTCGAGGCCCCGTGGCCGACGTAGCCCGCGATGAGGGCGCCCGCGTCGAGGCGCTCGACGAGGCGGGCCGAGAGGTCCCGGAAGGGATAGGCGTACGGCGAGCCGAGCTTCGGGAAGACGACGTCGACGTCCCAGTCGTAGGGCACCTCGTCGTCGAGCAGGCGCGTCATCGTGCTCTCGATGAGGAAATCGGCGAGCGCGCCGAAATTCGCCGGGCCGCTGAAGAGGGCGATGCTGCGCCGCCACGCGCCCTCCGCGCGTGACGTCTCGTAGCCGATCACCTTCCGCGCGAAATCACGCGCCTCGTCGGGCGTGCGCGCCGGCACCCGGCCCACGGCGAGCGGCGCGGGGTGGCGGCCTTCGGCGAGGTCGGGTTGTCCCGACGCACCCACGTGGGCGAGCGCGTACGGCAGATCAGTCGCATAGTCCTCCTCGCCGTGGCGGCGCGCCCGGTGCTCGTGCTCGAGCTGGACGCCCTCGTGCGCGTGCTCGTCGGGCCTGTGGTTTTCATAGCCGAGCTTCGGCCGGTAAAACGTGGGCAAGAGCGCGCGCGCCTCGGCCGACTCGTCGCTCCCCGGCGCGTCCCCCACGAGCAGGACGAACCGGAGGCGCTTGCCCGCCCGCGAGGCGATCTGCCGAATGGCCTCCGCGATCCGCTCGGGCGGGGGCGCGCCGAGGGCCCCCGGCGCCGCGAGGTCCTCGATCACGACGCGCTCGACGCCGAGCCCCCTCGCCTCGCGGTGCAAGAGGAGCGGCTCGATCCCCTCGAGCAACACGCGCGGGCCGATCGCGATGTAATCGACGTCCGCGCGCCCCTTCGTCGCCGCGGGTTCGCCCGCGCCTTTGGCCTGCAAAGCCGAGCTGTCCCGCGGGACGGCCGAGCCGCAGCTCGAAAGTCCCAGGGTCAAGCCGAGTGACACCACGACCGGTACCAGGCGAGGGGCACGCATCCCGGGGATCCTACCGCGTCTCCCGGCCGTTTTACCAGGGGCAAGCCTCCCGTGAATCGCGACATGGCCCAGGTCGCCGTGGTACCTTCGGGCCGTGAAAGCCCGTGCCCTCCTCCTCCTCAACCTCATGATCCTCGGCGCGGCTTGCTCCGCCACGAACCCCTCCACGTCCAGCCGAGGCGCGGGCTGCGACGGCGCGGGGGGCGACGGAGGCGCGGCCGGCTTCGACCCGACGGGCGCGGGCGGCGGCCCCGAGACCCCCACCGACCCGAAGACCTGCGCCGGGGCCGCCGAGGCGCCGACAGTAGCAAGCTAGGTGGCTGCTCCGTGGCAGGCACTGTCAATGGCGAGGCTCGACTCGTCCTCACGCCGCGCAAGTACATCACTACGCTTGTTCGAAGATCGATTCTGGGCTATCGTGATGCAATCTCCCACGACATCTTCGGAGGAAACCGTGACGCAATTTTTGGATGAGGCAGATGTACTTAAGATTCACGACGAACTAGTCGAAATGTTTGCGGGGACGGCGGACCCGATCGTGCCCTCAGGTCCACGCGACAAGACACTGGTAGGCTCTGCCTGCACCAGGCCACGCACTGGAATCGGTGACGCCGAGAAGTACGCTTCCGTTGAGACGAAAGCCGCGGGCACTGTTCCATTCGCTCGTCAAAAACCACCCGTTTCACAATGGCAACAAGCGAACCGCGCTAGTGGCTCTCATCGTCTTTCTCGCTAAGAACGACCGGCGGTTCGACAACAACACGATAGACGATGAAATTTTCGAGTTTGTCACAGGTGTCGCTGCTAGTAACCTCGGAGAAGGACGGGGAGCAGATGACGAAGTATCTGATATCGCGACATGGATAAGAAACCGCACGGTCCGCAATGATTTTCGTGCTCGCTCTATGCGACCCAACGAATTCCTGGATTGCTGCCGACAGGCCGATCTAGTCGTGAAGGAGCTCGGAGGATCGTGGTTGGTTCGCGGCGAACGGGGAACAATTAAGTTCAGCAAGTCCACTGGGGAGCTAACAGGCAACGTTGTGAGGGGTTATGTACGGCAGTTGGGAATAAAGGACCCTACGGTGAGCCTGGCAGAGTTCCAGGACGGATTGGAACCTACGCAAGAGGCGATCCGTCGCTTCCGGGCAGTACTTATCCGGCTCGCCAACGCATAGACAGCGCCTGCCCATGCCGGATTCAGAAATCACCTTGGGTGGCGTTACGGCGTCTAGCCAATGTCGTGAACCCTTCCGCAGTGGTTGGTCAGCACCACCGAAGGCGACCCGGCGATGAGCTTCGCCACGTCGGTCGAGCAGTTCCGCAAGTAATACGTCTTCTCGCGCCTGCCGATTACGACGCGAGTTACGCCGACGTGATCATGCCCCTCTTGGCCTCGCTCACGCTCGACGGACAGACCCTCTCCATCCAGCCGAAGCCCCTGAGCTCAGGCTTCGGCGTCGCGCGCGTGCCGCTCTCCAATGCCATGGGCGGTGCGCACGTGCTCGAGGCCACCCTGCCCGTCGGCATCCAGGTCATGGGGTACGGGACGTACACGAGTTATGAGTATGCGGGCGGCCTCAACTTGGGCGGGATCGCGCTGCCGCCTTGGCAATCGCGAGCCGGGCGATCACGGCGGCGAGATCGGCCGGATCGAGCGGCTTCGCGACGTGCACGTCGAACCCGTGCAAGAGCGCGCGCCTCCGGTCCTCCGGCCGCGCGTACGCCGTGAGCGCGACGACCGGCGTCGCGCCGCCCTCCGCGGGGGAGGCGCCGCGGAGCTGCTCGATGAAATGGTACCCGTCCTGCCCCGGCATGCCGATGTCG
This sequence comes from Polyangium spumosum, assembly GCF_009649845.1. NCBI lineage: Bacteria > Pseudomonadati > Myxococcota > Polyangiales > Polyangiaceae > Polyangium > Polyangium spumosum. The sequence goes on from NZ_WJIE01000003.1 coordinate 654,230, forward strand.
CAGACGACGACGTCCGGCCGCGATTCTTTGATTTTTTCGAGCCCCTCCTCGGCGTCGCCGGCCACGAGGACCGTGGCGCCGCGGCTCGACAGGTAGGACGAGAGCATTTCGAGCACGTCCGGCTCGTCGTCGATGAGCAGGACGCGCCGGCCCGAGAGGCTCGGCCCGGGCGCCGGCCCGAGGCCATGAAGCCCGGTCGTCACCTCCGGCGACACCACGAACGAATCCTGCTTCCGCGGCAGGCGCACGACGAACCGCGCGCCCTTGCCTTCGCCTTTGCTCGTCACCTCGATCGTGCCCCCGTGCAATTCGACGAGGTGCCGCACGATCGCGAGCCCGAGCCCGAGCCCGCCGTGGGCGCGCGTCGTGCCGACGTCCGCCTGGCGGAAGGGCTCGAACACGTGCGGCAGGAACGCGTCCGAGATGCCTTTGCCCGTGTCCTCCACGGCGAGCTCGACGTGGCTGTCGTCGCCGAGCAACGAGACGAAGACCTGCCCGCCCGTCGGCGTGAATTTCACCGCATTGGAGAGCAAATTCCAAACGACCTGCTGGAGCCGCGCCGGATCCGCGCCGAGCGGGCGGACACCTCCGTCGAGCGCCTGCACGATGTCCACGCCTTTCGCGGCGGCCGAGGGGCGCACGACCTCGATCGCCTTCTCGATCACCACGATGGGATCCACGTCCTGCACCTCGATCCGCATCGATCCTGCGAGGATCTTCGTCACGTCGAGCAGATCGTCGATGAGCTGCGCCTGCGCGCGCGCGTTGCGCTCGATCACCTGCAGCGCCTTCGCGAGCGTGTCCGGCGGCGGCAGCCTCCCGCGCAGGATCGTGGCCCAGCCGAGGATGGCCGTCAGCGGCGTGCGCAGCTCGTGGCTCATCATGCCCAGGAACAGATCTTTCGCGCGGCTCGCCTCCTCGGCGCGCCGCATCTCGGCCTTGGCCCTGTCGAAGAGCTGGCCGCGCTCGAGCGCTTGCCCCGAGAGGAGCGCGAACGCCTCCATTTCGCGCTGATCGTCCTCCGTGAACGTGGTCGGCGAACTGAATACGAGCGCGAGCGCCCCGAGCCGGCTCTCGCCTGCGCGGATCGGCAACACGAAGAGCGCCTGCATGCCATAAGCGCGCGTCCGCTCGAGCGCCGGATAACGCGCCTCGATCGCGCTCCGGTCTCCGAAATACATCGGCGTATCGGCGCGCACGGCGTCGGTGAGCGGCAGCTCCTCCGAGAGCGGAATCCGCCGGCCGAGCCAGAACACGCGCACCTCCTCGGGAAAACCCTCCATTCGCACGATCTCCAGGACCCCGAGCGTGTCCACGACGTTCGCGTACATGCCACGTGCCGCCCCGAACGCCGCCCGACCCTCGCTCAGGATCGCGTCGATCACCTCACCCGTCGTGCGCGCGGCCGAGAGCCTCGTGGTGAACGATTGCAGTCGCGCCATGCGCTGTCGCTCACGCTTCGCTTCCTCCGCAATGGTTCCGTCCGAAACGGAGCAATGCTCTGGTTGCATGTCCAGCAATCGCTGGTTTTCCCGGCGCAGATGCTCGATCTCGCGTTCCAGCGATTCGAGCCGGACTCGGGGGTCTTCGTCCGCCATCGGGCGCACCTCAGAGTCATTGCATTTCGCTCCGGCGTCAAGCAAACCCGGCTCGCGTCCGTCCCTCGGCGCGCGGAGGCGCCCGGCAGGCGAGCCGAGCGCCACGGGGAAACTTCGTCCCCATCGAACAGGGCCCCCTTTCGATGCGCCCCCGCTGCCCCCACGACCACCGCGGTGAAGCGAGGTGGGTGGGCATGCCGCTCGAAGGGAGCAGCCAGGCGGAGCAGGGAGGGAGCAATGGGGTGACGCAGGACCGCGGCGCGCGCGTGGATCCGCCTGCGACGCCGCGCGAATTGCAGCCCGTGATACGGGCGCTCAGCGACCTGCCGCCCGCGACCATGCCGGAGTCCGTCCTCTCGCTCGAAGAGCTCTCCGACCTGCACACCTCGCGCGAGTTCATCCAGCTCTTGCGTTCGAAGAGCGTGGACGTCCGGCGCATCAAGGCGGCCGTCGATTACGAGAACGAGCTCGAGAAGCTGCAGGTCGAGCTCGTGAAGATGCAGCGCTGGGTGCAGGAGGAGGGCAAGCGGATCGCGGTCCTCTTCGAGGGGCGCGACGCGGCGGGCAAAGGCGGCACGATCCGGAGGTTCACGGAGTACCTGAACCCGCGCGCGATGAGCGTGGTGGCGCTGCCCAAGCCGACGGACGAGGAGACGGGGCAATGGTATTTCCAGCGGTACATGCGCAAGCTCCCGAACCGCGGGGAGATCGTCTTCTTCGACCGGAGCTGGTACAACCGCGCCGTCGTCGAGCCCGTGAACGGTTTCTGCACGCAGGAGCAATACGAGCGCTTCATGCGCCAGGTGCCGGAGTTCGAGCACATGCTCGTCGAGGACGGCGTGGTGCTCGTGAAGTTCTGGTTCTCGATCTCGAAGGAGATCCAGAGCGCGCGTATCGAGGCGCGCCGGAAGAACCCGCTCAAGCAATGGAAGCTCTCGCCCCTCGACGGCAAGGCCGAGGCGCTCTGGGACGCCTACACGCATTACAAGGAGATGATGTTTGGCCGGACGCACACGAGCTTCAGCCCGTGGATCATCGTGCAGGCCAACAACAAGCGGAAGGCGCGGCTCGAGAGCATCCGCTACGTGCTGTCGATCCTCGAGTACAGGGGCAAACAAGACGCGGGCACGAGCCTCGTCCCCGACCCGAACGTGGTCATGCGCTTCCACCGCGCCGCGCCCAAGGTCGACTGAGGCACCTTTCCGCCCTGCAGGTTCGTCATCGGGAATTTCACCGATGCGATGCCGAGGGGGCTGCCTGATCGCCAAGTCCTCGAACCCAGGTCGGGAAGTACCTGGCCCACGGCTTGCTCTATCTCCACGCGAGCGCCTGCTCCGGTCCCCCCCCCCGCCGTCGAGTAGGCGCTCTTTCTTTTTGTCCGCTGCCAGCCGAGACGACGCGGCGCGTGACCCCAGCGAGCGCGCGTGTCCATCCGCGCCGGAGCCGCCCCCTGCCTGGTTCCACCGAGCCTCGGGTCGGGTGGCCCCTTGCGTGCGTGTCGTGGATCCTCTGCAGCAGGATCCGGACCTGCACGGTTGTTGGCTTGGTGTTGCAAGGTTGCAGGCCCGAGGCAAGCCGTCGGGCCGAACCCCTCGAAATCAGGTCAGGAAGTACCTGGCCCACGGCTTGCTCTATCTCCACGCGAGCGCCTGCTCCGGTCCCCCCCCCCGCCGTCGAGTAGGCGCTCTTTTTTGGCCTTCGCGCCGGGTTTGTGATGAGAATCACGCACACGCGCTAACGCGGATCGCCGAGCACGAGCCCCGCGATCGCCACGCGCGAGCGAGGCAGGACCTCCACCACGATCGGCTCGCCGCCGCGGCAGAGGTCGAAGAATCGGCCACGCGTCACGAACCGCTCGCCACCGAGGGTGACGTACGTGATGGTCTCGCCATAGGCGTTGCCTTCGCTCGAGATCCGCTCGAGCTTGCCCGTGATACGCCGCTTCTCGCCGGCCCTGAGATCCGCGACCATCAGCGATACGAGCCGGTAGCCGAAATACCAGACGAGCAGGCCGATCGCGACCGTGACGGCGATCACGAGGCCGAAGTAGGCGGGCGCCTTCGAGCGCCTCGCGAGGCCGGCGAAGATCCATTGCAGGTCGAAGAGGAGGGTGACGAGCCCGGCGATGAGCGCGAATCGATGCGCCACGGAGCGGCGGCTCGTGATCTGGGTCGAGACGAGGGCGCGGTCCTCCTCGGTGAGAGGAACCTTTTCGTCCGTCATGAAGAGAGGATCGCAGAGGCGCGGCCGGAAGAAAAGACCCGCCGCGCCCCTGCGAGGGGGACATCACTCGGCGGCGCGCGGCGGCCAGGCCATGTCGAAGGAATCGACGGCCTCACCCGGCGCCACCATCGTCTGGAAGGGCGCGGGCGCCGAGAGCGCCTGGGACTCGCCCCTCACGTTGTTCCCGCTCGAGCGCCATTGCAGGCTGAGGTGGATGTGGTGGTGGTGGTAAGGCCACCCCGAGCCGTAGGCCATGTGGCTCGAGAACGAGCTGAGCTCCGACTGGCTGATCTTCCGGCGATCCCCCGACGGCAGGCTCGCGAGCTGTTGCGCCGCCGAACGGAGCAGGGGCGCGAGGACCGTATCCACGCCGATGACGCGCGTCCGCGGCGAGGCGAAGAGCTTGGCCATGAAGAACGCCTGCCGCGGCAGGTCGACGACGTGCTTCTGCGTCGCCGCGGAGGTGCAGTATCCGTCGCCGTGGGTCGCGCCGTCGTTGCAGACGATCTCCGCGTCGTTCGCCCCGTCGGTCTGGAAGTACGAGATGTCGATGTTGCCGCCCTGATCGTGCGTGCTCTGGGGATGACGCGGGTCGCCGACGTCATAACCGGGCGTGACGCCGTCCATCTGGCAGATGTCGATCAGCGAGAGCGGCTTCGTGCCCGGGAACGCCTTGCGCGTCTCGGCGAGGGCGTGGCGCACGAGCATGACGAGCTCGCGCCGGGCGAAACGGTAATTGGAGTACGAAGCGAAATCGTACCCGTCCCCGACGACCGGGTCGGAGGGATCCGGGAACGGGAACGGGATCAGGCCGCTGCCGCCGCTGCCGCGCCCCTCGCAATCGGCGAAGGAAAAACCGGCGCCCGTGCAGGTCTGGCCGTCCTTGTAGGCAACCTGATGGACGTTCAGGCTGTAGGTGTTCTGCGCGCCCGCGTGCCCGAGGACGCGGACGTAATACACCGACCCGCCCCGCTCGGAGTAGAAGCCATAATATTCGGTGTTCGTCTCCTGGCCGCGATACGCGTAGGGGTACTCGGCGCCGTTCCGCGAGCCGAGGAGGTTGCCCTGCCCATCGTAGGCCACGAGGTCCAGATCCCCGGCGGCGTGATTGAACTCGATGCCGACGCGGGTGATCGTCCGCGCGGGCACGACGACGCGGTACCAGTCTTCATCCCCCTTGGTGATGGAGAGGTTCTGCGTGGCGCCGAGCGGCATGTTCGTGGCGCTCTGGCGGACGTCGTTCGGCTCGTAATCCCCGCTGCCGGCCCACGCGGAGCCCGGCGCCTCGGGCAGGACCCCTTCGGCGACGAGCATCTCGTCCGTCGCCTCGGCGGGCTCGGACTCGTCGAGCTCGGCGGCGGGCTCGCCCTCGGGCACCTCGGTCGCCGCCGCGCCGAGGGTGTTCTCCTCGTCCAGTTCTCCCTGACAACCCTGCGCCACGGCGGCGAGGGCCATGACGACGAAGTAAGACCATTCACGGCGTACAATCATTTTTCTCATCCACCCGGTTGAAGTTCCCCCCCGGGATGGAACCGAACCTGATTCGAGCGTCCGGCCCGATCAAGCTCGAATCAGGGTTTGCCCGCGAATAAATGGGAGCATTGGGCGACTTTCCGGCCTCGGGCGCGGAGAAATGCCTCTCGATCGGGCAAGAAGGTCGGCGGCGCTACCGGCGTTCGCCGATCCCCCAGAGGCTCCAGCCGTCACGGAGATAAATGCGCCCCTCGCCGACCGTGATGGCGGGCTCGTTGAGCACGCGGTCGAGGACACGAGGGCGGAAGGCGCGGCAGGGCGCCGGCAAGGTCCAGCGCCAGAGGCGCGTGAATGGCTCCTCGAGGCGCTCGACGAAGAGGGCCTCGGGGCTCGACCAGGCAATGGCGTGCTCGTCCACCGCGACGATCGACGGCATGTCGGTCGACCAGAGCTCGAACGAGAGGCGCCCGCTCCAGGGGTCGAACGGCGAGCCGGGCCAGCCCCCGCCGAGCGACGAGGCGCCCCGCGGCTCGCCCGTCGCGGCGTCGAAGCGGTGGAGCTTCGCCTCCGTGCCCTCGACGCCGACGACCACGAGCACGCCGCCGCCGGGACCGCCCACCGACACGACGTCCCCCGGCACCTGCGCCTCCCAGCGGAGCAGCCCCGTCGCGGCGTCGAGGGCCGCGATACGCGAGGGCGCGCGGACGGGCCGCTGCTGGAGCAAGCTGCGCATGAGGGTATCGAGGGCCTCTCCCATGAGCGCCGGCTCCTCGGCGAGGGCCTCGAGCAGCTCCTCGTCGCAGGCCATCTTGCGCGCGGCGTCCTCGGCCACGCGGCCCGACCGATCGAGCAGGAAAAACAGGCCCCCGCCGGCCCCGGCGACCGTGCGGCTGCGGGCGCCGAGCGACCAGAGGACCTCGCCGTTCTCGACGGAGCGGGCGACGAGCGTGCCCCGATCGTCCGTCCCGCGCACGGGCGCGGTCACGCCGAGGACGACGTCCGCGGTGGTGGCGAGCATGGCCTCCTCGCTGCCCCAGGAGAGGCCACGCGCGAAGGAGCGGCATTCGGTCCGGTAAAACCGCACCTGGCGATAGAGCCAGGAGACCAGGTACCGGTCACCGGGGGCGCGGGCGAGGGGCATCAGGAAGAGCTTGCAGCTCACGTCGCCGGCCACGATGCGCATGTCGTTTCCGCGCGCCTGCTCCTCGGACCCAGGCGAATCGACGAGCCCGATCGCGCCCGCGGGGCTCACGTCGTAGACCCGGAGCGACGCGCCTTTCTGGTACACGGGCACGAGCGCGCGCCCGTCGCCCCAGGGCATGGGCAGCCCCGTGTAGGCGTCGGGGGCCTCGAGCGGCACCTGGAGGGTATAAATCGTGCGCCCGGTGGCGCCGTCGACGCATACGGCGGAGGCGTCGTCGCCCGCGAGCAGGACGCCCTGCTCGCCGAGGACGGGCCGCTCGAGGAAACCCGACCAGGGGCGCGGGGCCTGGCTCGAAAAGAGGAGCTCGGGCTCGGTGAGGGGCAATCGGGGCATGATCCATCTCCGGGCGGCGTGGACCGCTCCGCGGGCGAGTGTCCGACGATCACGGGGCGGCGGGCAAGAGACCGAGGTCGAGCAGCGACACGTACCGGCCCGAGCTCGAGATGATCACGTGGTCGACGAGGGGCACGCCCACGAGGCGGCCGGCGTCCTGGACCTTGCGGGTCATGGAAAGATCGGCGTCGGAGGGGTCGGGGTCGCCGCTCGGGTGGTTGTGGACGAGGAGGATGGCGGTCGCCCCGTCCTGGAGGGCGACGCGCAGGACGTCCCGGGAGGTGACGTGCAGGCCGTGGACGCCGCCCTGGGCCACGCGTCGGGCGCTGCGCAGGCCGTTGCGGCCGTCGAGCGAGACGACCCAGAGCTCCTCGGCCTCCCGGTGGGAGAGGCGGGCCGTGAACCAGGCGGCGACGGCGGCGGAGGAGAAGACCCCGGGCCGGGGCCGGACCGAGCGGATGAGCGAGCGCCTGCCGATCTCCAGCCCGGCGAGCAGGCGCAGCGCCTTGGCCGTGCCGACGCCGGGGATGGCGGCGATCTCCCGCGGCCCGAGCCGGCCGATGCCCTCGAGCCCGCCGAGCCGATCGAGCAGGTCGTTGGCGAGCCTCACGACGGGGCAGCCGACGAGCCCGGTGCCGAGGACGATGGCGAGCAGATCGGCGTCCGAGAGCATCAGGACGCCCTCTTCGAGCGCGCGCTCCCGCGGGCCGGGAGGCCCGGGCGGCGGGCTCTCGGGTGCGTTTTCGTTGGCCGGCGCGGCTTTCGGGATCGCTTGCATGCCCGCGGGCGCGAGCAGGATCCGGGCCGGGTGGAGTTCAGGACGATCGAGGTACCTGGCCGTGGCGGAGCGGGAGAACCACCTGGCGGGCGCCAGCTCGGCTAGGGCGCGTCGAGGATGCGGCGTCTTTCGGCGATCCAGGCGCGGCCTTCGGCCTCGGTCGTGAAGAAGCGGGTGGGGTTGTCGCTGGCGCCGTGCAGGAGGGCGACGGCGCGCGCGACGAGGCCCGCGAGGATCCGCAGGTGCGCGGAGGCGCCGATGACGGCGGTCCCGCGGAAGGCGAGGTCCTTGCCCGCCTCGGCCGAGGCTGTGCGCGCTTCCCGCGTGATCTGTCCGATGCTCGACATGTCGACGAGGAGGAAGACGCGGGGTTTTCCGAGGGCGAAGCGCCGCGATTCGTTGCTGAGGGCCCGTGCCGCCGGGCCGTCGAGGTCACCGATGTAGCGGACGTACCCGAGGTCCGGCGGCTCCCAGCGAAAGAGATGCGTGCCGATCCAGATCTCCGAGGGACGCTCCACGGGGGGATCGTAGGCCATGAAGAGGGCGCAACGAGCGAATTTCAACGGCAGGATTCAGCGTCCCGCCACACGCACGTGGCCGACAGTCAATGCAATGGCGATCGTGGAGGGAATGTGGAGGGGATCAGGTCACGGGGGAGCCGGGAGAAGCCGGCTCCGGGGTGGGGGTGCTTTTTTGGTTCTTCGCCGGCCGGTCTCTCCACTGCGCGAGCGGCGCGAGCAACCTCTCTGCGAGGGCCGCGGTCTGTGGCTCGCCCTCGCGCACGTGTGCCGCCACGCGCAGCACGTAGCTCCGGAGGGCGTCGAGCGCCTCGCCCTGGGCCTTGCGCACGCCGGGCGGCTCGGGCGTGGGCCTGGGCTTCGTGATCCCGAGCGCCTCGCCATAGGCCGTGTGCGCGAAGGCGAGCTCGTCGAGGAAGGGTTTGCCGCCGAGGTTCTCGATGACGACGTCGAACCCTTTTTCCGTGAGGAGGCGCATCCGCGTCTCGGCCTCTTGCCATTCGTCGGCGGCGCGAAGCCGCAGGAAAGCGAGGCCCTGCCCGAAGAGGGCGTCGTACACCTTCGCCGCCTCGGCGGCCTCGGGATGCCGCTCGGGGGGCAAGCGCTTGAAGGAGAGCAGCCAATCCGAGAGCGCGCCGAATGCATTGTCCTCGACCCGATCGGCGACGCCGACGACCGGAGGCGCTTCGCCCTCGGCGAGCACACGCTTGCCGAGCTCGACCTGGAGGGTCTCGCGTGAGGCGGCGAGGGTGTTGCGATCGGCGGCGATGGTGGAGGGGAGCATCAGCTCCCGGGAGGCGGTCTCGAGGAGCTCGGCGAGGAGCCGAGCCGTGGAGACGGCGGTCATACGAGGCAAGGAGACGAGCTGGTTGGGCGAGAACGAGCGAGACGACATGTGGACTCCTCCTCCCAGGCCGAGCCGGGGGACGCGTGGGGTGAAGCGGTAGGTCGGACGGCCGCCGGGCGGCGGTAGTCACGACGGAAACGTGCGTGGGAGGTGGAGAGGTGCTCGGCGTCGAGGGGTCGGTCGTGGGAGGGAGGAGCGGAGGTGCAAGGTGTTGAGGTTCCGGTCGTGGAGGGGAGGACCGGAGGGGCAACGTGTTGAGGTTTCGGTCGTGGAGGGGAGGACCGGAAGTGATACGCGTTGAGGTTCGGGGCGGGGGGAGGACGGCGGGGGGTCGTGCCCCTACGAGTTGCCGTACCGCTTGCGCGTCCAGAGCTGGAGGACGCTTCGGGCTGGCTCCTCCAGTGCGTCGGAGAGCGCTCGAACCGCCGACAGCGGGAACTCTCCCTTGTGTTTCGCGCGGAGCTTGTCGTGGGCCCTCTTGAGCCAGGCCTTGCGCTCGCTCACGAGGATCGGGTGGTTCAACCCGAGGCGCTTGTCGATGTCCTCCTGGAACCGTGGTTCCGTCGACTCCAGGCGACCGTCGGAGCCGCAGCGCAGGGTCGCGACATGTGACTTGTCCAGGGGGTTCAAGGAGATGGCGTCTTCCCCCTTGCGGGTATCACACGTCTGATCGTTCTTCGGAGAGCCCTCGCCTCCGAGGCAGGCGCCGAGCAGGTTGGTCCACGCGAGCTGGAGCGCTGGGAAGTGTCGCTGCGAGCGCCAGTGTTCGACCTTCATCTGGGCGACCGGCGACGCGTCCGGGTCCGTTCGGTGAGGGCGGACCTTGAAACCACGCATGCAGTAGCAGCAGAGCGCGTCCTGATCGCGGATCAGCGCCTCGCGAATCTCGACTTTGACGGGTGTGAAGTCCTTCCCGTCGTAGATGGCGCCCGGCACGGCGCGATAGTTTCGCAATGCCGAGGGCTCAGGCCCCTTCGTGATCACCCGCATCGATGCGCTCCACCACGTCGAGGATGCCCCGCAGCCTGCTGACCTCGGGATCACGCTCGGTCAATCTCTCGGCGAGCGCATCGAGCCGCTTCCGCGCCTCGGCGTCGTTGCCGTCGTCGATCAAATGCGCGATGGCTTCGAGTTCGGCGACGGTCTCTTTCGGGTGAGGCGACACGCCGAGGACTTCGAAGAGGATCGAGTTTGAATCACGGCCCTCGGTCGGGGCAGCGGGGTGGTAGGCCTGGGAGTCGTCGAGGACGATGACGGATTCGGTAGGTACTTCGCTGAGGACCTGGGGCGAGTGCGTCGTGATGATGAACTGGACCTTGGGGAAGGCGCGGCGCAGGTCGGGGATGACGCGGCGTTGCCAGGCGGGGTGGAGGTGCAGCTCGATCTCGTCGATGAGCACGATACCCGGCGTCTGTTCGGCGGCGTCCGCGCCGAGGTGGGGATTGAGCGTCGCCGCGCGGAAGGCCATGTCCGCGACCATGCCGAGGAGGTTCTTCTGCCCAGCGCTGAGCTGGGCGAATGCGAGGAAAAGGCCGGTCGTGGTGGAGCGGGCCGCGAGGTCGTCGAGACGGGCGTCGTAACGAACGAGATCGAACCCATCAAGGCACGCGAGGATGGCACGTCGGCTGGCTTCGAGGACCGGCGGTGTACGGCCGTCCTGGAGTGCGAGCAGCTCCATGCGCCGGAACCACGAACGCACGCTCGATAGATCCGTGGTGGGCTCGAGGCAACCTGCGTAACCTGCAAGGCGGGATAGATCGTCGCGCTTGGCGGATGGCTCTTGTCCGCTCCGCCAGGTGCGATCGGTGCCGTAATAGGCGACCAGCGGCAGCGTGACATCGAGGCCGTTTTGCACGGCTTCGCGCATCACCGTGGCAGAATCGACCAGGGATGAATCGACCTTCCATCCTACGGAACCCGGCGGTGTTCTCTCGACGCCGGATCCGAAGAGCTCACCAGACAGCCGCAGCTCCGCCTGGATGCGCGCGGGAAACTGGGGCTCGAACGTCGTGATCCCCGCCTTGTCGATCCGCGCCACGCGGACATCGGATGGAGATAGCGACCATCCCAAGGGCGCCGAGCCCACAATCGCTGAACCAACGATCGCCGACCCCATGACGAAGCCCCTTTCGTCATGAGACAGGTTCACCAGCCATCCGGCGAGCGCCGTCGCAATGGCATCCAGAAGGGTCGTCTTGCCGGCCCCATTCTTCCCGATCAGCACAGCCAGTCCGGCCTGGAACGACAAGGACGTCCGCTCGAAACACCGGAAGTTCTCGACGGCGAGTCGTTCGATACGAACCGTCGTATCGTGATGCTGGGCCTCGGGTGTCTGCACGCCCCCCTCCCCTACTCCACCCTCACGACCGCCTCTTCCGGCAAGCTCGCCGCGAACGCGTCCCGCGCCGACCGCACCTTCTCCCCGTCCAGCCCGTCGAACGTCAGCTTCGTTCGATATTCGAGCCCGCTCCAGCGCGGGTACGAGCCGACCTCCACGTCCGGGTGCGACGAGACCACGTGGTCGAGCATCGGCTTGAGCGTGCCCTCGTCCAGCGTCGTGAACACCGCGTGCGACACGAACGGCACGTCCGCGCCGAGCTCGTCGCGGATGAGCGGGATCTTCGCCTGGAAGATCTCCGGCACCCCGGGCAGCACCCACACGTTCTTCATCACCACCGTCGGCCACGGCATCGACACGCTCGACGCCAGGCGCGCCCCGTGCGGCATACGCGCCATCAGCAAATGACCCGCGGTCAGCTTCTCGCCGTAGTAGGCCCGAAGCATCGCCTCCATCGACGGCTCACTCACCACGTGCGTGCCAAACGCCCGCGCGACCGCGTCGATCGTCACGTCGTCGTGTGTCGGACCCACCCCGCCGCTCGTGAAGAGCCAGTCGTGCGTGGAGGAGAGCAGACGCACCTCCTCGGCGATGACGTCGATCTCGTCGAGCACCATCACCACCCGCCGGAAGACCACGCCGAGCGAACGCAAGGCCCGCGCGAGCACGACCACGTTCGCGTCCGCGATCTTGCCGCTGAGCAGCTCGTTGCCAATGATGAGCGCCGCCGCCGTTCGCACGGAGTCCCGCCCCTCCTAGCTCTCGAACTCGCGCACGATGGGCTTGCCCTGCGCGTCGACGCCGAGAAGCTCCTCCACCCGACGCTCGGCACGGTCGAGCCGCTCCTTCGCCGCACGCGCGAGGCGCACACCCTCCTCGAAGAGCGCGAGGGACTTCTCGAGCGGCAGCTCGCCACCCTCGAGCTCCTCCACGATGGCCGAGAGCCTACGCGTCGACTCCTCGAACGAGAGCGCGCCCGCTTGCGTCGCCGCAGTTGGCTTGTTCATCGCCGTCTCTTCGCTCATGGCGCCAGAGCGTCCCCCGGGACGGCCTCGGGCGCAAGCGTGAGCGCGGCAGGCCCGTCCGGCAGCCCCGGGACGAGCAGCACGCCGTCAGGATCCGCCACCACCGGCACCACCACGCCGTCCGAACGGACGAGCCGCGCCGCCCGCCCCTGGATCGAAACGAGCGCCGACGGCGCGTTCGCCACGAGCGACACCCACGCGACCGGGCCGCCCGGCACGCTCGTCGCCGGCAAAAGCGCGCGGCCGGTCTTCGTCAACGCCGCACGCGCGAGGGCCCGGACCTGGTCGTCGGGGTCGAGGTCCCGCGCGAGCTCGAGCGTCGCCACACGTACCTTCTCGCGACGCACGGAGAGCGCTCGCACGACGGCGCGCCGCACGGTCGGATCCTCCTCGAAGCGGTAGGCGCTCGCGAGCAGCGAGGTCGCGTCGGGCTCCGGATCGAGCGCGAGGCCAAGCGCCGTGTGCGCGCGGATGACCGGGTCGGTGCCCGCGAGCAGGCGCTTGATACGGCCGCGGATCGCCTCGTCGTCGCGGCTCGGGAGCGCACGCGCAGCCAGAGGCGCGAGCGGGCTCTCGCCCTCGGCCCAGCGCGCGAGCAGCGACGCCGAGAGGCCCGCGCCGCTCGGATCGGCGAGCAGCGCGACGCCCGCCGCGATCTCGATCGCCGAGGGCGCGTCGCCCTTCGAGGCCCTCGCGCCGAACACACGCGCGAGCTCCGCCGGTCCGTCGCCCTCGCCGGACGCGGCGCGCGCGAGCGAGGCGCGAGCCGCCGCGGCGACGAGCGCCACGTCACACGGCTTCTTGTCCGGGCAAGCAGCGTCGAGCGCGTCCCGCACGCTCGTGCGGCCCGTCGCGACCCGACCAAAGACGCTCACCGCGCGGTCGGCCGGCTCCTTCTCGTTCGCCATCGCCGCGAGCACGTCCCCGAGGCCACGCGGCTCCTCCCCGAGCACGAGCGCGCGCACGAGCGCCGCGCGCGTGATCAACCGGCGAGGCGCTCCCTTCTTCGCCGACGTGCTCCCGAGCGCCCGCTCGAGCGCCGCGCGCGCCTCCTTGCCCGGCATCCGCGCCAGGGCGAACGCCGCCGCCGTCGCATGCTCGGGCTTGCCGAGCGCGGCGAGCAGCGCCGTCGCCGCCTCCGGCCCGCCTGCGCGCCCGATCGCCGCGATCACCTGCTCTCGATCGTCGAGGTCGAGCGCCTCGAGCGCCGCGACGAGGGGCTTCACGAGGGCCGGCGAGGGCGCGACGAGCGCGAGGCGCACGCCGTCGAGGCGCGTCGGGCCCGCCGCGAGCAGCGCCCCGATCGCCTCGGCCGCGCCCACGGCGCCGAGCCGCGCGAGCACCTCGGCGCCCGCGCGCTTCTGCTTCACGTCGTCCGACTTCACCCACGTGCGCGCGGCCTCCCCGGCGCTCCCGTCCCCGAGCCGCGCGAGCGCGAGCGCCGCCGCCGCGCGGTGGGCCGGGTCCACGTCGTTCAGCGCTTGCCGCAGGCGCGGGATCGCGCGCACGTCGCCGAGCTCCCCGAGCAACACGCAGAGGGCCGGCTCGATCCGGCGACGCCCCTCGAGCAGCGGCGCGACCGACGCCGGCGGGTGGACCACGAGCGCCGCCTGCGCGGCCTCTCTGCCGGGCCCGCCTTGCAGCACCGCGCCGAGCAGCGCCGAGAGGGCCTTCTTGTCGTGGCTCCTCGCGAGCGCGAGCGCCGCGGCCCCACGCGCGAGCCCTCCGTGGGAGGCCGCGCGCGCCTCCGGCCCGCCTTCCGTGAGCTCACGGACGAGCAGCGGCCGCACGGCCTCACGATCCGCGTGCTTGGCCAGGATCCGCACCCCTTCGAGCCGCGTGCGCCCGTCACGCGTCAGGATCGACGACTGCTCGAACGCGCTCGTCAGCGCGTCGATCGCCTCCGGCGTCCCGATCGCGCCGAGGCGCTGCACGCCGCGCAGCCGCCCCTCCGCCGACCCCGACTCGAGCAGCCGCTCGGCGACGGGCACGCCGAACGTGCCGCGCAACGTGCCTCGGGGCGGGCCATAACTCTCGCCGTCGTCGTCGACGGTGACGGGCCGCGCCCGGCCCACGGCGATCCCTTGTGCCCCGGCCTCGGCGGAGGTCAGGCAGGACGCTGCGAACGCCAGCGTTGCGAAGAGGGCGAGCGAACGGCGCATCGGAGCGGCACTATCGACCAGGTGGGCTGGGGTTGTCACGCCCGAGTTGCGCGATGCCTTTTCCGAACCCTCAGAACGGAACGAAAATGCTGGTCGTTCTGGCGACCCGCAACTACGTTACGTCACCCGTCGGGGGGCCGAGGGAGGAAACAGCAGCGATGTTGTCCGTGCGCCACCTGGAGAAATTCGTCACGGCCTCCGCGAACCGCGTCTGGCCGGTGATGCAGAGGCTGAACACGCTCGGCCCCGAGCCTTCGCCGTTTCAGCCTCGATGGAGCGACAAGCCCATCCCGCGCGGCAAGGAGCGGACGAAGCCGCCGCTCGGCTGGCCTCGGACGACGGACAGCTTGTGCCCGACCTGCGTGAAGGAGGCGCGGGCGGAGATCCTGCGCGGCGACGCGGACTTCACGAAGCTCATCACCGACAAGCCGGGCGAGATCAAGGCGCGCATCGTCGAGCGAGACGGCCAGATCCGGATGGAGAAGCAGTGCCCGAAGCACGGGCCCGTAAGCGACGTGATCTCGATCGACCCGAGGTTCCTCGAGCGGATCGAGAGCCTCTTCCAGGGCCGCGACGTGGCCATGACGCCCGACCGCATCCACCAGCACGGGTCGAGCAGCATCAAGTACGGCCGCGGCGCCGTGCTCACGGTCGACCTCACGAATCGCTGCAACATGATGTGCGATCCGTGCTTCATGGACGCGAATCAGGTCGGCTACGTGCACGAGCTCTCCTGGGAGGAGGTCCAGCAGATCCTCGACGACGCGGCCGAGGTGCGGCCGAGGCGGCAGATGTCGATCCAGTTCTCCGGCGGCGAGCCCACGCTCAGCCCGCATTTCCTCGACGCGATCCGCTACGCCCGCAAGAAGGGTTATTTCGCCGTGCAATGCGCGACGAACGGCCTCCGCTTCGCGCAGGAGCCCGGGTTTGCGAAGCAATGCAAGGAGGCGGGCCTGCGGATGGCCTACCTCCAGTTCGACGGCGTCACGAACGAGGCGAACAGCCACCGCAAGATCGGAAACCTCTACGACGTCAAGCTCCGGGCCATCGAGGAGCTCTCGGCGGCGGGGATCGACGTCATCCTGGTCGTGACCGTGGTCAATGGCGTCAACAACGACATGATCGGCCCGATCATCCAATTCGCCATCGAAAACGCCGACAAGGTCACGGTCGTCTCGTTCCAGCCCGTGAGCTTCACCGGGCGCGACGAGGACATCTCCGACGAGCTGCGCGAGAAGCAGCGCTACACCTTGAGCCACCTCGCGCACGACGTGGCGCGACAGACCGGCGTCACCGAGCCCTTGCGCGATTGGTTCCCGCTCTCGGCGCTCTCGCCGTTCGGCGACGTGGTCGACCTGCTCGACGGCCCGGACAAGGATTTTGGCCAGCTCAACTGCGGCTGTCACCCGAATTGCGGCATCGGCACGGTGCTCTTCGTCAACAAGAAGACGAAGCAGATGGTCCCCTTGCTCGAGTTCCTCGACATGGAGGGGATCCTGCGGGATTTCCGGGCGATCTTCGACGCGGGTCGGGGCTCGAAATGGACGAAGGCCCAGGTGCTCACGAGCATCCTCCGCCATTACAAGCCCGAGAAGGCGCCGCCCGGCTTCGACGTGAAGACGCTCCTCAAGCAGTTCATGAGCCAGACGGGCGCCGCGCACGCGGGCGAGAGCGACGCGAAGCAGTACGAGTGGCGCGTGCTCTTCGTCGCCGGCATGTGGTTCCAGGACCTCTTCAACTACGATTTCCGCCGGACGGAGATGTGCATCATCCCCTACGGCACGCAGATGGGCGAGATCAGCTTCTGCGCGTACAACACAGGCGTCGGCTGGCGCAACGTGCTCGAGAAGATCAAGGCGAACGCCACGGTCGCCGAATGGTACAAGAAATACGGCCGGCACCCGGTGTACGCGAAGAACAAGGACCTGCCCCTGCCCGAGTTCGACAACCCCCTCACCATCAAGGAGCACGATCTCGCCAGGCAGGAGCGCCAGAAGAAGGCCGTCCGGCTGCCGATCGTGCCGTCCTAGCCTGCGGCAGAGGCCTCCGCCACGCGCGGCGCGCGCCTCCGGGATCGCGCGTCGCGCGCCGCGCGGTATCGATGGATGATCCGCGCGCGCTCGCCCGTCACGTGAGCCTCTTCGCCCGCCTGATGATGCCCTCGAGGCGCCCCTCCTTCGACGCGAACCACGCCTCGACCTGCTGCATCGTCTGAAAAACGCCGGCGCCGTCGTCGGCGGCGTTGTGCGCGACCAGCGTCGCGAGCCCGTGTTGCCGCGGCGTCGAGACGAGCCACGCCGTACGGATCTGCCGTCGCCGCAAGAGCTTCTGGCACGTCCCGAGCCCCACGCGCGCCATCACCGTGAAATCCGTGAGCTCGCGGATGTCGAGCAACACGAGCCTCGTGGCCGCCTGGTTCGCGAGCACCTCCACGGCCTTCGCCGTGAGCTCCTCTGCGATCAGGTCCCCGAGCGCACCGCCGATCTCGATCGTGATCCGATCGGGCGGCGTCGTCGTGAACTGAAACCGATGTTGCGCCATGGCAGGGCAGCCCAGCATCATCCTACGCGAAGTGGTCGTCTCCCGACCACCTCGCGTCATCCATCCGAGCGGATTCCTTCGTTACAGGAATCTTCCGTCCGGAGTCCACTCACATCACGCGGGCTCGGGGCAGCCGTCGTCGTCGTCCGTGCCGTCCTCGTCTTCTTGTTCCTTGGGGCACTTGTCTTCGTTGTCCGGCACACCGTCGTCGTCGTTGTCGCCGTCGGGGCAACCGTCGTGGTCCTCGAACCCGTCCTTGTCCTCGGCGAGCTCGCGGCACTGATCGGCCTCGTCCGGCACACCATCCTGGTCGACGTCGGCCACGCGCGGGGCCCAGCCGATGCCGAGCATGACGCGTAGAGGCCCGGTGCCGACGCCGCCGAAAGCACCAAAGGAGACGCCGGCCAGGAGGGAAAAATCCCCGAGCTGGGCCCGCGCCCCGAGCCCCACCTCGAAGGCAGAGAGCGTGCGGTCCTGGAACGGCACCTTGGGGTAGAGGGGCAGGTGGCCGTTCGTCTCGACGAACACGGTGAAGCGCCCCGCGTCGTCGATGCCGAGGGCCTGCGGCCGGAAGGAGAGGCCGAAGGAGAAGGGGAGCTCGTGGCCGACGCGCTGGCGGCAGCCGTACGGATCGGTGAGGGGGATGTGGGCGCAGGCGAAACGTTCGGTCTCGGCGCGCAGCTTGACGCCCGCGGCGAGGTGAAAGCCGAGGACGAGGAGGCGGTACTCGGCGAGCAGGCGGGTGGTGCTGGTGACGGCGCCTTCCCCGAGGAAGGAGCCCCGATGCCCGGTGGGGACGGTGAACCGCTCGTGCAACCCGAGCGCGAAGCCGCCGAGGTCGCCGGCCGTGGGCGCGACGAGGACGAGCTTGCCGGTGAAGGCGAGGTCGCCGAGGGCCTGCTCGGGGATGTTGGTCTCTCCGAGGGTGGCGATGGAGTCGAAGTCGGGCGTGTCGCCGGTCTGGTAAACGGCGAATGGCAGGTTCGCGCCAAAGGAGAGGCGACCGAGCGCGCCGATGCCGACGACGAGGTCGCCGGTGAACTGCTGGCTGATGACGTCGAAGTAGTGCTCGGTCGTCGCGGGGTCGCGCAGGGTGATGGGGCGATGGGCGTACGAGCCGTACACGGCGAGGTTCCAGTCGCCGTGCGCCGGCACGGAGACGGGCTCGAGGAAGAGGCCGGCGCGCGGATCGGTGGAAGGACGGTACCCGCGCAGATCGAGCGAGGGCACGGGATCAGGCTCGATCGCCGCGGCAGGACGCGCAAGGAGCAGCGCGCCGAGGCCGAGGCCGAGCAGAAGTCGCGAAGAGAAGAAAGGCATGACGCGGGCGTAGGTTAGCCCAGGTGAAACCTCGAGGAAAAGGGGGCGGTGTTGGTCCGCGGCGTTCTTCGCCCCAAACGGATCTAGCGGTACATTCGGTCGATCCGGGCCTCCGGCGAGCGGGGATCGAGGAGGACGAGCGCCAGGTAAAACGCCCACTCGGCCGGCTTCATCACGAGGTAGACGATGTCCGACACCCACGCGGGGCGCAGGTGGTTGCAGATGGGGCGCGCGAGGAGGTCGTAGGTTCGCCGCGCCAAACGGCCGAAGCGGGGCCAGCGCTCGTGGAGCAGGTCCTCGAAGGCGTTCGCCACGGCGAGCTGGCGGTTGACCACGATGGGGACGCCGCCGCGCCGGCCCATCCGCAGCGGGCGCACGAGCCAGGAATGGCCCCGCGCGGCCACCGTGCAGAGGTAATGGCAACTGCCCGGGATCACCTCGACGGGCAGGCGCGAGAGCGTGTAGTCGCACGTCCGCGTGAAGACCTGGAGCGCGCCGGACGACTGGCCCAGCCAAACCGCCTGGAGGACGGCGTGCAGGCCGAGGAGGGCCGGGGACACGGCGAGGGCGCGGAGGAGCGTCGGGCGGTGGATTCTTTGGGGCAGAAACGATTGCGCCGGGACTTCGCGGTAGACGGCGAGCGGCTGGGCCTGCGCGACCGAACGCGCGTCCGCGCCTCGCAGGCGGAGCCGATGGCGGAGCTCGGCGCCGTAGAGGATCAGCGTGAGGACCGGGGACAAACACGGCAAGAAGGCCGGCGGAAAGGCGACGCCCGCGAGCACCCACTTGCCAAAATGCACGGCGAGCAGCGCATGGATGACCATCCCGGAGAGCAAACTCGCGTGCACGGAGAGCTCGGCGAGGGCCGGCTGCAAGGCCTGTGGCCTGCGGCGCGAGGCCACGTAGGCGAGCGCGGTGACGGCGTGAAACGCGAGCAGGCCAAAGACCTCGGGCTCGGCGAGCGGCCGGAAGAGGGCGCTGTTCTGCTCGCACTCGAGGACCTGGCAGCTCTCCTTCGCCATGTGGTTGTAGGCGAGTCCCCACGCGGGGAGGATGACCAAGACGAGCACCTCCACCCAGCCCAGGGCCGGCCCGCGCCCGCGCCTTCGAATGTTCCGGTAGAGCCAGACGACGACCCAGACCGCCCCCACGAGGCCAACGAGCGCGAGGGAGAGCGCCAAGCCGGTGCTGCCCGACGAGACGAACCCGATGAGGAGCGCGAGCAGCGGCGAGACGTAACCCGCCACGAGCAACGTCGCGAGGCCGGCGTCCGCGAGGCGGCTGTGCGTGGAGGGCGTCTCCGGGGGCGCCGTCGCGAGGGGGGCTTCTTCCGGTGAGCCTGGCTGCGCCGCTGTGGGTTCCTCGGGTTCCATGTGTGCGCTCCCGGACCCGATCCTACCCCGAGCCGCTCGCCAAACGTTCGCCTTTCCGCGCGAATCATGAGATGAGTCGGGGCCATGGACGTCATCCGGATTCGCGGTGGAAAGCAGCTTCATGGCAAGATCCGCATGAGCGGCGCGAAGAACGCGGCGCTGCCGATCCTGTGCGCGACGCTGCTCTCGGACGGCGAGAGCATCCTGCGGAACGTGCCGGCCCTCAGGGACATCGAGACCACGGGCGAGCTGCTCCGCGTGCTCGGGCGCAACGTGATGGTCGACCCGCCCCTCGTGCGCGTCGCCGGCGGCCCCGAGGCGAACCCCGAGGCCCCCTACGAGCTCGTCAAGCAGATGCGCGCCAGCGTGCTCGTGCTCGGGCCGCTCGTCGCGCGGTACGGCCGCGCCAAGGTGAGCCTGCCCGGCGGATGCCAGATCGGCTCACGCCCGGTCGACCAGCACCTGAAGGGCCTCGAGGCGCTCGGCGCGACGATCCGGCTCTCGAACGGCTACATCCACGCCGAGTGCACGCGGCTCAAGGGCGCCGAGGTCGTCTTCGACATGCCCACCGTGACGGGCACCGAGAACATCATGATGGCCGCGGCGCTCGCGAAGGGCCGGACCACGCTGGTCAACTGCGCCCGCGAGCCGGAGGTCGAGGAGCTCGGCCGCGTGCTCAACAAGATGGGCGCGCGCGTCGACGGCGCAGGCACGGACGTGATCCACATCGAGGGGCGCGACGAGCTCGACCCGTTCGACCACGCCATCATCTCGGACCGCATCGAGACGGGGACGTACATGGTCGCGGCCGCCGCCGCGGGCGGCGACGTGTTGCTCGAGAACGCGCCGCTCGAGGACCTCGAAGCGGTCGTGGCGAAGCTACGCGCGGCGGGCGTGGAGGTCGGGCGCGAGGGCGACTGCGTGCGCGTCCGCCGCGACCCGGACAAACCGCTGCGCGCGCTGGACGTGGTCACGGCGCCGCACCCGGGTTTCCCCACGGACATGCAGGCGCAGTTCATGGTGCTCATGTGCCTGGCGCGCGGGACGTCGCGGATCGTGGAGACGATCTTCGAGAACCGGTTCATGCACGTGCCCGAGCTCCGGCGCATGGGCGCGGAGATCGACACGGACGGGCACACGGCGCACGTGCACGGCGGCCGCCCGATCTCGGGCGCGAAGGTGATGGCCACGGACCTGCGCGCGAGCGCGTCGCTGGTGATCGCGGGGCTGCTCGCAACGGAAGGCGAGACCGAGGTCTTGCGCGTCTACCACCTCGATCGAGGTTACGAGTACATGGAACGCAAGCTCGCGACGCTCGGCGCGGACACGGCGCGGATCAAGGGGCAGCCGGGGTGAACGGGCGGCCGCTCTCGATCGCCGTCCCGAAAGGCCGCATCCTCAAGGCGCTCGCGCCCCTGTTTTCCCGCGCGGGGCTCGACGTGGGCCCGCTCGTCGCCGACGACCGAAGGCTCGTGCGCGACGACGCGGCGGGCCGCCTCCGGTACGTGTTCCTGAAGCCGGACGACGTGCCGACATACGTGGAGTACGGCGCGGTCGACCTCGGCATCGCGGGGCGCGACACGTTGCTCGAAAAGAAGGCGGACCTCTACACGCCGCTCGACCTCGGCATCGGCCGCTGCCGCCTCGCCGTGGCGGGGCCGCGGGGCAAGCGCGCGCCGGACGTGCCGCGCGTGGCGACGAAATACCCGCGCGTCACGGCCGAGTTTTTCGCGACAAGGGGGATCCAGGCCGAGGTGATCCCCGTCTCGGGCTCGGTCGAGCTCGGGCCGCTCGTGGGTTTGTCGGACCTGATCGTCGACGTGGTCGAGACGGGAAAGACCCTCGAAGAGAATGACCTCGAGGTGAGGGAGACCGTGGCCGAGGTGAGCACGATGCTCATCGCGAACCGCGCGGCCTACAAGCTACGCGCGGCGGAGATCCGGCCGCTCTGCGAGGCGATCGCGAGGGTCGTGGCCGAGGGGAGCGCGGTCTGATCCGGCGTTGACCTCGCGCTCGTCGGCGGCCTACGATCGCCGGTCGAAAGCGAGGCATCCATCATGAACATTCGCGGAAACGTGCGCTTCGCGGCGCTCGGGGCGCTCGGCTTGCTCGCGAGCGGCCTTGGGTTCGCGTGCGGCGGCGGCGGCAGCACGCCCTCGGGCGGGGGAAATACGGGCGGCGCCGGGGGCGCGGGCGGCAATACCGGCGGGATGGGCGGGGACGCGGGCTCGGGCGGCGACGTCTTCACGGACGCCGGCTGCCCCACGGCCCAGATATGCGGCGACACGTGTTGCCCCGCGGGCGAGACCTGCGCGCTCGGGACCACGTGCGCCCGCGAGCAGGCGCCCTGCGCGACGAACGACGATTGCTTGTTCGATAGCTACTGCCAGGACGGGCAATGCATCCCGTACGGCATCCCCGGCGCGCAGAGCAACGATCCGAGCTGCACGAGCCCGGTCGAGATCGGCGCGATCGTCCCCTCGGAGCAATGCCGCTGGACCGGGCCGCCCGCGGGCGACGCGCACCCGAATAGCTTCCAGGTGATGGCGACGCCGATCGTCGTCGATTTCGATTTCGACAGCGATCCGAACACGCTCTCGCCCTCCGTCGTCTTCACCTCGTTCCCCACGGCGGGCAGTTATTCGAACCCCGGCGTCCTCCGGGTGATCAGCGGGAAGGATTGCTCGCAGCAATGGAGCTTCGACGCCGCGGCGGACGCGACCATGTCGCCCGCGTCGGCGGCCGCCGGCGACCTCGACGGCGACGGCAAACCCGAGATCGTCGCGGCGCGCCACGGCGGCGGCGTCCTCGCCTTCAAGTTCGATCCGGCGACGAATACCTTCTCCCAGCTCTGGCGCTCCGGCACCTGCCCCGGCGGCTCCGGCCCGCCGTCCACGTTCGACACGACGGGCGGCAGCGACAAATGGAGCGGGCCTTCGATTCACGACCTCGACGACGACGGCAAGCCCGAGATCATCTATGGCGCCGCCGTCTACCGCGCCGACGGATGTCTCGCCTCGGACGCCCTCGGATTCCCGGCGTACAGCAAGGGCGTCGTCCCCGTCATCGCCGACGTCGACGAGGACGGGAAGATGGAGCTCGTGCTCGGCGATGGCATTCACGAGTGGAGCGCCGGCGGCTGGGTCGCGGAAGCCTATTTCGCGCCGGGCAACCTCGCCGCGGGCCAGGTGGCGGTCGCCGAGCTCGGCAGCTTCCCGCTCGACGCGTTCGGCGGGCAGGATCGCGCCGAGATCGTGGTCGTCTCGGCCGGCAGCGTCCGGGTGCAGACGCTCGCCGGCACCGTCGTCTTCGGGCCGGTCGTGATCCCGGGCGGCGGAACGGGTGGCCCTCCGACGATCGCCGATTTCGACGGGGATGGGCGGCGCGAGTTCGCGAGCGCGGGCGGATCGCAGTACGTGGTCTTCGATTTCGACTGCCTCGCGGGCGGCGACCCCGCGAAATGTGGGGGACAGGCGCCGAACAATGGCATCCTCTGGAGCCAGCCCTCGAAGGACGCGAGCTCGAACGTCACCGGGTCGAGCGTCTTCGATTTCGATTACGACGGCAAGGCCGAGGCCGTCTACGCCGACGAGTGTTTCCTCCGGGTCTACGACGGCTCCACGGGCAGCGTCATCTACAGCGTCGCGCGCACGTCGGGGACGACCTACGAGAACCCCGTGATCGTCGACGTGGACGGCGACTATCACACCGAGATCGTAACGGCGGTGAACGACTACGCGAACCTCAATTGCCCGGCCACGGATCCGCTCTACCCGAGCGCGGCGTCGCAAAACAACCACGGCATTTTGATCCTGCGCGACGAGCAGGAGCGCTGGGCGGCGTCGCGGCCCGTGTGGAATCAGCACGCTTATGCGGTCACGCACGTCGGCGACCACGGCGAGATCCCGAAGACCTCGAGCGTGGCGGTCAACTGGAAGGACGCGAAGCTCAACAATTTCCGCCAGAACGTGCAGGGCGACCTCGAGGCGCTCGGGCAGCCGGATCTCACGGCGGGCGGGGACGTCGGCGCGGTCAAATGCGTCGGGACTGTCGCCACGATCGAAGCCCGGGTATGCAACCGCGGCACGTTGCCCATGGTCAGCGGCACCGAGGTCACCTTCTATGACGGCTCGGCCATGGGGCCCGCGCTCTGCACGGCGCAAATCCCGACCGTGCTCGGCGTCTCGGAGTGCACGATCGTGAGCTGCGAGGCCGATCTCGGGGGCAAGAAGCTCGACATCTACGTGCGCGTCGACCCGCAGACGCAGACGCTCGAGTGCCACGAGAAGAACAACGACGCCCTCTACACGGGCGTCGAGTGCGGCGCCGTGCCGAATTGACGGAAGGCGTGTAGGATCCCTCCCCGGAGGTGATCATGCACGCCCGACGCTTCTCCTCGAAAAAGAGACCCTTCGCCGCCCTCGCTTTTGTCCTCGCCACGCTCGGCGCGACCGGCGCCGCCTCGGCCACCGGCATGCAAGGCCATATCTACATGGCCCAGTGCGCCGCCGAGCAGGTCACGGATCCGCGGCTCCGCGCTCTCTTCGACGCCCACCTGAACGACCTCTCGAACGGCGCCTTCTTCCCCGACTCCGGCTACACCGCGGACGACTACGATCAGGGCGAAATCCCGCACTGGGAGCAATACGTGCAAGGGTACGTCGAGCTCATCCGCGAGCGCTACGACAAACCCTTCGAGGACCCGGCGGCCGCGGCCCACGTCGCGTTCCTGATGGGGCTCGCGGCCCACGGGATCACCGATTCGACATTCGATTCGCTGCTCTACGAGCGCGCAGATCAGGTCGACCCGGGGGACATGGATACGTTCGACATGGCCATGGACATCTTCCTCGTCCACGACCACCCGCGGTATTACCTGCCCGAGATCGCCGTCGACGCGAAGACGCAGAGCGAGCTCTTCGAGCAGAAGATCAACCACCCCGTCGCCCCCGAGGCCATCGAGAAGGCCATGTCGACGGCCTGGTCGGGCCAGGCTGTCGTCGCCAAATTCCTCTACCTCGGCGCCGACGATTACGGAGAAAAGTTCCCCTGGGCCCGCGAGAGCCTGCGCGACCCGCGGACGCCCGGCGGTTATCCCTTCGGGGCCCGCGTGACCGCGGGGTATTACCGCGAGATTCTACGGCGCCTCGACGGCGGCACCTCGGCCGACGGCGTGGTCATCGGGGCCTATCCGGACGACGCCTATCCGCTCGCCACGCTCGACAACACGCGACCCGATGGGAAAATCGTCCTGTTCTTCGGCGAGGGAATGGACCGGGCGACGATCGACGACGCGGTCGTGGCCGTACGTGACGATGCGGGGAACGTGGTCCCGACGACCGTGAGCGTCTATCGCGGGGACACGTGGGCGAACGTCC
The DNA here is from genome assembly GCF_009649845.1 of Polyangium spumosum. Lineage (NCBI taxonomy): Bacteria > Pseudomonadati > Myxococcota > Polyangiales > Polyangiaceae > Polyangium > Polyangium spumosum. Next base: position 679,341 of record NZ_WJIE01000003.1, read on the forward strand.
TGCGAATCACGGCCGGCGCGCCCTGGCAGCCGTCCACGAAATACACGGCGACCCTGCACAAATCGATCAAGACGCTCTCCGGCGCCTCCCCGACCGAGGACCTCGTCTTTTCTTTCACCACGTGCAGCCCCGACGCGCCGAGCGGCGATTGCGCGGCCCCCGCCGGTCCGCCGCCGCCCTCGGCCTGCCCGAAGCTCGACGCGGCGTATTCGATGCGGCCCGAGGATCAGCCGCCGGAAGAGGAGGAGCCGCCGCCGCCGCCGCAGGTCAACCCCGTCCCGAAGGAAGAGAGCGGGTGCGCGGCGGCCCCGACGCGCCACGAGGCGAGCGCCGGGGCCCTGCTCGCGCTGGTCTTCGCGGGCACGGCCCTGCTCGCCCGGCGGCGCCGCCGGGAGCCCTGATCAGCCGCACATCCCGTTCGGCAAGCAACGCTCGCCGGCGCCGCATTGCGTGCCGCCGCAGGTGCACTGGCCATTACCCTCGCACGTGCCCGCCGAGCCGGCGTTACAATCGTCGTCGCCGTCGCAGCGGCAGACCGCGCCCGCGCAGGTGAAGCCAGTCGGGCACGCGCGGCCGCACGCGCCGCAATTGTTGACGTCGGTCGCCGGATCGACGCAGCCAGCCGGGTTCTGGCAGCAGAGGTTCCCGGCGGGGCACGCCGCGCCGCCATTGCACCGGCATGCGCCCATCCCGCAGAGCTCGCCCGCGGCGCAGACCGTCCCGCCACACGAGCAGAGCCCCGTACCAGCGTTGCACGAGGTGCTGCCGCCCCCGCCGCACTCCTGGTTGGAGGTGCACCCGCACACCTTCTGCGCGTCCGGACCACGATCACAATCGAGCCCGCCGCTGCAATCGTTGCCGCAGCCGCCGCAGTTGGTGTCGTTGTCCTCGACGTCGAGCTCGCAGCCGTTGTCCGCGCCCATCGCGGGCCGCGTGCAGTTGGCATGACCGATATCACACGTCGAGTCGCAGACGCCGCCCGCGCAGCTCTTCGAGGCGACGTTCGCCCCGGAGCAAGCGCGGCCGCAGGCGCCGCAATGGTCGACGCTCGTCGACGTGTCCGTCTCGCAGCCGTCCGTGGGGTCGTTGTTGCAATCGCCCGTGCCCGCCGCGCAGTCGAGCCCGCACATCCCGTTCGTGCAGGTCGCGAGCGCGCCGCCCGGACAAACGTTCCCGCACGAGCCGCAGTTCTGCAGGTCGGTCTGCACGTTCACCTCGCAGCCCGTGGCGTCCATCATGTCGCAGTCGTCGAACCCGGCGTCACACGCGGAGAGCGCGCACATGCCCATCGTGCACGCCTCGGACGCGTTCGCCAAATCGCAGACGTCGCCGCAGAAATTGCAGTCGAGCAGCGTGCCGAGCATCGTCTCGCAGCCGTCGGCGTTGTTCATGTTGCAATCGGCCGTGCCGGGCCCGCAGGGGTTCGCCTCGCAGCTGCCGTCATTGCACGTCTCGAACGTGGTGCAGGCCGTGCCACACGCGCCGCAGTTCTGCGTATCGGCGGCGGTGTTCACCTCGCATCCGGTCGCCCCCATCCCGTCGCAATCGGAGAAACCCGGATTGCAGGTGCCCACTGCGCAGGCGCCGCTCACGCACGCGGTCGTCGCATTGGCGACGCTGCACGGGGCGCAGCTATCGCCGCACCCGAAGGCCGGATCATCGGCGGAGACGCAGACGCCATTGCAGCTCTTCTCGCCGGTCGGACACGCGGCCGAGCCGCCATTTCCACCGCTGCCCCCCCTCGGCTCGAACTGATCAAAATCCTGGGTACAGCTCGCGACGCCCAGGCCCGCGAGGGCAAGGGCCATGAGGGCAGACAAAAGACCGAACCGCATCGACGCCTCCGTCGGGGGATGAACGCGACCCCGGCTACGATTATCCCGAGGCGCCCAAGGATCTCAATCTTTTTGTGCGCGCCCCGAACAGGTGGTGAAACAGCACATGGAGGCCGCCGGAGACGAGGAAGCCGACGAACCACGCATACGTGTAGACCGTCTTCAGGAAGCCGGGCACGACGTCCGCCATCGACGGCACGGCCGCGGCGAGGAAGCCGGGCAAATTGGGGAGCACGCCGAGGAGGAGCGCGACCATCGCAGGCCCATTGAAGCCGCCCTGATACTCGTAGGCGCCGCCGCGGCGATAAAGGTCGTCGACGTCGAGGTTCGTCCTGCGGATCAGGAAGTAATCGGCGATCATGATGCCGCCGATCGGGCCGAGCAGCGCAGAATACCCGACGAGCCAGGTGAAGATGTAATCACCCGACGTCGCCAGGAGCTTCCAGGGCATGATGAGCGCGCCGACGACGGCCGTGATCACGCCGCCCATCTTGTAGGAGATCTTCGCGGGCGCGAGGTTCGAGAAATCGTTCGCCGGCGAGACGACGTTCGCCGCGAGGTTCGTCGAGAGCGTCGCGACGGACAAACCCAGCATCGCGAAGAGGAGGACGAGCGCGCCGCCGACCCTGGCGAGCAGCGCGACCGGATCCCAGATCGTCTCGCCGAAGATGATCTTCGTCGCCGACGTCACAGCCACGCCGATGAACGAGAAGAGGATCATCGTCGGCGGCAGGCCGATCGCCTGGCCGATCGCCTGCTCCCGCTGGCTACGCGCATACCGCGTGAAATCGGGGATGTTGAGCGAGAGCGTCGCCCAGAACCCGACCATCGCCGTGAGCCCCGGCGCGAACTTCGCCCAGAAGGCGGCGCCCTCGAGCTTCGAAGGTTGCGAGAGGATCGGGCCGAACCCCCCGGCGCGGACGTACGCCCAGCCGAGCAGGAGCAGGCCCAATCCAATGAGGAACGGCGCCGCCCACGTCTCCAGGAACTTGATCGACTCGGTCCCGCGCAGGATGAAGAAGAGGTTGATGAGCCAGAAGACGACGAACCCGAGGAGCTCCCCCGGGTGCGCCGCGACAAACGAGGACTTCCACGCCGCCGAGCTCAGCATTTCGCCGACCGACGGGGCCAGGATCGAGAGGAGCTGCCAGAGCGCGAGCCCGCCGAACCACGTCTGGATGCCGAACCACCCGCACGCGACGAGCGCGCGGAGCACGGCCGGCACATTCGCGCCGAGCACGCCGAACGAGGCGCGCGCGAACACGGGGAACGGAATGCCGTACTTCGTGCCCGCGTGCGCGTTCAGCACCATCGGCACGAGGACGATCACGTTGCCGAGCGCGATGCAGCCGAGCGCCTCCGACCAGCTCATCCCCTGGTCGATGAGGCTCGACGCCATCTGGTACGTCGGAATGCAGACGGCCATCCCGACCCACAACGCCGCGAAATGCCAGAGACCCCAGGTGCGCTTGTCCGACGCCGTCGGCGCGAGGTCCTCGTTCGTGAGCGACATTCAGGTGCTCCGCTTGGCTCGCTCCATCTCCGTGACGTGAAGCCCGCCCGGCACGTAATCGGCGCCGCGATTGACGCGATCGTTCCAGCTCTCGTGCGGTTTGCCCGAGGGCACTTCCTTCATCGTGATGCAGCCGGAGACGGGGCAAACGAGCTGACAGAGATTGCAGCCGATGCACTCCTCCTCGTCGACGAACGGCACGCGTGAGCCGGGGGCGTGGGGGGCACCCCCACCGTGAACAGCCGCTCCGCCCTTCGCCACGACCGCGCGGTCGGGGATGAGCTTCGGGATGTGGGTGTGCCCCGCCTTGCGCGCCTCCTCCTCGGTGCGGCCGGGGAGGTGGATGCATTGATGCGCGCCGTCCATGCAGGCCGTGTAGCAGAGCTGGCAGCCGATACATTTATCGACCGAGATGTCCGCCACGACGCGATACCCGAGGTCGAGCTCGCCCCAGTTCTTGTATTGCGGCGCCGCCCGGCCCCGGAGGTCGAGGATCGATTTCATCCCCTTCGAATCGAGGAAATCGTTCAGGCCCTCGATCATGTCCTCGACGATGCGGTAGCCGTAATGCATGACCGCCGTGCAGACCTGCACGCTCGTGCAGCCGAGCGCGATGAACTCGGCCGCGTCGCGCCAGTTCGAGATGCCGCCGATCCCCGAGATCGGGAGCTTCGCGATGGCCGGGTGCCGCGTCAACTCGCCGACCATGTGCAGCGCGACGGGCTTCACCGCCGGGCCGCAATACCCGCCGTTCGTCGAGGCGTCGCCGACGCGCGGCAAGGGCACCATCCGGTCGAGGTCGATGGCCATGATCGACTTGATCGTGTTGATCAAGCTGATCCCGTGCGCGCCGCTCTCGAGCACCGCCTCGCCCGGCTCGACGATGTCCGTCACGTTCGGGCTGAGCTTCACGATGACCGGCTTCGTCGCGAATTCGACGGCCCAGCGCGCGATCTCCCGCAGGACCTTCGGCTCCGAGCTCACGGCCGAGCCCATCCCGCGCTCGCACATGCCGTGCGGGCAGCCGAAATTGAGCTCGTGGCCGTCCGAGCCCGCCTCCTCGGCGCGCTGGATGATCTCCTTCCACTCCTCCTTCGTCTCGACCATGAGCGAGGTGATGACCGCGTGGTTCGGATACCGGCGCTTGACCTCGCGAATCTCGCGCAGGTTCACCTCGAGCGGGCGATCGGTGATGAGCTCGATGTTGTTGAGCCCCATCATCCGCGTGTTTCCGTAATCGATGCCGCCGAAGCGGCTCGATACGTTGACGATCGGATTGCCGAGCGTCTTCCACACCGCGCCGCCCCAGCCGGCGTCGAAGGCGCGCATGACCTGGTCGCCCGTGTTCGTGGGCGGCGCCGAGGCGAGCCAGAACGGGTTCGGGCTCTTGATACCCGCAAAATTGATGGATAGATCTGCCATGTCTCAGGCTCCGCCCGTGAGGAACGCGTGCATGCTCGTGACCGCGATCTTCGCCTCGGCGACCGCGTTCACGACCTCCTTGCCGCCGTTGACGCAATCACCGGCGCTCCAGACCTTGGGGTTTCCGGTGCGACCCGTCTTCGGATCGACGATGACCCGGCCGCGCATGTCGAGCTCGACGCCCGGGAACGAGCGCGCGACCTCGGTCATGCGGCTCTGCCCCACCGCGACGACCACCATGTCCGCCTTGAGATCCTCCTCGGCGCCAGGGACGGGCTTCTTGTCCTCGGTCCGGACCACCCGGACGCCGATGACCTTGCCGACATTGTCCCGTAAAACCGCGACCGGCTGGCGCTCGCAGAGGACCTTCATGCCGTCGACCTTGCCGCTCGCGAGCTCGTGCTCGTACGCAGACATCTCGTGGTCGCCGCCGCGATACACCATCGTCGTGTCGATGCCGAGCAGCGCGAGCTCGTGCGCGATGTCGACGGCGGTGTTGCCGCCGCCGACGACGACGACCCGATCGACGCCCTTGAAGCGGAGCGTCGGGTCGGCCTTGAGCCGCTCGATGAGGTGCGTCGCGCCAACCACGCCGCCGCCGTCCTCGCCGGGGATCTTCAGCCGCGAATCCGGGCCGAGGCCGAGGCCGAGGAAGACCGCGTCGTACTGGTCGAGCAGCGCCGAGGCCGAGACCTCGTCGGGCGAGCCCGAGACGGCGACGATCTCCACGCCCTCGTAGAGCTCCACGTTGCCGAGCGAGAGCACCCAGGTGACCTCCTGGAGCGCCTCCTCGACCTTCATCTTGTAGGGCGCGATTCCCAGCGTATTGAGCCCGCCCGGCAGGAACTTCTTCTCGTAAATGGCCGCCGCGTGCCCCTCGAGCGCGAGCCAGCCGGCCGCCGCGATGCTCGCCGGGCCCGCGCCGACGAGCGCGATCCGCTTGCCCGTCGAGGGCTTCGGCGCAAAAAGCTGCGGATCCTCGGCGATCGCCTTCTCCACCGCGTACCGTTGCAGACGCCCGATCTTGATCGGATCACGACTCCAGTCGTTGTACACGCAGGCGCCTGCGCAGAGGACCTCCACCGGACAAACCTGCCCGCAGGACTTGCCGAGCAGGTTCTGCGTGAGAATCGTGCGCGCCGCGCCCTTCACGTTCCCCGTGCCGATCTTGCGAATGAACGTGGGGATGTCGATCGCGGTCGGGCAAGCCTTGATGCACGGCGCGTCCACGCAATACAGGCAACGGTTCGCTTCGGCGATGGCCTCGGCGTCGTCGTAGGGCGGCTTCTTGTCCTCGTAGAGGACCTCGAGCCTATCCCCCTCGACGTCCGGGATGTGCGGCGAATTGTGTTTCATCGAGCCTCCCTCACGGGCACCGGGAACGATTCGAGCTTGCGCGGGAGATAACGGCCCGCCCCGCGGACGACGTCGAGCTTGCCGTCCTTGTACTGGACGCGGCCGTGGACGATGGTCTGCGTCACCTTGCCCTTGACCTCGAATCCCTCGAAGATGTTGCGATCACAACGGTGGTGGTGCGTCTTCGCCGAGATCACGCCGCTGCCCTTCGGATCGAAGATCACGAGGTCGGCGTCGGCGCCCGGCACGATGGTGCCCTTGCGCGGATAGAGGCCGAAGATCTTCGCCGGCTGCGTGGAGAAGAGATCGACGAACCGGTTCACGTCGATGCGGCCCGCCTCGACGCCGTAAGTCCAGAGCAGGCCGAGGCGGTTCTCGATGCCCGCGGCGCCGTTCGGGATCTTCGTGAAATTCTCCCGGCCCATGTCCTTCTGGCCGACCTGGTTGAACGGGCAATGGTCCGTCGCGACGACCTGGATGAGCCCCGAGCCAATGCCGGCCCAGAGCGCCTCCTGGTGCCCCTTCGGCCGGATCGGCGGGCTCATGACGTACGCCGCGCCCTCGAAATCGGGCTTGTCGTAGACCGAGTCGTCGAGGAGCAGGTATTGCGGGCAGGTCTCCGCCAGCACGACCTGGCCGCGCCTCCGCGCGTCCATGACGGCGTCGAGCGCCTCGCGGCACGTGAGGTGCACGATGTAGATCGGCTCGCCGATCAAACGGGCCATCATGATCGCGCGGTTCGTCGCCTCGCCCTCGACGGGCGCGGGGCGCGAGAGGGCATGGTATTTCGGATCGAGCTTGCCCTCGGCCACGAGCTTCTTCTGCAAAGCGACGACGACGTCGCCGTGCTCGGCGTGCACCGTGACGAGCGCGCCGAGGTCCTTCGCCGTCTGCATGACCTGGATGAGCTCGACGTCGTCGACGCCGATCGCGCCGCGATAGGCCATGAACGTCTTGAAGGAGGGGATGCCCTCCTCGCGAACGCATTGCTCCATCTCGGATTTCGTGCGGTCGCCCCACCAGGTGACCGCCATGTGGAAGGCGTAATCGGCGACGGACTTCTTCGCCTTCTCCTTCCACATGGCGAGACCGTCGAGCAGATGCTGGCCGCGCGCCGGGATGACGAAATCGATGATCGACGTGGTGCCGCCGGCGACGCCCGCCGCCGTGCCCGTTTCGAAATCGTCGGAGCTCTCCGTGCCCATGAAGGGCAGCTCCATGTGCACGTGCGCGTCGATGCCGCCCGGGAAGACGAGCTGGCCCGAGGCGTCGATGACGACGTCGTCCGCGCCCTGCTTCACGAGCCCGGACCCGACCGCCACGATCTTGTCGCCATCGCAGTATACGTCACCGACAAACTTATCGGACGCGGTGACGATCTCGCCGTTCTTGATCAGGATGCCCATCTCGTCCTCCCGAACGCCCCTCGATCAGGGCAAGAGCTTGACCATGTCCTCGTACGTCTCGGGCCTGCGGTCGCGGTAGAACTGCCAGGTGCGCCGCACCTCCTCGATGAGGTCGAGGTCCATCTCCGCGACGACGAGCTCGTCCTTGTCCTCGCTGCCGACGGCGAGCATGTTGCCCCGAGGATCGCAGAAATAACTCGTCCCGTAGAACTTGCCGATGTTCCACGGAGGCTCGGTGCCGACGCGGTTCGACGCCGCGATGTAATACCCGTTCGCCACGGCGTGCGCGGGCTGCTCGAGCTTCCAGAGGTACTGGGACAACCCCGCCACGGTCGCCGAGGGGTTGAAGACGATCTCGGCCCCGTTCAGGCCGAGCAGGCGCGCGCCCTCGGGGAAATGGCGGTCGTAGCAGATGTAGACGCCGATCTTCGCGTACCGCGTCTGGAACGTCGGATACCCGAGGTTGCCCGGCTTGAAGAAATACTTCTCCCAGAAGCCGTTCGTCTGCGGGATGTGGTTCTTCCGGTACTTGCCGAGGTACGTCCCGTCCGCGTCGACGACGGCGGCCGTGTTGTAATACACGCCGGCCTGCACGCGCTCGTAGACGGGGATGACCATCGCCATCTGGTACTTCTTCGCGTACTCGCTGAGCCGCGCGACCGTCGGGCCGGGGACCTCCTCGGCCGTGTCGCACCATTTCGCGTCCTGCGAGGGGCAGAAATACGGCGTGTTGAAGACCTCCTGCAAGCAGAGGATCTGCACGCCCTTCTTGCCAGCCTCCTCGATGAACGGCAGGTGCTTCTCGAACATCGCGTCGCGGATCTGGAGCACCGAGGCGCCCGGATCATTGAGCGCGTTACCGCACTGGATGAGCCCGCCGATGACTTTCCTGGCCATTAGAACCACCTCTCGATGACGATCTTGCGCTCGGTGTAGAAATCGACGCCGGCGGCGCCGTGGGCCTTCGTGTCGCCGTAGAGGCTCGCCTTCTGGCCGCCGAACGGGAAGAAGGCCATGGGCGCCGCGACGCCGATGTTCACGCCGACCATGCCCGCCTCGACGCGCGCGCCGAACTCACGCGCGGCCTTGCCATTCGTCGTGTAGATGCTCGACGCGTTGCCGTATTCGCTCGCATTCGCGAGCCGGATGGCCTCGTCGAGGTCCTTCGCCCGCATGAAGCAGGCGACCGGCCCGAAGATCTCCTCGCGCCCGATCACCATGTCGGGGCGCACGCCCTCGAAGATCGTCGGCCCGATCCAGTTGCCGTCCGGAAGGCCGTCGACCGTCGCGTTCCGGCCGTCGAGCACGAGCTTCGCGCCCTCTTGCAGGCCCTTCTCGATGTACGAGAGGACCTTGTCCTTGTGCGCCCGCGAGACCACGGGGCCGAGCGTGGTGCCCGGGTTCTTGCCGTCGCCGAGCACGATCTTCTTCGTGTACTCCACGAAGAGGTCGCGCACGCGCTCGTACGCGTCGCCGACGGGGACGATCACGCTGCCCGCGAGGCAACGCTGGCCCGCGCACCCGTAGCAGCTCTCGACCGCGTTCTGCACCGCGCGCTCCATGTCCGCGTCGGGCATGATCACGATGAAGTTCTTCGCGCCGCCGAGCGCCTGCACGCGCTTGCCGGTCTCGCCGCACTTCCGGTAGACGATCTTCGCGACGTTCGACGAGCCGACGAACGAGACGCCCTTCACGTCCGGGTGCTCGCAGATCGCCTCGACGACCTCACGGCCGCCGTTCACCAGGTTCACGACGCCGTTCGGCAGGCCGACCTGTCCGATGAGCTCGAAGATGCGCTTCTGCGAGAGCGGCACCTGCTCGCTCGGCTTGAGCACGAAGGTGTTGCCCGCGGCGATCGCGTACGGCAGGAACCAGAGCGGCACCATCGGCGGGAAGTTGAAGGGCGTGATCGCCGCGAAGACGCCGAGCGGCTGGCGCAGGACCTTCGTGTCGATGCCCGTGGCGACGTTCTCGAGGTGGTCGCCCATGAGCAGCGCGGGGATGCCACACGCGTGCTCGACGTTCTCGATGCCGCGGCCGAAATCGTTGAACGACTCGGAGAACGTCTTGCCATGCTCGCTCGTGCAGATGTTCGCGATCTCCTCGCGGTGCTGGTCGAAGAGGTTCTTCAGCTTGAAGAGGTAACGCGCGCGCTGCACCGGCGGGACGGCCCGCCACGCGGGGAACGCAGCCTTGGCCGCCTGCACCGCGGCGTCGACGTCCGCCGAGGTCGAGAGCGGGACCTTGGCGAGAAGCTCGCCGGTCGCGGGGTTCTTCACGTCGAGCAACGTGGTGCCCGCAGAAGCAACCCAGGCGCCGTTGATGAAGTTCTCGAGCACGCGCATAAAACGACGATCCTCCTCCTGACGTGGGCCCTTCGCCCTTCCCCCCCGTACGCGGCCAGGTCCCGAGCCCCGACGGGGGCCCGCGCGCAAGGCACGCCGAGCACAATCAACCGTGATTTTCTCCCCGCGACAAGGCCCAAGGGCGAACCCCGGCGCCCGAGCCCCGATGCCGCCCCGCGTCGTTCGCGCGGGCACGGTTCGGGCGTCGCAGGCATGGCGCGGGCGCTTGCGAGCGCGCCCAGGATGCTCTTACGCTGTGCCGCACATGATGGGGGCCGAAGTTTCCGCGTTCCGACGAGCGATGATCGAGCGGCGCCCAGGGATCCTCGCGCGCCTCGAACGAACGAGCGCGGAGCCCGCGTCGACCGAAGCCGAGAAGGACGACACGTCGTCCCTCCGCGAGGAGCTCGCCGCGAGCTTCGACGCGTGGATCGACGCGACCGAGAGCCTGGATCCAGGCGCGCTCGAGGCGTGGGTCGAGCACATCGGCGAGGCGGCGGAGGCGCGCGGCGGCGACACGCGCGGGGTGCTGCGGCGACTCGAACGCGCGGGACAAGCGCTGCTCGACGCGGCGCTCGAGGCCCTGGAGCAGGGCGTGCCGGGCGCGGACACGGGGGCGCGGCGGCTCGTCGGCGCGATGAACACGGCCGCGGCCGCCTTCAATCGAGCGTTCCGCGCGGAGGCCGAGGAGGGCGCGCGGCGCGCGACGGTGCTGCGCGCGGTGACGGAGAACGCGCCCGACGGGATCGGGATCGCCAGGGCCGACGGGACGGTGGTGTACGCGAACCCGGCGTTCTGCGCGATGATGGGCTCGGAGGAGGCGTCACGCGGGCACTTCGCGGATTTCGTGCACCCGGACGAGCACACGAAGCTCGCGCAGATGGCGGAGATCGCCGAGCGCACCGGGAACTGGGAGGGCTGCCTGCGCTACCAGCGCGCGGACGGGACGTCGTTCAACGCGCAGCTCAAGGCGTTCCGGGTGAGGTCGGAGGCCGGCGAGACGATCGCGCGGTGCGTGCTCGTGCGCGACGCGACGGCGGAAGAGCGGGCCGCGGCGGAGCGGCGCGCGCTCGAAGAGGAGATCCAGAAGGCGCAGGCCGCGGCGCTGCGAGAGCTCGCGGCGCCGCTCTTGCCGCTCGCCGAGGGGGTGCTCGCGATGCCGCTCGTCGGCTCGCTCGACGCGTCGCGGACGCCGCGGATCATCGAGCTGATGCTCGAGGGGATCACGCGGACGGGCGCGGGGCACGTGATCGTGGACATCACGGGCGTGCCCGTGGTGGACGCGGAGGTGGCCGAGTCGCTCGTGCGCGCGGCGAGGGCCGCCGAGCTCGTGGGCGCGGAGGTGGTGCTGACGGGCGTACGCGGCGCGGTGGCGAAGACGCTGGTCGACCTCGACGTGGACCTCGGCGGCATGGACACGTGGAGCACGCTGCGCGCGGGCGTGGCGCACGCGATCGGGCACGAGCGGCAGAAGCGGCAGATGCGACGGAAGGGCCGCGGAGCAGGGCCGAGCCGATGAGCGAGCGCGCGGATACGAAGCTCGACCCGTTCGCGGCGGCGTTCGCCGCCCGAAGGGAGATGCTCGTCGATCGGCTGACGAGAGAGGCGCTGTCGGCGCTCGGCGGGACGCTCGGGGCCACGCTCGAGAGCTTCCGCGCCGATCGCGAGATCGAGGTCGACATCGCCATCGCGGCGATCCACGACGGCAGCAGGCCCTTCGCGGTCGAGAGCTGGCGGCGCTGGATCGACGGCTCGGTGCAGCGCGGCTACTCGGCGTCGACGATGCAGGGCGTGCTCGGCGCGATGCGGCAGGTCTTCGTCGACGTGGCGCTCGAGCTCCGCGCGTCGGGCGTCCCGGGGGCGACGTCGCGGATCCGCGCGTTCATCCGCTCGTCGAGCGACGCGCTCTCCCTGATCGACGACGAGCTGCGCGCGCGGGCGGAGCTCGTGCACAAGAAGACGCGGATCTTCGGGGCACTGATCGAGAACGCGCCGGACGGGATGGGGGTGGCGGCCCCGGACGGGACGTTGCTCCACGTGAACCCGGCGCTCGCGCGGCTGCTCGAGCGGGACGACCTCCCGGGGCACTCGATCTACGAGCTCGTGGCGAAACACGCGGAGCCGATCCACCGCGAGCAGGTGGCGAAGGCGGTGATGGAGCATGGCTCGTGGAGCGGGGAGCTCACGTACCAGCGCGCGAGCGGCGAGACGTTCGACGCGCACGTGACGGCGTTCCTCGTGCGCGACGCGCGAGGCCGCGGCATCGCGCGGTGCGCGATCATCCGGGACCTGACGGCGGCGCGGCGCGCGGAGGAGGAGCGGCGGCGGCTCGCCTCCGAGGTGATCGCGGCGCAGAGGGCGGCGCTCGAGGAGCTCGGGACGCCGCTCGTTCCGATCGCGGAGGGCGTGCTCGTGATGCCGCTCGTCGGGGTGCTCGAGCCGTCGCGGGCCGAGCGGATGCTCGGGGTGCTGCTCGAAGGCATCGGGCGCGAGGACGCGCGGGTGGTGATCCTCGACCTGACGGGCGTAAAAGAGGCGAGCACGGAGGCGGCCGAGGCGCTCGTGCGCGCGGCGCAGGCGGCGCGGCTGCTCGGCGCCGAGGTGGTCGCGACGGGGACGGGGCCGGAGCTCGCGCGGACATTCGTGGAAAATGGGGCGGAACTAGGAATCATCGTGACGAAGGGCACGCTGCGCGACGGGGTCGCGTATGCGCTCCGCGTGGCCCGGGGGCACGAGCGCCGCTGATTGTTTTTGCTCCAACGAGCTTCGCCCACGGCGCATCATTACCATTACATTCGAAGCACGAATGCGTCGGCATTGGGGTATTCGTGAAACGGACGCTCGGTGGTAACTTCTGTGTCCATGAAACACCTCACGATGTTCCTGCTCCTGACGGTGGGTTCGTTCTCTCTCATTGGCTGCGGCGGCCCCATGGAGGCAGAGGACGAATACGCGGACGTTGAGACCGAGGAAATGGACGAGGCTTTGGGGGAGGGCCTCTTCGTCGAGGAAGACGAGAACACGAAGGAGTTTGCCCCCGAGGAGGACGCGGCGGATCTCGTGGCGTGGTGCGACGACGTGGTGAGCTGGAACCAGGCCTGGAGCGATTACGAGGCGCAGGTGCTGACGCTGGTGAACCAGAAACGCGCGGCCGGCGCGACCTGCGGCGGCGTGAAGTATGCGCCCGCGCCGCCCTTGACGCTCGACGACCGGCTGCGGTGCGCGGCGCGCAAGCATTCGAAGGACATGGGCGTGAAGAATTTCTTCAGCCACACCGGGTCGAATGGGTCGACGCCCTGGCAACGCATCAAGAGCGCAGGCTACACGTACACGCAGGCGGCCGAGAACATCGCCGCCGGGTATTCGACGCCGTCGGCGGTGGTCACGGGCTGGATGAACAGCTCGGGACATTGCAAGAACATCATGAAGTCTTCCCTCAAGCACCTCGGCGTGGGGTATTACGAGGGGACGGTCGGATACAAGAAGTACTGGACGCAGGATTTCGGGAAGCAGTAGCCGCGCCGGCCGTGGGGCGGGGTCGACGGCGACCCCGTCCACCGGGTCGATCGACCCGGTCGAGAGGGTCGAAGACCGGGTCGAGACCTTCGATCAAAGGTCTCGAGGGGGTCGATCGAAGGTCTCGAGGAGGTCGAAGACCGGGTCGAGACCTTCGATCAAAGGTCTCGAGGGGGTCGATCAAAGGTCTCGAGGAGGTCGACGACCGGGTCGAGACCTTCGATCGACCGGGTCGAGGGGTAGTGGGCAGTTCTGCCCAACCGACCCCGAACGCCGGGACGGCGGGGCATCCTGCGACACCCCGCCGTCCCCTCGATCAGTACGTTTCGAGGAAACGCCCGCGCGGTCCGTCGTCGTCGCGGACCTTCACTCTTGGCGCCGGGACGTTGCACATCGCCGCGAGTCGGTCGGTCGCTTCCTGGGTGACCTCGAAATCTCCCGCGCGCTTGTGCATCTCCCAGAGCTTGTAGAAGTGCGCCATTCGCTCGTGCAGGGGAAGGTTCTTGATCTCGTCGCTCGCCATGAGGGTGATCCTCCAAAGCAGCGAGCGCGCGGAGTGCAGAACATCGCCTTGACGGATAGCCACCCTTCCCATACACTCCTCCCGACCGTCTCTCCCAGAGAACGGATCGGGCGAGTATCGCTGGAGTGGCCGCTCCGCGTGCTCGCCTGATGTCTTTTGTTCTGCCGTCGCCCCGTGAAGGGGTACGGATGACCTAGCACGCTCCGGATTCGCCTGCACCGGAAACCGCAAGTGTTCCGCTAGGTTACTCTCATAATGAGACATTCGCCCGACTGTCCGACCTAGGACATTGCGTGTCCGACCATATCGGCGATTGATCACGAAAACACCGCGTTTCGTGATACTCTCATCCCATCGAGTTGACCGGTCGGACGGGCGAGGATGACGCGCAGAGGGCGCGTCGGGATCCCCGGGAGACGGCGCTCGTCGGGGCTTCGCCGTGGGCAATCACCTTTCGCTTGCCGAGCGTACCGCCGTCGTTTCTCACCTCGTGGAGGGCGCCAGCGTGCGCGCAACGTCCAGGCTCACGGGCACGTGCAAGGAAGCGATCCTCTCGCTTCTCGTGCGGGTCGGCGAGGGCTGCGATCGATTGCACAATCGGCTCGTCTGCGGTTTGGATATCCGTGAAATCCAGTGCGACGAGATTTGGTCCTACGTCGCGAAGAAGCAGGCCCGGGTGAAGCCCGAGGATCCGGCCGAGTACGGCGACGCCTACGCGTACCTCGCGCTCGCCCGGACCAAGAAACTGATCGTGTCCTACCGCGTGGGGAAGCGAGACGAGGCCACGACCAAGGCTTTCGTAGCGGACCTCCGCGCTCGTCTCGTGACGATTCCCGAGGTCTCCACGGACGGTTGGCAGTCGTATCCGGTGGCGATCGGGCAGAGCTTCGGGGGCGCGGTCGACCACGCCGTGATCCACAAGGACTACTCGAAGAAGGGGCGGCGCGAGGGACCGGCGGACCACCGCTACGAACCCCCGCGGGACCCCTTCATCACGAAGAAGACCGCGCACGGTGCGCCGAACCTCGACCGCGCGAGCACGTCTCACGTCGAGCGTGCGAACCTCACGGTCCGGATGCATGTCCGCCGGTTTACGCGGCTCTGCAACGGCTTCAGCCGGAAGATCGAGAATCACCGCGCGGCCGTCGCCCTGCACGTGGCGTTCTACAACTTCGTCCGCGTGCACGAGGCGCTCCGGGTGACCCCGGCCATGGAGGCGGGGATTGCGGATCACGTCTGGACGGTGGAAGAGCTCGTCGAGCGCGCCCTAGCGGCGGCCCCGTGCGAGCCTCCCAAGCCTCGGGAGCTTGCTCCGGCGGCTGCCGCCCCGGGAGCGAAGCCGAGCGCCGCCAGGAAGCTCCCGGACGGCAAGGGATGGCTCCGGGTCATCGACGGAGGCAGGGCCCCGTCAAATCAGGCGCCGAAGCCCCCGCCGCCTCCGGTTCCCGTCCGATACCCGACGCCGCACGTGGACGACCACGAGGCGCGATGGGAGCAGATGGATCTTCTCGCGTGGCGCGAGCGGGAGAAGCGGCTTGCGTTCTTCGACGAGGAACCCGAAGACGAGTAGGCGTCAGCGCCATCCCTGCGTCCTCTTGCGCGGTCTGCCGGGCTTTGCTTCGGGAAGTGTTGCTTTTCGGAAGAGCCTCCCGGGAGGCACGCCGAGCGCGCCCGCGAGCGCCACGATCACGGCGACGCCGACGTTGGTCTGACCACGCTCGACCCGCTGAAGGAAGCGAAGATCGAGTTCCGCGGCCTCGGCGAGTTGTTCCTGCGTGAGCCCGCGGGACAGGCGCAGACGGCGCACGTTCGCCCCGATGTAGCCGAGGACCTCGACGACGCGGGCGGAGCGGGTCACCCCCGCGGGTCTACGCTGTCGTCCTCGTCGGAATAACGGCCGATACGCCGTGTTTCGTTGACCCCGACGAACCTCGGCCCTACCGTGTACGCCTCGCGTGGAGGACGACATGGAGCAGGCGAAGGACGAGAACCGGAGCAACGGTAAGACGGCGAAGGGCGAGCGGAGGTTCGTCCTATTCCTCTACGCGGCGATCGTGCCGATCGGGCTCGTGGTTGTCTACTTCATGTTCGTGAAGCCTCCGAGCGCGGGCGTCTTCTGCTCGACGTCGAGCGGGTGCTACGAGGCCGACTTCGGCTCGGGCTTCGGCGACGGCAGCATCGCGTTCTTCCTTCCCGGCGGAGCGCGGTCGAAGCGGCTTCCGTTGGTCCGGGAGTCGCGCGGCGTCTACGGCGCGAGCTTTCTCGGCGACGCGCGGGTGCGGCTCGTCGTGGAGGACGACGATCATTTCGTGCGCGACGGCGAGACCACCTACGGGCGCTCGGCCCCGGACGACGTGCAGCGACACCTCGACGCGGCCCTTCGCGACGCTCGACGAGAACGAGAACGCGAAGACGCGGTCCGGGGCGCCGAGGAAGCCGAACAAACGGCCAAGGTCCGGGCGAAGGAACGGCAGACGAAGATCGATTCGTTGGTCTCGATGCTCGCGGGCGCGAAGGACGAGACCGAGCGAACCGCGTTGGAGAAGCGGCTCGCCGAGGAGAGGGCGAAGCAGGCGGCCGAGGGAGGTTCCGCGCCCGCGAGCACGACGGGCAAGCCCTGCAAGTGCGAGCCGGGCGACCCGCTCTGCTCGTGCCTCTGATTGTGCACGGGCATGATGGGAACATGCGAGAACCGAACACGCCCGAGCCCGAGCAAAGTACCAACCAACAGCCCGAACCTGCCTACATGGCGCAGTTGCGCGAATATCAACGACGAATCGCCGACATGAAGAGCGGTCGCCTGGTCACTCGTCTTCTCGACCCGCTGGGGCAGGCGGAACCACGAACCGGACTTTGATGTCCAGACCCAAGAACGCTTCTTCGACGAACGCTTGCACGAGTTCTAGCGTCTGGTTCTGGTTCAGCGGGCGGATCTGCATCTCGCCCGTTTCCAGCGCCGTCGGGTATCCGGGCACTTTCGGCGAGAGAGCTATGTTCTGAACGATGGACGTGTGCGTCGCGTCCATCCCAGCCAGCACGGCTTCGGCGTAGGCCATCACCGCCACGGCCAGCGTCTTGTGCTCCAGAGGCATCTCGCGGATGCCTCGCCCGTCGATCGTTACGGTGAAGATCACGCCCGGCGCATACGCCGGATCGGGGCCGGCAGGTAGTCGGACCGTATGCGCCGGGCGCGCCCGTTCAGCGCTTTTGCTTCCGGTTCTTCCGCGTGGGGTGTGGAGCCTGCTTCGGGGGAGCCGCGCCGAGCTTCTGGAGGGCGGCGCGAAGCTTCTTCTCGTGGGCGTGGAAGGTCGCCCGGTGCTGGCCTGCCTCTCGCGCCGCGTCGGCCCCGATGAGCCCGCGGGCGGCGAGTTCTACGACGTGGGCGACCTTTGGGCTCGACGCCATGACCTTTGCGAGCACGTCCCGCGCCTCGATCGCGTGCGTCGGGTCCGGCGACACGAGGATCGGAACGTCCCGAAGCGAGGACACGGGGACCTCGCGCCCGGAGCCGCGCCGCGAGAGGTTCATGGCGTGGAACCACGCCGTCTGTCGCGCGAACCCCTGAAACGCAGCCGCGGGGGGCGTCTTCTCCCCGCCCCGCACGCGTCCCTCGCCGAGCGCGATCCACGTCGTGATCATCGTCTCCTGCACGACGTCGTCCGCGTGCCGCCGTTCCACGCCGAGCGCGAGGGCATGGCGAAGGAGCATCGGGCGCATGGCCTCGATGTCCTCCGCGTCCGCCTCTACGATCGGCGCGCCCCCGCCGGGGGAGGCGCGGTACCGGATCACGTCCCGTCACCCCGGATCAGGGCGTCGAGATCGACCCGGAGCACGCGCGCCACGCGTGACGCGAAAAGCAGCGTGCAGTGGATCTCGCCGTGGAGAACGGCGCGCACGTACTGCCGGGCGAAGCCGAGCATCTTGGCCGACTCCCGCGCCGTCCGCGCCGCGACGTAGGGCGCAAGCGCCTTCCGAACGCGCGCCGCCTGCGCTTCCGTGAGGACCGCGGGCAAGCTCTCCGGGGCCTTGTCCTGGGGCTCGGTCACGAGGCGCCTCCCTTCCGCTTCGGGGACGCCACGAGGGAGAGCACGGGAGCCTTGCGGGGCGGCGCCTTCCCGGCGAGGGCATCGTCGAGCGTGAGCCCTACGGCACGGGAGATGCTCCGCGCGAGCGCCATGTTGCCGGGGTTCGTGCCGTCGCAGAACGCGAGGACCACGTACCGGCGGAAGCCGATCTTGTGGGCCACGAGGATCCAGGAACCGAGCTCCCGGTGAAGGTGGCGAAGCAGGGCGCGGAGGTTCGCCCGCTGGATCTCGACGAGACCCCCGGGGTAGAGGGGAGCGGCCATCACGACGCGCCTCCCTTCCGCCCGCAAAGGGCGCACGCGCCGGCCACATGAGGCTTACCGGAAAGGACTTGCTCGACGGGGATGCCGCCCGCTCGCGCGAGGAGCACGGCGACGGCGTAGGAGGATCCGCGGCGGATGTTGTTGAGCGCGTCCTTCGAGACGCCCATCACGGCGGCGAGCACGTCCCGCCCGCCGTAGGCGCGGGCGATGTTGCGCTCGGCGGCTCGCATGCGGGCGCGCTCGGTTCGGGAGGGGAAGAGAGCGGGGCTCTTCCGCGCGGAAGGCGGACGAGTCCCTTGGCCCTCGCGACGAGGGTGTACTAGACGAAGCATCGGGTGGCTCCTCGTGAGATGAGGTGGCTGCCAAGTCGCCCCGTGGGATTGAGTAGGTCCCCCGGGGCGGCGCCTTTCTCAGGCACGCCGACCCTACGCCCCGCGATCGCCCGGCGCTACGGCATTACGCCGAAACCGCCCACCGATTACGAAAACTGCCCATTACCGGTCGAGGAGGTCGACGACCGGGTCGAGACCTTCGAGCGACCGGGTCGAGGGGGTCGAGCGACCGGGTCGAGGAGATCCTCAGCGAGCGCCGCCTGCGCGGATCGACTCGGTCAGCGCGGGAACCCCGGTGCTCGGGTTCCTGCCGGGGCTCCCGTGCCGCGCCGCCTCTTCCGCGAGCTCTCGCGCCCTTCGCAGGGCGTCTTCGTAGCCTGCGTGGATCCGATCGAAGCTCTTGCCGTCGAGGACCTTGTCGTAGTCGGGCAGGTGTTGCCGCATCATCGACTGCGCCTTGTGCCGGTGGATGTGCGCCCGCTGGTCCTGGAAGTGCAGGAGCAACCACAACTCGAAGCAGGGGTTCGACACGGCCATCCGGATCGAGCTCTCGGTGGCGGCCTTCTGCGCGGCTTCGAGGTTCGGATGCTCGTCGACGTCGATGACGGCCCAGACCTCGTTCCAGAGGAGGTTCTCGTCCTTCTCCTCCTTCGCTCGCTGCGCGGCGATGTCGCGTTCGCGCTTGGCGATCTCGACGACGGTCACGGGGACGCCCGTCTCTCGGGCGACTTCGACGTGCACCAGAGGGTTCTTCACCTTCTGCCTGAACGCGCTGAAGTAGTGGCGCTCCGTCGCCTTTCCCTCGGCGACGATGAGGATCCGGTGCTTGGGCTCGCGCTTCGGCTTGTGCCGACGGATGTCGGCGTCGCGGCGTCCTCGGGAGACCACGTCAATCCCCCTTCGCGAGGAGGTCCCCGAGGAACGGGATGGCGCCGTAGCGACCCTGGAGGTATCCCCGCTCGATGTTCTCCTGCTGCTTGGGATGGAAGTCCGTGAGCGGGTAGAGGTGCGTCGCGCCGGCCTGGTCCTTCTCGGTGAACCAGATCTGATCACGCCGCAGAGGTGGCTCGCCGAGGGTGTTGCCGAGCAGGTTGGTGTCGTGCGTGGTGAACACGAGCTGCGCGCCGTGGGGGTTGTGCTTCGGATCGTTGAAGAGGCGCAGGAGCTCGAGCGCGAGCTTCGGGTGCAGGCTGGCTTCGAGCTCGTCGATGCAGAGGAGACCGCCGCCCGCGAGCACATCGAGGAGCGGAACTGCGATGTTGAGGAGCGCGACGGTGCCGGCGGATTGCGCAGACAGAGGTAACCAGACCTCTCGTGCGGGGTCTTCCGCACGATGCATGAACAACAACTTCTGCTTCTCGATTTTGATATCCTTGATGCCAATGTCCGCAGACTGGAGCAAGCGCCGGATCGATTCGCGTTGACGTTCCCGGACGTCGAGCTCGGACTCGATATCGGAGAACAAAGATAGCTGCCGCTCTGCACCGAAAATTCTGCGAAGGAGCTGCGCTCGTGCAGGAATGCTCGGCGTGGCTCCCTGATGGAACTCGAACCACATACTCCCAAACCAACCGTAGAGCGGTCGCAACAACCGGTGATTGTTTTGCGCCGCGGCAGACAAGAACAAACTATTGCCGCGGGTCAGGGAGGCGATGACTTCATTGTTTTCGTCGGCCAGTTGGTCACCAAACTCGAACGTTTCCCCCTTTCGCTCGAAAGCGACCCGGGCCTCGCCATCGAGAAACGTGTACAACCACTCCTCCTCGATGGCGGCGGAGTCCAGGACGAAGCCATATCGGTGCCTCTTGCCATCCAGCAGGAAGTCGACCTCGAACAATGATGACTCGGTCGCCTTGTCGGAAAGCGCAAAGGGCTCCTGGGGCGTACCACCCTCCGGCTCCCAGAGGCGCTGCGATGTGATCACCACCTCGCGCATGAAACCCATCGCGCCAACGACGTTGGTTTTCCCCGAAGCATTCGCCCCATAAAGCGCCACCGCGGGGAGGAGCGCTTCCTCGAACCCCGGGACCCGGATCAGCCGCGGGTCCGCCGGATCGAGCGTGCTGTCCGCGACGAGCGAGAGCGTCTGCTCGTCCCGCAGCGACCGGTGGTTCTCCACGCGGAACTGGATCAACATGGCGCCTCCGGCGGTCTTAACCCCTTCGCCCACGAAGGCGCAAGCGACATCCAGGCCAGGTTCACGCTACCCGGCAGGTCGCCGCCCAGGACGCTCCCTCCCTCGCTCAGCGCACCTTCGCCGCCCCGAGCGCCGCCACGATCTGCGCGCTCACGGTATCGACGCGCTCGGGCCTCGTGAGGGCATCCGCCGACACGCGCAGGCGCGCGACCTTCACCTCGCCACGCGAAACCAGGGCCTTCTCCGGGCCCGGGACCATCTCCACGAGCACGACGCCCGACGAGCCGACCGCCACGAGCCACGTCCTGCCATCGGGCCGCGCGACGGGCACGAGCGCCACGCCCTTCGCCGCAAGCGAACGCGAGAGCTCGGCCTCCGGCTGCAGGAGCGGCGCCGCGGGCCCGTCGAGGCGCAAGCCGAAATGCACGGCCGACGCAGGCTCGTCCGCCGTCGCGGCGGCGTCCCGCACGGCCGAGGCGAGGGCCTCGGCGAGCGGCGGATCCCGCTCGATACGCGCGAAATCCGCCGGGTCGAGGCGGACCAAAAAGCGGCGCATCGAGCGCGCCGCGGCCTGCACGAACGATTGCTCGATCGACGCCCGGCGCAGGACGCCCTCCGCGTCGTGGTGCTTGCGGGCCTCGCAGAGCTCCGCCGCGCCGCCGAGCACCGCCTCGGGCGGAGGAGGCGGCTCCGCGCGGGGTGGGGCGTCCCTGTAGCCCCCCGCCTGCCGATGAAACCCCGCGCCCGCAGGCGGGAGCGCGAGCACGAGCGAGAGGCTCTCGAGCTCGGTCTCGGGGCTACGCGCGGCCGCGGCGAACGCGTCGCGGATCCTGGCGAGGCGGCCCGGGTGCGTGGTGAGCAGGACGTGATCCTTCGCCGCGACGACGAGCACCACGCGATACGCGCGCACCTCGCGCGCGCCCATCGACCAGCGATCGGCCTCGCCCACGAGCTCGGCCACGCTGCGCGCGACGAGCGCCGCGAGCTCGGCCTCGCCCGAGGCCTCGAGCAGGCCCTTCGCGCCCTCGGCGAGCGCGCTGCCCTCGGGCACGAGCACGTTACATCTTCCGGCCCGAGGCCAGGAACTTGCGGGCCTGCAGCTCGGCCTCGGCCTCCGCGATCGCCTCGGCCTCGTGTTGCGCCGCCGTGCGGAGCGCGCCGTCGCCGGGGTTGTCCACGCGCATGCGTTGCCCCTGCTCGGCCGTCGCCGCCTCGGCCATCGCCGCCGCCGTGTGCCGGACGTCGTCGTAGGGCTTGGCGAGGTCGAAGATGACCTTCGTGTTGCCCTGGCTCAGGTTCGCCAGGGCCTCGAAGCGCCGCAGCTCCATCGCGCCCGGCGCCTTCGAGAGGATCGAGGCCGCCTCGGCGAAGTTCTTCGCGCTCTCCACGTCGGCCTCGCTCTTGATGACCACGTACTTGCGATCCCGCTCGGCGATCGCGACCTTCGCGAGGACCTCCTGCATCTGCGGCGGGAGCTGCACGTCCTGAAGGCCGATGAGCTCGACGTGCAGGCCCCACTGCGAGACCGTCGATTCGACCTGCACGCGCACCTTGGCGGCGACCTCCTCGCGGTGCGCGAGCAGCTCGTCGAGGCGCGTCTCGCCGACGACGTCGCGCAGGACGACCTTCGCCCGATCCTTCACCGCCGCCTCGTAGTTCTCGACGGCGAGCGTGGCCTTCTCCGGGTCGACGACCTTGTAATAAAGGACCGTGTCGACCATCGTCGTCACGTTGTCGCGCGTGATGACCATCTGCCGCAAGAGATCGCGGTTCTTCGTGCGCGTGTCGATCTTGCGCAGGCTCTGGAAGCCCGGCAGGAAAAGCGTGAGCCCCGGCTGCACCCGGCCCGAGAACTTGCCGAGCGTGAAGCGCAGCGCGATCTCCCACTGGTTGATCTGCCGGAGACCCGCGAGGAGATACACGAGGAGGAGAAACCCGAGCACGAAGAGGAGCGGCATGGCCCAGGCAATGTAACCGGCGATCGCGGCGCGACCACGGGCTATCGGTCGAATCGGACCCGATCTTCGAACGCGACGTCGGCCCCGACCGAGGTGACCTCGCCGAGCCGGAAGGCCTCTTCGCCGGCGCCACGCAGCGCAGCGAGCGCGGCAGCCTCGGCCTCGGGCGCGACCACCACGACGAGCCCCACGCCGAGGTTGAACGTGCGCCGCATCTCGGCCTCCTCGACCGGCCCTCGCTCGGCGATCACCCGGAAGATCGCAGGCCTTTCGTACGCGGACAGATCGAGCCACGCGCCGAGCCCCTCCGGCAGGACACGCGGCAGGTTGCCCGGCAAGCCCCCGCCCGTGATGTGCGAGAGGCCGCGCACGGCCTCGCCCGCGGCCGCGAGCAGCTCCCGCACGGCGCGGGCATAGATCCGCGTCGGCACGAGCAGCGCCTCGGCCGCGCTCTTGCCGAGCCCGGGGACCTCGTCGTGGACCCCGAGCCCCATGCGCTCGAAGAGCACCTTGCGCGCCAGCGAATACCCGTTCGAGTGCAGGCCGCTCGACGCGACGCCGAGCACGACGTCGCCCGCGCGCGCCTTCGTCCCGTCGAGCATCTTCGCGCGCTCGACGACGCCCACCGCGAAGCCGGCGAGGTCGTACTCGCCCGGCGCGTACATGCCCGGCAACTCCGCCGTCTCGCCGCCGAGCAGCGCGCAGCCGGCGAGCTTGCAGCCCTCGGCGATGCCTCGCACGACGGCCTCGCCGACGTCGACGTCGAGCGTGCCGGTCGCGAAGTAGTCCAGGAAAAACAGGGGGCGCGCGCCGACGGTGATCACGTCGTTCACGCACATGGCGACGAGGTCCTGGCCCACGGTGTCGTGCACGTTCGCGGCGAACGCGACCTTGAGCTTCGTGCCGACGCCGTCCGTCCCGCTGACGAGGATCGGGTCGACGAGCCCGCTCGGCAGGGCGCAGAGGCCCGCGAAGCCGCCGACGTCGGCGACGACCTCGGGGATACGCGTCGGCCGCGCGAGCTTCTTGATGCGCTCGACGAGCGCGTCGCCTCGGTCGATGTCCACGCCTGCCTGGCTGTACGTGATGGCCATGGCGCCCGGAATGTCACAGCTCGTGCCAAGGTGCTAGGGTCTGTCGCCGCCATGACCGACGCTTCGCCACGTCCGCCCGTCCTCGTCGCCGCCGCCGTCCTCGTCGAAGAGGGGCGCGTCCTGCTCACCCAGCGCAAGCGCGGCACGCACCTCGCGGGCGCCTGGGAGTTCCCCGGCGGCAAGGTCGAGCCCGGCGAAGACCCGCGCGCGGCCCTCGTGCGCGAGCTCGTCGAGGAGATCGGCGTGGAGGTCTCGGTGGGCGACCCCGTCGAGGTGACGTTCCACAAATACCCCGAGAAATCGGTCCTCCTGCTCTTCTTTTGGGTGACGCGCCTGCCCGGCTCGCCCGATCCGCGTCCGCTCGACGTCGCCGACGTGAAGTGGGCCGGGGCGGGCGACCTCGCTCCCGAGCTCTTCCCGCCGGCGGATGTCGCGATCCTCTCGAAGGTGCGGGCGCTGCTCTCGCCCGACACGTAATCGGAGCACACGGGCGGCCCGAACGGCGGTATCCTGCCGCCGCGATGGAAGAAAACGCGCAAGGAGCGCCGCGCGAGGTGTCGGTGGTGGTCGTCGGCGCGGGGCTCAGCGGCCTCGTGGCGGCGCGGCGGCTCGCGGCGGCGGGCGTCTCGTTCGTGGTGCTGGAGGCGCGGGATCGGGTCGGCGGCCGGACCCTGAGCCACACGACCCCGCTCGGCGATCGCGTCGAGCTCGGCGCGCAATGGATCGGACCCACGCAGGATCGAATGGCCAAGCTCGTCGCCGAGCTCGGCCTGTCGACGTTCCCGCAATGGCACGACGGCAAGAAGGTGCTCTCGCTCGGCGGCACGCTCACGACGTACCGGACCTCGATCCCGAGCCTGTCCTTGATCGGCGCCGTCGACCTCGGGATCTCGATCCAGCGCATCGAGGCGCTCGTGAAAGAGGTCCCCATCGAGGACCCGCTCGCGGCGGCGAAGGCGCTCGAATGGGACGGGACCACGGTCGAGGCGTGGAAACGCAAGAACGTGAAGACCCGCGGCGCCAAGGCAATGCTCGACACCGCGGTGCGGGCGGTCTTCGCGGCGGAGCCGTCCGAGCTCTCCCTCTTGTTTTTCCTGTATTACCTGCGTCAAGGCGGCGGCCTGATGCGGTGCGCGGAGATCGTGAACGGCGCGCAGGAGACGCGCCTCGCCGAGGGTTTCCAGGAGGTCTCGAAGCGGCTCGCGGCAGGCCTCGGCGAAGAGCGCGTCGTTCTGGGCGCGCCCGTGCGGCGTATCGCCGAGGACGCGTCGGGCGTGACCGTGACCTCGGACGCAGGCGCGTGGCGGTGCAAGCGGGTGATCGTGGCGGTGCCGCCGGCGCTCGCCGGCCGGATCGATTACGAGCCGGGCCTGCCGGCGATCCGGGATCAGCTCACGCAGCGGGCGCCGATGGGCAGCGTGATCAAATGCGTCGCGACGTACGAGGCGCCGTTCTGGCGGCAAGCGGGGTATTCGGGAGAGGCGCTCTCCGATGTCGGCGCGGTGAAGCTCGCCTTCGACGATTCTCCCGAGGACGGCTCGCGCGGCGCGCTCGTCGGGTTCTTCATGGGCAAGGACGCGCGCGCCATGAGCGGAAAAACCCCCGAGGAGCGGAAGAAGGCCGCCGTCGATTCGTTCACGCGGTTCTTCGGCCCGCGCGCGTCCTCGCCGATCGATTACGTCGATCAGGACTGGCCGGCCGAGCGCTGGTCGCGCGGCTGTTATTCCATGGTCCTCGGCCCGGGCGTGCTCTCCGCGCACGCCTCCGCG
Source organism: Polyangium spumosum (assembly GCF_009649845.1). Lineage (NCBI taxonomy): Bacteria > Pseudomonadati > Myxococcota > Polyangiales > Polyangiaceae > Polyangium > Polyangium spumosum. Next base: position 704,895 of record NZ_WJIE01000003.1, read on the forward strand.
CTGCGCGCCCCCGTGGGCCGCGTGCATTGGGCCGGGACGGAGACGGCTCGGATATGGACGGGATACATGGAAGGCGCGGTCGAAGCAGGCGAGCGCGCCTCGGACGAGGTGCTCGCCGTCCTCGGTTGATCCTAGCGCCTGCGCAGCGGCTCGGGCTCGCGCGGCGCGCCGTCCGGCGCCGCCACGAAATACAGCAGCCCCCGCCGCGGATCGTGGATCCCCGCGCCCCGCTCGACGAACGGCGAGAGCGGCGAGACCACGACGAGCTTCAGCATGTACCGCGCCTCCGCCTCGAGCAGCGCGTCGTCGACCGTCTTGCGCGGGACGTCCGCGACCGCGCCGCGCAGGAGCGGCAAGGGAACGCCGGGCGCACTCCGGTACGCCCCGTAGAGCCGCCCCATGGCCGCGAGCACCATCGATATCACGTCCGGGTCGGGCGCCTTCCCGCGCGCAGCGAGCAATCGTTGCGCATGTAGGAGAATATCCCCGAGCTCGCGAATCTCCAATTTTCGGAGGATGTCGTTGATCTCGTCGAGGGGCGTCTTCAGCCGGCGGCTCCCGGGCCCGGAGCGGGGCTCCGCGGCGAGCGCCTGGACCACACCCGCGGGCTCGGGCGGGACCGAAAAATAATCCGGCGCCACGGGCCGCATCGCGGATCGAGGGCCGTACCGCTCGGATACGGGCTGCGCCGTCTCGGCCGATGCCGCCGTCACCGTGCCCAGGCGCAACGTGCGGAGCGGCGCTCGCGTCTTCGTCCCTGCCTCGTTGTTCATCTTTCTTCTCGTCAAGCAATGAGCAATGGCACGACGCCCATTTTCTTCGATGCTCGGCCCGCCAAACACGAGCGCAAAAATGACGCAAAACGTCGAGCTCTCGAAGGGCCGTCCCTGGCGGACCTCTCGCGCTACGGCCCGGCCTCCACCGAAGAGGCGGCGAGGGCGCGCGACCGCTCGTCGCGCCTCCGCTTGACGTGTTCACCCGCAAGCAAGGGCAAAAGCGCGAATCCACCCGGGGCCACGATCGCCACCACCCAGAGCACGATGCGGAGCCAGGGCGCCATGAAAGACGACCATTACAGCTTCCGTGCCACGAGCTGTGGTGCGCTCGTGCACGACACGATGCACCCCGGCTCAGGTGGCTGTGGCGCTCTCGTCCTCGTCCGGGGCGAGGGACCGCTCGACCGCGGCGCGCGCCTCGGCGCTGTCCGCGCGGGGCAGCCGGATTCGAAACCGCGCGCCGCCGAGGGGCGACGACGTCGCCTCGATCGTCCCGCCATGGTCGACGACGATCTTCTTCACGATCGTGAGCCCGAGCCCCGTCCCGTCGCGCTTCGTGGTCACATAAGGATCAAAAAGAACGTCGCGCACCTCGGCCGAAATCCCCGGCCCGTCGTCGTCCACGTCGACGACGTAGAACCCCCCGGTGGAGCGCGCCGTGACCACGACCCTGCCCCAGGTCCCCTCGCCTCTCCGCGCCCGTCCGCGCGCGTCCCGCAGGGCCTGCGCCGCATTCTGCACGACATTCGTGAGCACGCGATGGAGCATTTCCCGGTCGAGCACCGCGGGCATTTCTCCGTCGGGCACGTCGAAGCGCAAATCGACGCGCGAGAGGAGCGCCTCCTCGCCCTCCACCCGGCCGCCCTCCGTCCGGGCCGAGAGGTGGTCGCGTTGCTCGCGCAAGAACGCCCCGAGGTCCACGGGCGAGAGCTCCGCCCGCGGCAGCCGCGCGAAGCTCGAGAACTCGCCGACGAGGCGGCGCAGCGTGCCCACCTCCTCCTCGACGACCTCCAGCGTGGTCTGGACGATACGCTTGTAATCGGCGTCGTCGCCGGCATAACGGCGGTGGCACTCCTGCACGGCGAGCTGGATCGGCGTGAGCGGATTCTTGATCTCGTGCGCGAGGTGCCGCGCCATCTTCTGCCACTCGCTCATCCGCCGCAGAAACTCGACCCGCGCGCGGGTCTGCTCGAGCTCCTCCAGCATTCGATTGAACGCCCGCCCGAGGTCGCCGACCTCGTCATCCCCCGTCACCTCGACCCGCACCGTCAAATCACCCGCCGCCACGGGCCGCGTCGCCGCCGCGAGCTCGGCGATCCGCCGCGTCACCGGCCGCGCGACCACGATCCCGGCGATCGCCGCGAGCACGATCAAGAGCCCGAACAAGAGGCCAAACGCCCGCGTGTACGTCCGGTCGACGTACTCCTCGCGGTGATGTCGTTCGAGCTGATGGTATGCCTGGACGAACTCCTGCGCGGACTCCATCTCGGCGAACCGCGCGTTTGGCGCGGCGAACGTCGCGACGAGGAAGGGCCCGTCCTCCTCGCCCGCCTCGCCGAGCGGCCTGCGCACGAGGAGCGTGCGCTCCAGGAGCGGATCGACGGGTTTGTCCCGCTCGTGTGTGCCGAGGACCTTCCCCGTCGCGTCCTCGAGCTTCAGCGAGACGAGCGAAGGGTGCGCGACGAACTCCCGCGCGAGCTCTTCGGAGACTCGCCCCTCGCCCTCCTCCTTCGCCACGCGGACGAGCGCCGGCCGCATCGCAATGGCGTCGGCCTCGTACCGCATGCCTTGCTTGATGGTCTTCGCGAGGTCCGCGTACACCCCGAGCGCCCGGTCGAGGTGCGCGCCGAACTCGGGCTGAAACGCGGTCGCGCTGACGCGCGCCACCATCTCCCGGGCCAGGAGCAGCGCGGCGACGAGCGGGATGACGGCGGTCACGAGCACCGCGAGGACGACGCGGCGCTCGATCTTCCGTCGTTTGATGAGGGAGGCGGGGCGAGGCAGAGGGGCGGACACGCCCCTACTCTAGGCGAGCGGGCTAGTTCGCGCTGTCTTCGATGGCGCGCTCGACGGCGGCGTGCACCGGAGAGACCTCGGTCGCGGGCTTCTGCACGTCGAAGCTCACCGGCGGCAGCACGCCCCGCGGCAGCCAGGTCTCCTGCTCGCTGCGCGAAGACTCGGGCTTGCGCGCCGGCAGGATGCGGCCGTCGGGCTGGAAGCGCTCGAGCTCCTCGGTCACGCGCCGGAGGTACGACTGCTTGATGTGGAACGGCATGAACGCGCTCTTGAACCCCGAGACGATGATCGTCTTGATGTCCTTGAGCGACATGCCCATCTTCGTGTGGCAGAGCCAGAGCTCGTTCGAGACCGTCGTGTCCGTGACGAGCCGGTTGTCCGTGTTCACCGTGACCCGCAGGCCGAGGTTGTAATAGAGCTTCAGCGGGTGCGACGCGAGGTCACGCACCGCGCCGGTCTGCACGTTCGACGACGGGCAAGCCTCGAGCGGGATGCGGTGGTCGTTCACGTAATGCAGGAGGTCGCCGTTTTCGCGCAGGCGGCAGCCGTGGCCGATGCGATGCGCGCCGCAGACGTGGATCGCCTGCGCGATCGACTCGGGCCCGTACGCCTCGCCCGCGTGGATCGTGCAGTTGATGTTGTTGTCGCGGACGAGCTGGAAGGCGGCCTTGTGGTGCTTCGCGGGGTTGTCGTACTCGGCGCCGGCGAGGTCGAAGCCGACGACGCCGCGGTTCTTGTAGGCCACCGCGAGCTCGGCCATCTCGAGCGAGGAGTGCGGCGAGATGTTGCGGATGCCGCACACGATGACCGCGCTCTCGATCCCGAGGTTGTCGTGCGCCGCGCGCAGGCCCGCGAGCACCGCCTCGACGACGCTCGTGAGCTTGAGCCCGAGCCGCGTGTGCAGCATCGGCGCGTAACGCACCTCCATGTAGCGGACGTTCTCGCGCGCCGCGTCCTCGGCGAGCTCGTAGGCGCAGCGGAAGAGCGCGTCCTCCGTCTGCAAGACGCGCAGCGTGACGTCGAACGCCTTGAGGTACTCGACGAGCGAGCCCGTGTTTTGCCCGAGCCGCATCGCGCGCCGGAGCTCGGCAGGCTCGTACGACGGCATCTCCACGCCGTGTTTTTTCGCCAGGTCGATGATGGTCTCGAGCCGCAGCGAGCCGTCGAGATGGACGTGGAGGTCCGTCTTCGGGATCTGCTGGAAGAACTCGAGCGGCAGCGTACTCACGCTGCCCGTCGCTGTTTCGGTCTCCATGGTGAAGTCTTACACGGACGGCGCCTCGAGGGGAGGCCGATCCGCCCGACCAGCAAGGGTCAAACGGAGGGCGAGCGCTCCTTCGACGGAGCTCCGCCGTCCCGGTCACCCACCGGGGTCATGAGCGTCACGAGCACCGCGAGCAAGAAGGCGACGCCGAGGACGACGAACATGGCCCCGAGAGGCAGCGCGACGCGCTCGCCCCCGAGCTCCTGCGCGAGGGCCATCTCGACGCGCTCGGGGTTGTACCCGAGCACGACGCGCCTTCCTACGAACGTGAACGGAAGCCCGCGCCCGCCGAGATCCGCGAAGAGTTGTTTGTCGCGCTCGAGCTCGGCCCGGGTCTGGGGCGCCTTCATGCACGTCGCGACGGCCTCGGCGGAGACACCCGCCTTCGCGACGAGCGCGGGGACGGCTTCGTGCGTGAGCTGCTCTGGCTCCGCCGCGTAGAGCTGATCGGCGACGGCCTCGCGTTTGTCCACCGGCACGCAGAGATACGCGAGCGCCGCGGGCTCGGCGCCCGGGTGGCCCGAGAGCGGCATCATCTTGCGCACGAGCGAGACGTGATCGCCGTGGCGCGCCGCGATGTCGTGCAGCGCCGGGTGCATGCGGCGACAGAAGGGGCACTCGAAGTCGGTGAAGCCGACGATCGCGACCTTGCCCGGCGTTTGCAGGGCCTGAATGGCCTCGGGCGCCGGCGGCACGACCGGATACTTCCCCCAGACGAACGGGACGAGCACCGCGAACATCGCCGCGCCGACCCAGGCGAGCACCACGGGCCTGCGCTGCGGCAAGAGGACGCGGCTCTCGTCCTTCCATGCGCGCAGCGCGACCCAGACCGAGGCGAACGCCGCGACGATCGCGGAGATGTCGACCGCGACGCACCACGGACAGAACGCGCCGATCTCGTTTTTCTGGAGCCAGAGGAGGAACGCGGCGAAGAGGCCACCAGGGACGGCGAGGGCCGCGACGACCGCATGCCGGAGCTTGTGACGGGCGACGAGCGTCATCCCGAAGAGCGTCGCGTAGGCCGCGAGGCCGAGGGTCGGCAGCGGGACGCCGAACGGCCGCGACCACGGCGACATACGCACGGCGAAGCAGCCCGACGTCACGCCGCAGAACGCGGGATCACCTGCGTTCTGGTACTCGACGACGAGCGCGGAGGACGCGGCGATCGCGACGAGCAGCGCCAAACGAAGCAGGAGGACGGGGAGCGTGCGCATCGGCTCATGTTTCGCACAAGCGCCGTCCTTTCGCAGCCGGCTTTGGTTCGGGACATGCTAGGAAACCGCCCATCGCGTGCGAAAAAGCGCGACTAGGAGGGCGCCTCCAGGCTCCACGACCCATGACGTCGATCGGCCGCGTAACCATCGCCGAAGTGCTCGCCGAGCACACCCGCCCCCTGCACATCCACGAGATCGCCAGCCGGCTCGGGCTGACGGAGGGAGCGTACGAGCCGCTCCGTCGCGTGCTCGACGACCTCTGCTGGGACGGGAGCGTCGTCGCCTTGCCAGGGCAACGCTTCCGCCTCGCCCGCGCCCGGGAAGAGCGGGAGCGACGCGGCAGAGAGCACGAGGGCAACCTGAACGTGAACCCACGCGGCTTCGGGTTCGTCGCGGTGCTCGACCTGCCCGACGACGTCTACGTGCCCGCCGAGGCGATGGCCGGCGCGCTGCACGGCGACACCGTGGCGATCCGCGTGGTCACGACGTCACGCAGGGGCATCGAGGGCGAGGTGGTGCGCGTCGTGAAGCGCAAGACGAAGCGCGTCGCGGGCGTCTTGCGCAAGCGCGGGCGGAGCGCGTGGATCGAGCCCGACGACTCGCGGCTGCGCGGGCCGATCGTGCTGAAGAGCGAGCCTCGCATGAACCTGGAGGACGGCATGGCCGCCGTCGCCACGATCACGCGTTTCCCGGAGATGCCCGACGAGAACCCCGAGGGCGTGCTCGAGGCGGTGCTCGGCGTGCCCGGTGATCCGAACGTGGAGGTCGCCAAGGTGCTCGTGCGCGAGGCGATCGAGGAGGAGCACCCGCCCGAGGCGATCGCCGAGGCCGAGGCGTTCGGAGGCGACGTGCCCCGCGAGGCGCTCGTCGGTCGCGAGGACCTGACGCACCTGCCGCTGCCGACGATCGACCCGGAAGACGCACGTGATCACGACGACGCGGTCTGGGCCGTGCGGAACGAGGACGGCTCGTACCGCGTGTGGATCGCGATCGCGGACGTGTCGCATTACGTGCGGCCCGGGACGGCGCTCGACGAGGCCGCGATGTCACGCGGCAACTCGATCTACCTGCCCGACAGGGCGATCCCGATGCTGCCGCGCGCGCTCTCCGCGAACCTGTGTTCGCTCGTGCCGAACGCGACGCGCCTCTGCATGTGCGTGGAGATCGACCTCGACGCGACGGCGACCGTGACGGGGGCGCGTATCTTCGAGGGCTTCATGCGCTCGCGCGCGGCCCTCACGTACCCGGGCGTGGCGCACGCGCTCGGGCTCGCCAAGCACGCGGTGCCGGACCCGGACGCGGAGGCGATGCGCGAGGACCTCGAGGTGCTGTGGGAGCTCTCGCGGCAGCTCCGCGCGCGGCGCATGCGTCGCGGCGCGCTCGACTTCGACCTGCCCGAGGCGAAGGTGGTGCTCGACCTGGAGACGGGCGCGCCCATCGACGTGGAGAAACGCGCCCACGATCCCGGCGTGAAGAAGGCCTACGAGCTCATCGAGGAGCTCATGCTCCTGGCGAACGAGACCGTGGCGCGCGAGCTCGTCACGCGGAACGCGCCGGCCATCTTCCGCGTGCACGCGCCGCCGAACCCCGAGCGCCTCGAGCGCTTCATCACGATGTGCGAGACGCTCGACGTGGGCTTCGAGCTCGAAGACGCCTCGGATCCGAAGAAGCTCTCGACGTTCCTGAAGGGCATCACGAACCACCCGCACAAGCAGGTGCTGCACTCGTTGCTGCTCCGCGCGATGAAGCAGGCGGTGTACGACGTGAACAACGGGGGCCACTTCGGCCTCGCGTCGACCGCGTACCTGCACTTCACCTCGCCCATCCGGCGCTACCCGGATCTCGTCGTGCACCGCGCGGTGCGGGCGCTCTTGCAGAACGAGCGCATCGACACGAGCCCCGAAGCCGAGGAGAAGCTGAAGAGCGCCGCGATGACCGCGTCCGACTGCGAGCGCCGCGGGATGGACATCGAGCGCGAGGTCGTCGACCTGTACCGCGCGCTCTACATGCGCTCGCACATCGGCGAGGTCTTCGAAGGCACGGTGACGGCCGTCGTGGGGACGGGCCTCTTCGTGGCGATCAACAACCCCTTCGTGGACGTGCTCGTGCGCCTCGACGCCCTCGGCCCCGACGGCTACGAGGTCGACGAGAGCAGCCTCGCCGTGACGGGCGTGCGGAGCGGCGAGCAGATCAAGCTCGGCGACACGATGCTCGTGCAGATCGAGGACGTCGCCGTGCTGCGCCGCTCGATCTACGGACGGCGCGTGATCGAGGTGGACGAAGAAGGCGTGACCGAGCAGAGGACACGCAAGGTCCGCCGGCGGGCGTCGACGAACGCCCCCGACAAACCGAGCCGCGGGAAGACGGCGAAGGTGTCGACGAAGGGTCGCGCCACGCGCGATCGCACGAACGGCGCGAAGACGAAGAAGACGAAGTCCTCGGCCTCGAAGACCAAGAAGACCAAGAAGACCCGGCGCTAGCCGGCGCGGGTCTCCTCGCTCGACGCTCGATACAGCGGCGTGAGGCTCCCGCGCTCGGCGTAGGGCTGCAGGTAGCGGAGCAGCACGTTCGCGCTCGGCAAGAAGCGGTGATAACGCTTCTCCGGGATCAAGAGCGCGTCGCCCGGACCCACCCAGATGCGCACCCAGCGCTCGTCGGTCGCGCGCACGTCGTAGACGCCCTCGCCTTCGAGGAAGAGCCGCACCTCGGCGGTGAGGTGCAAATGCTCGTCGATCTCACGGGCGATGGTCGCCTCGTCGCGCGGGTTCGCCACGCTGAGCCGGACCTCGTCCTGCTTGGTGAAACCAAGCTCGGCTCGGATGCGCTCGACGAGCGGCTGCATCGATCGTGGATCGAAGGCCTCGGCGATGATCCCCTCGGCCCGCAGCTCGTCGGGGCTGCAAACGCGCTCGCTCGGGCTCATCCACACCGCTCGCATCGAGACCTCCCTCGGATCCTGCGCGCATGATCCCGCCCGCACGAGGACGCGCTGTCAAGCGCCTAGCGCCGGATCAACCAGAAGAACCCGACGACGCTCAGCACGAGCACGCAAGCCGCAAAGATGAGCACCACGCCGTCGGTGAGGCTCCAGCCAGAGTCGGGCGCCGGCGTGATCGCGCGTTGCGGTCGAAGCGGGCGCGATGCGTCGTCCTCCACGGGCGTCGGCTCGGGCGCCGCAGAAGCCGAAGGCGTCTCGTCGTCCGGGAGGGGCGGCGGCGGCGCGTCCTCGGGGCGCATCGGCTCGTCGGCGCACCGCGACAGCTCCGCGAGCGCCTCGGCCGCCGGATACTCGAACACCACGACGTCGCGCCCGATCGTGAGGGTTTGTCCGGTCCGCCACGTCGTGTCCGTCGCGCCGATCGGCGCGCCTTCGAGCTGCGCGACCTTCGAGCCGAGGTCCCGCACGAGGAGGTTTTCCCCTTTGAGGCCCACCTCCACGTGCCGGAACGCGGCCTCCGGATCGTCGAGCGGCAAGTCCACCTCGCGGGCGCGGCCGAGCACGTAACGCCTGCCAGGATCGGTGAGCGCGAGCGTCTTGCCCGCGTCGGGGCCTTCGAGGACGACGAGCTTCGGGCCGGCGTCCTCGCCCTGCGCCGCGAGCCCACGCGAGACGAGCTCGAGCGCGAGCGCCTTCGTCGCCGCGGGCGTCGCGCGCGCGGTCGCGAGCGGGTCGATCTTCACCTCGAGCCACACGCGCCCGAGGCGGAAGAGCTCTCCGGAGCGCAAGACGCGCGGCGATTGCGGGGGCAAGAGGACGGAGCCGAGCGCCGTGCCGTTGGTGCTGCCCTCGTCGACGATGACGTACTCGTGGCCGCGCTGCCGGATCGACGCGTGGCGGAGGCTGACGCTGGGGTCGGGGAGGCGGAGATCGGAGCCCTCGCCGCGGCCGATGAACACGCGCGGCATGTCGAACGTGAGCGAGAGCTCGTCGTCCTGGGCCGAAGGCCGCACCGTGATCGTGACTGCCATGAAACCTCGGGCGAGCGCGCGGCGGGACGTGGTGCCGCGCGTGCCTTTCTAGCTTTACGCGCCGATGCTCCGACGCACGCGCTCCACGGCGTTGCCGAGCTGGCGCATGGTCTGCTCCTGGATCCGCGCCGCCTCCTCGATCTTCTTCGAGGCCTCGAGGAGCTGCTCGAAGCCGCGGTTCTGGTTGCGCTGCGAGGCGTTCAGGTTGTTGACCATCGCGGAGATCTGCTCGATCGAGCTCGTCATCTGACGGCCGCCGCGGGCCTGCTCCTGGCTCGATCGCTCCACGTGCTGGGTGATCGTGCGCATCTTCTCTGCGCTCTTCATGATGAGCTCCGAGCCGCGCGCCTGCTCGGCCGTGGCCGCCGCGATCTGCTGCACGGTCTCGGCGATGCGGCCGATCGCGTCGGTGACCTGCTTCGACCCCTTGGCCTGCTCGACCGTGGCGCGCGCGATGGCGCGCACCATGTTCGTGCTCTTCTGCGAGCTGTCGAGGATCTTCTTCAGCGCGCGCTCGGCCTCGTTCGAGACCTCGACGCCCCGGTCGACGTTGTGCGCGCCGCGCTCGACGGCGGCGATCGCGTTCTTCGACTCGGCCTGGATCGTCTTGATGAGGTCCGCGATCTCCTTCGTGCTGCCGCCCGCGCGATCCGCGAGCTCCTTGATCTCGTCGGCGACGACGGCGAAACCCTTGCCGTGCTCGCCGGCCTGCGCCGAGAGGATGGCGGCGTTCAGCGCGAGCAGGTTCGTCTGCTCGGCGACGTCGTCGATGACCGCGAGGATCTGGCCGATCGCCTCGATGCGGAAGCCGAGGTTCGAGATGACGCTCACGGCCTCCTGGCTCGACTCCTTGATGCGGTAAATCTCGCTGATCGTCTTCAGGATCGCCTCGGCGCCCTTCTCGGCGTCCATGGCGACCTCCTCGGACAGACGCGCCGTCTCGTTCGCGTTCGACTGGACCTGATCGATGGACACGTCCATCTGGTTCATCGAGGAGCTCGTCTCCTCCGCCGTCAGCGAGAGGCCGTCGACGTTCTTCGCGACCTCGCGGATCGAGTAGGCCATCTCCTCGATCGAGGAGACCGTCTCGCGCACGCTCGCCGCGAGCTCACCGACGTTCTCGGCGACCTCGTCGCTCGTCGCCGTCATCTCGAGGATGCTCGACGAGCTCTCCTCCGCGCTCGTCGCGAGCATCTCGATCGACTGCGAGAAGCTCGAGAGCGAGGCGTTGATGTCGCGCGCGTGCGCCGTCGCCTGCTCGGCCGACGCGAGCACGGTGCCGAGGCCGTCGCCGAGCCGCGGCAGGTACTCGTCGATGACGCCGAGGGCCTCGCCGAGCTCCGAGCGCCGCTTCTGCTCGCGTTGCTCCGAGCCCGCGAGGCGCTCGCCGATCGACGCGAGCTCCATGTAGATCCGCGCGACCTCGGGCTTCGCGCCCACCGGCGCGCGCACGCGCTCGCCCTCGCCCGCGCGCTGCACGGCGTTGACGATCTCGCCCTCGAGGATCTGCATCGCCTCGGCGAGCTCTGCGCGGCGCTTCTGCTCGCGCTGCTCGGCCTGCGTGAGCCGCTCGCCGATCTGCGCGAGCTCCATGAAGATGCGGGCCACCTCCGGCTTCGCGCCGGGCGGGGGACGAACACGCTCGCCCTCGGCGACGCGCTGGACCGCGTCGACGACGTCGGACTCGACGGTCGCGAGCAGCTCGGCGAGCTCGCTCTTGCGCTGGACCTCGCGTTGCTCGGCCGTGCTCGCGCGTTGCTCGGCGGTGGCGAGGTTCTGCTCCGCGGCGACAGCGCGCGACTCGGCGGCCGAGATCCGCGCCTCGAGCGACTGGAGCCTCTGCTCGGCGCTGCCGGCGCGTTGCTCGGCGGCGCTCGCGCGCTCCTCGGCGAGCGAGACCTTCTTGTCCGCGTCCTTCGTCGCGTCGCGGACAACCTCGGCCACGCCCGAGAGCTCGGCGTAGATGCGCGCCATCTCGGGCTTCGCGCCCGCGGGAGCGCGCACCCGCTCGCCGGACGCGGCGCGACCGAGGGCCTCGATCACCTCGTCGACGTTCACGCTGCTCGTGCCCGCGTTTTGCTCGAGCTTCGCGACCTCTTCGTTGAGGTCCGCGGTCTTCTTCGAGAGACGCTGGATCTCGTCGTAGACCTCCGCGAGCTCACCGGTCACGCCTTCGGGCGTCGCCAGCTTCTTGCCGCGGGCCGCGGCTTTCAGCGCCTCGACGAGCCCGCCGAGCTTGACGTTCGCGCCCTTCGACGCGCTCGCGACGAACATCGCGGCCGCGGCGCCGAGGCCTAACAGGTAGAAGAGCTCGGACGAGAAGTCCCTGAGGAAGGACTTGGATCCGATGCCGAAGAGGACGGCGGCGACGAGGACGACGGCGGGGGGGCCGAGCTGCCTTGAGTTCATGGTCTGACGCGGCTTGCGGGTGGCGCGCGTCGGGCGAAGCTCCGGCCGAGGGGCAGGCGCGAGCCGACACGCGAACGCTCGCCGAGGTTAAGAGCGCCGGGGCCTCGGGTGCAAGGAGAGGGATCATTTCCTCGCGATCGAGGCCTACGGCCCGCCCGCGCCCTGGACCTGCTCGCCGCTCGGCCGCTCGGAACCCCCCTCGCCCTCGGCATTTCCCGCGGGCGGACCGTAGTCCGGCGACGTCCCGAAGGGCTTGTCGTAGCCCCGAGGATGCGAATGTTTGCGGGGTCGCGTACCGTCGCTCGATCGGATGAACGTGCCGCACCCCACAAGCATCGCCGAAAGAAGCAACAAGCCGACGAATCTCCTCATGGACGAGCCCTCCTGCATCGCTGCTCGGAAGTCCGAACTGCGTGGACGTCGGCAGGCCGGGGCACCCTACGGCGCCGGGCGGGGAATTTTCGGTCGATCGAAGGGCCGTTTCGTAGTGGGACGTTGCGGCGCAGCGGCCCACGTGCGCCTATGATGCGGGCCCTTTCGAGTTCTCTGCGCCCGTGACCCTCGCTGCCCGGCTGCTCCTCGCCTTCGGCCTCGTCGCCATCTTCGCCGCGGCGCTCGTGGGTCTGTCGTTGCGCGACGCCTCGCGTCAGATCATCGAGGGCGATTTCGAGGACCGGATCGAGGCCGCCGCGGTGGGCGTGCGTCGCGAGCTCGCCCAGGAGGCGCGCGCGCTCGAAGGTCTGCTCGGTCCGCTCTGCGCCCACGACACGTTCGTGGACAAAGCGCACCTCTTGCTCGAAAAAGCGCGCGGCGACGAGGCCGCGATCGAGCCGGGGGCGCGCATCTCGATGCGGCACTTCGTCCCGGATCAAGCGCGCGCGCTCGGGCTCGACGATCTCGTGCTGGTCACCGACAAGGGCCTGATCCTGGCCGCCTCGGACGTCTCGCGCACGGGCACGAAGGCCCCGGAGCTCGCGAAGCTCTTGCGATCGCCGGCGGGCGGCGCGCCGCGGCTCCGGCCCGATCCCGAGGGCGGCGAGGCGTCGCTCGAGGTGCACTGCGCGCGCTCGGGCGGCGGCGTCGAGGTCGGGCTCGTCGGCGCGCGCCGCGTCGGCAAGATCCTCGAACGTATCGGCGCCTCGCACGGCGTCGAGCTCCGCATCGAAGGCGCAGACCGCGTGAAGACGACGGGCGACGCCGTCGTTCGTCCCATCGAGGTCGCCGAGGTCCCCGGCCTGCGCGTCGTGGCCATCGCCGCGCGCGAGAGGCTCCATGACGCGCTCGCCAAGCTCGACCGCGCGATGCTCTTCGCAGGCTCGGTCGCGCTCGGGCTCGGCCTCGCGATCGCGTTTGTCCTCGCGCGGAGCCTGTCGCGCCCGATCGTCGAGCTCGCCCGCGAGACGCGCGAGGTCGTGGCCGGCGCGCCGCGCACGGTGAAGGGCCGCGGAGGGCGCGAGCTCCACGACCTCGCCGACGCCTGGAACCGCACGATCGCCGAGCTCGTCGCGATGCGAAAGCGCCTGGCCGCGACGGAACGTATCGCCGCGCGGCGCGAGGTGGCGCGGCAGATCGCGCACGAGATCAAGAACCCGCTCGCCCCGATCCGCGCCGCCGTCGAGACGCTGCGCAGGCTCCGCGCCCGCGAAGATCCCGCCTTCGACGAGTACTTCGAAGAGGCGACGACCACGGTCCTCGAGGAGGTCCACCGGATCGCGAACATCGTCTCCGAGTTCACGCGCTTCGCGCGCCTGCCTCCGCCGAACCCCGAGCCGATCGACCTCGTCTCCGTGGCGAAGGGCGTGGTCACGCTGCACGCCTCGGCGGGCGAGGGCGTCGAGAAGACGGGGACGCGGCGGGTCGAGCTTTCGTCCGAGCCGATCCCGCAGGTGATGGCCGATCGTGATCAGATGGTGCAGGTGTTGACCAACCTGATCCAGAACGGCCTCGACGCGGCGAGCGCCGTGCGCCCCGACCCGCGTGTGCTCGTGACGATCGGCCCGCTCGCGGAGAACAAGGTCCGCGTCGTGGTGCGCGACAACGGCCCGGGCGTACCTGCGGAGATGGTGCCGCGTCTCTTCGAGGCGTACGCGACGACCAAGGAGAAAGGGACCGGCCTCGGCCTCGCGATCGTCCAGCGCATCGTGTTCGAACACGGCGGAGAAATCGCGTATCGCGAGGCGAAGAAGGGCGGCGCGGTCTTCGAGCTCCATCTGCCGGTGTCCGGCCCTCCGCTGCTCGACAAACCGCCCGCGGTCGAGACCACGGTCCGCGGCCCGGACAGGAGCAGCTAGGCGGGATTCCCCATTCCCCTCGAGGCTCGAAAAGCAGGGCCTCGGCTGGCGAGCGTCGATCGGCTCTGGCATGGTCCCGCCATGCGAAGCTCGACGGCACGCGCCTGGTTCGCCCTCTCGCTCGTGGCTCTCACGTCGATCGCGCCGGGCTGCGGCGGCGGCGCGGTCCCGAAGCAGTCGCGCACCGCACGCCCGAAGACCACGCTCCGGGCCGACCCGAACCCCAAGCCCCAGGCCGCGCTCCCGGGACCCGCGCTCTTGCCCTCGTACGTGCTCGCGCGGCTCGACGACGAGAACGCGGCGCCGTACGTCGCGCGCCGCGGCGAGCAGATGCTCCTCTTCTACGACGCGGGCGGCCGGCTCTTCACGCGCCTCTGCAACGCGGACGGCAAGCCGAGGACGGCCGAGCCCATCGACGTCGGGCCCGCCGCGGCCGAGATGCCCGTCGCGACCGTCGAGGCCGTGGGGGACGGATACCTCGCCGCGTGGGTCGAGGGCATGAAGAGCAACGCCGCCGTGAAGGTGCTCTCGCTCGACGCCACGGGCGCCGCGCGCGGCGCGCCCATCACGATCGCGCAGTCGGCCGACGAGGTGAGCTGGGTCGAGATCGTCGCGGGCCCGAGCTCGGCGCTCGTCGTGTGGGAGGTGCCTCGTGAAGACCACTTCGACGTGCTCGCGGCGCCGGTTACGCCAGGAAAAACCCCCTCCCCCGCGGTCGTCCTCGCGCACGACGCCCTCGGCTGGGACCTCGTCACGACCGAGAGGGGCGCCGCGATCGCCACCGTCGTCGCGGCGACCGGCGCGCAGGACGAGGCCGAGCAAGGCCGGATCGGCCGCGTGCTCTACGCCGACGTCGATTTCACGGGGAAGGTCTCGGCGCCCGTCGTCGTGAACCCCGAGGCGACCGCGCAGAACGACATCGTCGTCGCCCGCGCCGGCAAGCGCGCGCTCATCGGCTGGACCGACGTGCGCAACATCGACTCGAGCGTGTACGTCGCGGCCGTCGAGCCCGGCGGCACGATCGTCACGCCCCCGAAACGCGCCACCACGCCCGTCGGCGAGCAAGCGCTCGTCTCGCTCGTCTCGGGCGCGGGCGCGGGCAAACGCGCGCTGCTCGCGTGGGAGGACCTCCTGCGATCGCCGCGCGAGGGCCGCCTCATCCACCTCGCCACGATGGATCCGGACGGCAAGCTCGGCGCCGAGCGCGCGACGCTCGTCTTCAGCGCGAGCGGCCCGCCCGACATCACCGCCGACGGTGACGGGTTCGCCGCGCTCACCCTCGCGCCCACCACGAGCGCCGAGGGACCGCTGCCCAAGGACGCGCCGATCTGGCCCATCTTCGTGCGCTTCGGCCCCGACATGAACGTCCGCGCCTCCGAGCCCGTGCGCGCCGAGCCCTTCGCCAGCACCGAGGGCATCCCCTACCTCACGCGCAGTTTGTCCTGCCAGGCAGGCGCTTGCACCACGCTCGCCGCGAGCGGCGGATCTCCCGCGACGCTCGCGGCGGTCGCCTTGCCCGTGCGGCAGAGCCCCTGGCGCGCGCCGGCTTCGCGGGATCCCGACGAGGTCCCGCCGCGCCCGCTCGGCGTCACAGCCCTCTACGACGGCGAACACCTCGCCCGCGTCGCCGCCGCCGAGCGCCCCTCCGGCGGCTCGCTCGCCGCGTGGGTCACCTACCACATCGAAGGCAACAGCGACGTCGGCCGCAGGCCCGCCCGCAAGGACGAGCCGCTCGCCACCGTCGGCGTGCGCGCCGTGTCCGCCGCAGGTGTTCCTGGGAAAACCCAGATCCTCTCGCGTCGCGGCCTCTCGATCGGCGGCGTCGCGATCGCCTCGGCGCCGGGCGGCAAGGTCGAGGAGAGCGCGCTCGTCTGGGCCGCGCGTGACAAGAACGACGCCCAGGTCCAGATCGCCAAGCTCGGCCCCGAGGGCGACAAACTCGCGCAGAAGCCCCTCACCACGATCACCCGCAAGCCGAACAAGGACGGCGTCCCGAGCGAGGTATCCGACGTCGCCGTCGCCTACGCGCCTCCCAGCGAGCCGGGCAAGAGCACCGACGACGGCTTCATCGTCGCCTGGGTCGACACGCGTGACGGCAACGCCGAGGTCTACGCCGCGCGTGTCGATCGCACCTTGCGCAAGGTCGTCCAGGATCGCCGCATCACCGAGGCGATCGGCGACTCCGCCGAGGTGCAGATCGTGGTGCGCGGCAAGGAGACGCTCCTCGTGTGGTCGGACGCTCGCTCGAACCCCGAGGATGGCAGCGGCGACATCCACGTCGTCCGCCTCGACACACGCACGCTGCAGAAGGTCGGCCCCGAGACCCGGATCTTCGCTTCTCCTGCGCACTCGCGCTCGCCCTCGGTGGCGCTCGCGGGCGATCGGGTCGTCGTCGCCTGGATCGAGGAGGCGGCCCCCGACGCGAAGCCCGAGGCGAGCGAGGCGGGCGTGCGGATCGCCGTCATCGACGAGCGCGGCGCCAACGTGGGCACCCCGCGCCTCGTGCGTGGCGAGGAGCAGAGCGCCGTCACCTCCGTGGCCGTCACCTGCGCCGCCTCGAAATGCCGCGGCGTCCTCACCTCCGCGCTCCGCGAGAGCATGCTGCTCGACGCGTTCGAGTTCGCGCCCGGCGCCCCGCCCGGCCCCCTCAAGGCGCTCGCCGCGCTCACGGGCGGCGCCAACGCCGACGTCTCCCCCTCGTTCGCCGGCCGCGAGGGCACCTCGCTCTTCTTCGGCGACGACGCCGTCGGCGGCACCGGCCGCGTCCGGTTCATGACGATCGGCTGGCCCTAGATCGTTTGACTACCAATCATCCGAGCGCGGCCGCGGCGCGCCTCGCAGCTCCGCGAGCGCGTCCTCGGCCGACAGGATCACCTGCTCCGCCTCGTCCACGTTGTTCGGCCAGTGCGGGCTCAGCCGCAACACGCCGTCCGGGATCGCCGTGCTGATCCCGCGCTGCAACAACGCGCGGTGCAGCGCGACCACGTCCACGTCCTCGGGCGGCAGCACCGACAAGATCCCGCTCCGCCGCTTCACCTCCGGCGCGCGCAGGCTCTTGAAGCCTCGCTCCACGAGGCCCTCCTCGACCACGTCGCCCCAGCGCACCACGTGCGTGAAGATCTCCGCCACGCCGAGCTCGGCCACGAGATCCACCGCCGCTTCGAGCCCCACGAGCCCGATCGCGTTGATGCAGCCCACCTCGAAGACGTCCGCGCGTTTCTTGAACGGCCGGTCGTAACGCATGTGCCCCGGCCCCTCGAGCAGGAAGCGCACCGCGTCCTCGTGGCTCAGCCACCCCGCGACGTGCGGATCGAGCGCCTCGATGCGCTCCTTCCGCACGTAGAGCATCCCCGTCCCCTCGGGGCCCATCAGCCACTTGTGCCCGCCCGAGGCCCAGTAATCGACGCCGAGCGCGCGCACGTCCACGGGCACGGCGCCCGTCGCCTGGATCCCGTCCACGAACAGCTCCGCCCCCTGCGCGTGGCAGAGCGCCGCCATCTCCCCGATCGGCATCCGCAGCCCCGACCGGAACTGCACCGCGCTCACCGCCACGAGCCGCGCGCCCTTCGCGAGCTCCTCCGTCAGCCGCCCGAGCCCTCGCTCGTCGCTCTCCTGGAAGTCCGCGAGCGGGAGGAACACGGCCTCCAGGCCGAAGAGCTCCGCCGCGCGTCGCCACGGCGTCACGTTCGCCGGGAACTCCCCTTCGAACAGGATCACTCGATCGCCGCGCTTCCACGGCAAGGACAGCGCGATCGCCGTCACGCCCGTCGACGTGTTCGGGACGAACGCGATCTCCTCGGCCGACGCGCCCACGAGCCGCGCGAGCTTCTCGCGCAGCCGCGACCTCTGCGCGCCGTAGGTCCCGAAGGCCTGCGCCCCGCGCCGCCCCCAGTCGACGATCGCGTTTTGCATCGCGCGGCGCACGGGCCAGGACGGCGGCGAGATCGCCGCGTGGTTGCAATAGACGAGCGGCTCGAGGTCCGGAAAATGCTCCCGATCGCCGAGCTTTGCCGTGAATTTGACGTCGCCGTCGCGGCTCATGGGCCGAGAGGATGCGCCTCCGAACGGCCTCCTGGCAAGCCGCGACGCTCGCGGACGGCCTCGGCCTCGGGTAGTCTCCCGGGCCGACGTGCGCGGCAACGACAGTGCTTATCGGGATCCCTTGCAGGGCTTGCGCGCCCGCGTGCAGGACCTCGCCCGCGAGGTCGAGGAGCGCGAGGCCATGGTGACCGACGCCCTCTTTTCGCACCTGCCTTCGATGCTCGCGAGCAAGCTCCGCGACCTTCGCGCGTATGCGCTCACGCCCGCGAAGACCGAGGCCGAGCTCCACGAGGCCGAGGCCACGCTCCTCGCGTATCGTGACGCCCTCGACGAGGCGATCGAGCTCGCGCCCGACCTCGAAGACGCGCAACGCGTCCTGCCCGAGATCACGCCCGATCCAAAACTCGCGAGCCACCTGCGTCCCTTCATCGACCTCTTCATGGCCGACATCGTCCTCGAGACGTGTGACGCCGCCGAGCGTGGCTTGCGCCTCGGCGCGCTCGCCCTCGACAAGGACGCCGCCCTCGAAAAGGAGAGCAAGTACGCCTTCCGCGCCCGTTTTCGCGCGCACGACGCGCCCATCTCGATCCTCGCCCAGATCGCCTACTCCGCCAACGACACGCCGGCCGAGGTCCACGTCTTCCTCACGACCTCCGTCGCGGCAGGAACACCGCCGCTCCGGATTCGCCCGCAGACGTTGTTGCATGGCATCGGCAAGGCGGTTGGCCTCGTGCGTGAGGCCGAGGTCGGGGACGAACGTTTTGATGATTTGTTCCTCATCGAGGCCGAACAGGACGCAGCAAAGCGCCTGCTCGGCCCCGCCGTGCGCAAGGCGCTGCTCGTGGTCGCGAGCTTCGACATCCCCGATCTCGTCGTGCGTGACGGCCGGGCCGATCTCCACTTCCGCTTCGAGCCGAACGAGCGCCTGATCCGGAGCGCCACCCTCGCCCTCGCCTTGATCCGAAAGGCGCCCGTGCGTGTCTCGCTCTTGCGCTGATACATAACGCGTGATGGTGATCGCCTCGAAGTGGAAATCTCTCACGCTGGCGTTCTTCGTGGCCGCGGCGCCCTTCGTCTCGGGTTGTTCGACCGAAAGAAAGCCCGCGCCGGAGGCCAAGCCCGAGCCTGCCGCTGCGTCGAAGGGGCGTGTCGAGTGGGTCCGCGCGGCCGAGGGGGAGGACGTCGCGACGATCGTTCGTCGCGAGCTCGAGCGCGCTCGCAAGGACGGACGGGACCTCCTCGTCTACGTGGGCGCGAAGTGGTGCGAGCCCTGCCAGAGGTTCCACCACGCGGCCGAGAAGGGGGAGCTCGACGACGTCTTTCCGCGCCTCCGGATCCTGGAGTTCGACCTCGATCGTGACGCCGAGCGGCTCGCCGTCGCCGGTTACGCTTCGCGGCTCATCCCCTTATTTGTCGCGCCAAACGATGACGGCACCGCCTCTGCGCGGCGCATCGAGGGCTCGGTCAAGGGCGAGGCGGCCGTCATGGAGATTGCGGGGCGCCTGCGCCGCATCTTGCCGCGCGCCTCGGCCGGCCCTACCGGCTGAGCCGCTCGCCATTCACGCGGCAGGGCCGATCGGGGTTCGGCCGACTGCTACGTTCTTTTCGCACCCCCGTCTCGAACGAAACCCACACGAACGAAGGACGTCGGGGGGTTCGGCCGAGCCGATCATAACGATCGCGGCGACGCCCGCGGCGCGTCATCGGATGCACGCGCCGCATCATCGAAATCTTCGGGAAGACGCGCCTCTTCGCTCGCGTTTTGCGCGTGTCTGCCGGTCACCGAGGCGAGCTCTCGCCTCGGGAGGGGAGCGTGCGCGCATGCAACAAGCTGTAACAAATCTTACATACACAAGCTCCTATGACAAACGTGTCTCGGGGGCGGTAACTGTAATGAAACCTCATTTTCCACTGCCAAGGTTCGTCGGAACGGTGCATAGTAGGGGCGTGCTCGCCCAAAAGCATAACAGGGTGGACGTGGGACCTGCGCCCGCCCGACGACAAACCAGGCAACAGGCCCAGCAATCAACCACTTACTTGATCCGGCACGAGGAGGGCCGGCGGGGTCGTCCGTGAGGACGTCCCGAAAGAAACGCCATGCCGCGACGAACCGTACCGGATCCTTTCGCTTCGCAGGTCGGAGGCCGCATCCGTGAGCTTCGTCTGGAACGAGGCATGTCCCTGGCCGAGCTCGCGGACGCGAGCGAGCTGTCGAAGGGGCACCTCTCCAGCGTCGAACACGGCCTCGCCGCCATCACGATCCAGACGATCTCCCGGCTCGCCCGGGGGGCTCAATCTGCCGCCCCTCTACTTGCTGACCTTCCCCGGGGAAGACGAGCGCGCGCACGCCGCGGAGCTCGTCCGCAAGCTGCCCACGGATCAGGTCCGCAAGCTCCGCCGTCAGCTCCAGGTCCAGCTCGGCCTGCGAAAGCGCTGACGCTCCCTCGCTGATAAAAACCCACCACGAAATCGGGGCCGCCCCGAAAAGCGGCCCCTCCTTTCACGTCGCCGCGGACGAACGGCGTTCGATCGGCGCGACACACCTTTCTCCGAAGAGCTTCACGTCCTCGTGCCGGACCCCGAAGCACGCCGATTGAACGGCGCAACGGTCGCACGCAGGGACCTTCCGGCGAAACTCCACCGGCCCGGGGATGGGTTTGCCCGAGAGGATACGTTCGTCGGCGTCGAAAGCGCAGAGCGGCGGCCCGCAGGGCCCGTCGAGCCCGCGCACCACGATCCCCAGGACAAACGCGCGATCGATCGCCCGCCGGAGCGCGGCCCGCAGGCGCGCGGGCTCCGGCACGATCGTCCCGACGAGCGAACGATCGAAGGGCATCGTCGGGTAGGAGATCATGAGATGCAGCAGGCCCGGGTGCCGGCCGAAGGTGTCGTGGATGAAATCGGGCAGGCCGCCGAGCTCTTCGATGCCCTCGGCCGTCGTCACGGCGTTCAAGGCGACCGGGATGCCCGCGTCGAGCAGCGCATGGATGCCCCGCACCGTGCGCTCGTGCGTGCCGGGCGCTCGCGTGATCGCGTCCGAGACCGCCGGATCTCCGCTATGGAGGGAGACGAACGCCTGCGTCACGCCCGCCTTCGCGAGGCGCGCCGCATACCCCGGCTTGCTCGCCTGGATGGCGTTCGTCTCGAGCGTGACCCCGGCAAAACCGAGCGCGCGCGCCCGCTCCACGTAACGAATGAGCTCGGGGTCGAGCATGGGCTCGCCGCCCGAGACGATGAGCGAACGCGCGCCGGCCGCCCATAAATCCTCGATCCATCGAACGACCTGCTCGGGCCCGTAGCGCCCCCAATCGCGGCCCTGCCAGCACATGCCGCAGTCCTGGTTGCAGCCGAAGCCCGTCCGCACGATCCCCTCGGGCGGCTCCACGCCCGCGACGATCTGCCGGAAAAACCCGAGCGGCACGCCCACGGGCAGCCGCGCGAGCTCTTTTCCGATCGAAGACGCGCGCTCCCACCGCTCTTTCGTGGTCGAAACGACGAGCCGCGCCGCCATCGCCTCGAACGCCTTCGCCCACCGCGTGGCCTCGGGTATGTCCGGACATACCTCCACCGTGGCCTTGCCCGCGGCCTTGTCCCAGCCGAGCCGGAGCCGCGCGATCGGGTCCCGCTTGCCGAGGACGAGCTCGACGTGATGTTTGTCCGCATTCACGTCGAGCAGCGACAGCCCGAACGCGGGAAGCTGCACGGGCAGCGAGGGCGCGTTCACGAGCGCCGAAACGAGCGCGCGTTTTTTTTCGGCCGCCTCGGCCTCGACGCTCGGAGGATCCCGGAAGGCGACGCCGCTCGTCTCGCCGACGTCCCGACCTCGCGCGCGGCCCTTCGAGGCCATCGCGCGCTCGACGTCGGAGGCCGTCACGAGCTCCGGATCGGCCGCCGACGAGACGAGCGCGAGGAGCGTCTCGAAGAGCGTGAGCTCGTCCCGACCTCCGCTCCGCCGGATGCTCTCGGCCGCGAGCTCGGCGACGCGGCGCACGCGTTTGTCCCGGAACACAAATGGCCGCGAGGGCAGATACCCATAACGCGCGCTCGCGTCGTCCTCGGGGCTCTCGTAGGCGCCTGTGAGCAACCCGTCGCGCTCGGCGAGCCAGTAGAGCGCGGTGTCGGGATAAAGCCGCACGCGCGAGAGGAGCAGGTGACCGCGGAGCTCGTGCATGCCGGTGCGCCGGATGCAGTCGAGGTTCGTCCGGAGGTCCTCCATCGTGGTCCAGGGCGTGAAGAGGATGAAGCCAAACGCCGCGTGCGAGAGGTCCATCGCGGGCGCGTATTCGGCGTTCCAGCGGCGCAGGGCGTCGAGGAATCGGACGAGCGTCTCCTGGGTCGCGCCTTTGTTGAAGCGATCGAGCTCGGGCTGCGAGAAGTTCTCCACGCCGACGAGGAAAGGCGCGAGGCGGATCGACGAGCGACGCGCGGAGGCGAGCGCGCGCGTGAAGCGGGCCGCGTTCTGGAGCCACCAGTCGGCGCGTGACTCGATGAGCAGCGTGAAGGGCCCGAGCTTCTCGGCCTCGGCGGCCTCGACGAGCTCGGTGAGGTAATAAAACGGGTTCTGATCGCGCAGGACGAGCGCCTCGATCTCCGGCGCGTTTTCGCGCAGATACCGGAGCTGCTGGAGCGCCCAGGCGAGGGCCTCGTCCCGCGACTTGTGCTCGTAATGGTTGCCCGTGGTGCAGAACGCGCAGCCCTTCCCCGCCCCCTCGGGGATCGTCGTGCCCGCATAAAGCGGGTTCTGCCGCGCGTCGGCCTGGTAGGGGCAGCCGGTGTTGCCCGTGATCGGGAACGACGGGGAGCGCGGCCGCGCGTCGGGCGTCGCGTACACGGGCCGGAGCAGCGGCGCATAACGCGGCGGCGGCCCCTCCGGAGGTCTCCGGCCCGCGAGCGCGGAGAGGAGCGCGACGACGGACGCAGGTTCCGCCGGACAAACGTGGTTCGCCGGCGCGTCGGAGAGGTCGTGCTCGCCGATCAGGCGGACGAACGTGGCCTCGGGCAATGCGCGGGCGAGCCGCTCGACGATGGCCGCGCTCCAGAGCCGCTCGTAGAGGATCGTCGGGTAGGCCCGAAGCGCGCGGACGAGCGCGTCCCACGCTGCATTCGGCTCGACTTCGGCGCCGCGTGGCAGGTGCGCGACGACGAGGTCGCCGGAGAGCCCCGCCGCGCGCATCGCGCCCGCGATGTGGTGCAGGCTCACGTCGTCGAGGAACGACCGATCCCGATGGCTGTGCAGGCTGAGGACGGCCGCCGGGAGCACGCCTTCCCCACGCGCGTCGGGCGCGGGCAAAGAAGGGGGCGGCATACCCGCCTCGCGAACGAGCGGCAAGGATCGCATCGGGGCCCGGAAGCCCGTAGGCTACACCGGGTGGCTCGGCCCGTCATCCTCCTCGGCAAAGGCGAAGTGTCGCTCGCGGCGGCAGACGGAGACGTGCTCGCCGAACCCGAAGGCGCTGGCCTCGCAGCGATCGAGGCGCTCCTCGCGCAGGACCCACGCGCGGCCGTGGTGACCTCGGGCGGAGACGAAGGATTTTTTCGCGCGAGCCTGTGCCTCGAGCGCGGCGTGCCACGCGTGATCGTGCGTCGCGGCGCCCTCGGCGAGGCGCGCGAGCAGGAGCTCGCCGCGCGGGCCAGGAGCTTCGGCAAGGAGCTCTTCGTGCACGACGACGCGCGCGGATACGGGCGGGTGCGCGCGGCGAACGAGCGCGTGCAGGTGGGCGCGCCCGAGGCCCGTGCGTGGGAAGCGGCCGTGCAGGCTGCGGCAGGGGACGCCACGTGTTCGGCGGCGATCGGGCTCGAGGTGGACGCTGCCTGGGAAGAGGCCGCGCGCGCCGCGGCGCCGCTGCCGATCGATACCCCCGTGCCGGGTTTGTCCGAGAACCTGGAGGAGGTGGCGTTCGCGAACGGGGACAAACCCGTGCTGTACCTGGTCGTCCCCGCCCGCTCGCTCGAGGCCACGCGGGCGCGGCACGCGGGCGCCGCGATGGCCCTCGCGCGGACGCAGGCGTCGCCGCTCGTGGTCGAGGGCGCGACGGGGCGGCGCATCGAAGGCGCGACCGGCGAGGCCACGGTGCATGCGTTTTTCTCGACAGACCCGGCGCTCGCGGAGCGGGCGGCCTCGCTCTGGGAGCAGGGTTCGTCCCGGAACGCGCTCGCGATCGGCGAGCTGCTCGGGTATCCGCCCTGCTGCGCGGCCGCGTTCGTGGCGCTCGCCGATCGGCGGAACAACGCGGCGCTCGTGTACGTCACGGCCGCGCGGACGCGCGCGCTTCAGGCGCGTTTTCATCCGCTGCTCGACGTCGCCGTGCGGCGCGTCGTCCCCTTCACCCCGTGCTCGTTCGGCTGCGAGCGGGCGATCACCGCCGCCGCGCGTGTCCTCGCCGCGCTCCCGTCTGCGCAGGCCGAAGCGCTCGGCCGCGCGCTCGCCCGCCCGGTCCTCTACCTCGACGAGGCGCGCGCCGTCGCGCTCGAAGGCGCGCGCGTGGGCGAGGCCTCGATCACGTTCGAATCCGCGTGTTTCCTCCCCGCCCCCGCGCCGCTCGACGCCGAGGGCGAGCTCTTCACCCGCAAGCTCCTCGGCGCGCTCTTCGAGGGCGGCGGCACGCTCGCCTGCACGGAAGGAGCCTTCGAGGTGCGTGGCGCGTCCTTCACGCGGCGCCTCGGACGAACCTCGCCGCGGCTCGGCGTATTGCTACCGTTCGACCGTTTGTCAGAGTAAACCTCAGCCGAGGTACCCCGCGCCTCCGGCCGGGCCATCGACGCGGCCTCGTTGCCCGCCCGGGGCGACCGGCGCCTGATTGCGCCGCCCCACGGGCCGCGGCGGCACTTCGAGCAGATACTTCGTCACGGTCGCCTTGTCGTACCTGCGGGACATCCAGAAGAGATCGTACTCGTTGATCTTGTCGAGCGTCCGGATGCCGAGCTCCTCCATGCGGACGAGGATTCGATTGCGGGAGGCGTCGATCACGTCGCGTTTGTCCTCCCATTTCAATCCGCCGATCTCGTCGTACGCGAGCGTCACCTGCCCCGTCTTCAGCCGGTCGAAGGCGGGCCGCAGGACGATGCCGGCCTTCTCCGGGTCGACGCCCATGCCGGGGAACAGGTAAAACCCCTGGAAGCACCCGACGATGTCGATCTCCTCGGCGAGCGTCTCCACGAGGTGGATCGTCGCGTCGACGTCCTCCGTGGTCTCGTGGAAATACCCGGCGATGAAATTGACGCGGTTGATGATGCCCGCCCTGTGCGTGCTCCGCAGCGTCTCGACGATGTCCCGCGCGAGCAGGCCCTTCTTCATCAATTCGAGGATCTTGTCGCTGCCGCTCTCGGCGCCGTAATTGAGCAAGAGGCAGCCGGATTCGCGCATGAGTGCGGCGAGCTCGGCGGAGATGTCGGTGGGGCGGCAGGAGTCGGTCCATTGCAGGCCGGCCTTCGCATCGACGAGGCGGCGGCAGAGGCGCTCGAGCAGGCGCGGGCTCACGTTGACGAGGTTGTTCAGGAACATGAAGTCCCGGACCCCGTACCGCTCGGCGAGGGCCATGAGCTCGTCCGCGGTCTTCTCGGGCGACTGGACGTCGAGCCACTCCTTCGCGCTGCAAAACTCGCATTTCGCCGTGCAGCCCTTCACGAATCCATAAGGTAGATACGCGAAGGGCTCGATCGGCTCGCCCTGGTAGAGGCCGTCCCGGGCGAGGGCGGCGAGCAGGCGCTCGGTGGGTTTGCCGCGGTAGAGCTCGAACGGGACGTCGTCGAAATCGGGGCGCGGCATGGCGTTGAGGTGCGAGCGGATGAGCTTGTTTTTCGTGACGCTCTCGCCCTCGCGGGACCAGACGCCCGGGATGTCGGCCGCGCGCCGATCACGATACGCCTCGAGGTGGAGCAGGCCGAGGAGCGGGACCTCGCCGTCGCCGTCGACCACGTAATCGAAGGTGTTCGGGGTGGCGAGCGCGCGATCACCGTCGACCTGGTCCCGCTCGCCGCCGAGCACCGTGGGAAAACCCGTCCGCTCCTTGACGAGCCGCGCGAGGCTCGCCGCGATGTTCATCTGAAAATGTCCGAAGTAATCGACGATCGAGAACCCGACGAGGGCCCGGCGGCCGGATTCGGCGGCGCGCACGAGCTCCGGGCCGAACGAATCCCACATGCGCTCGGCCGCCGCGGCGACCCGAGGGCTCTCGGCGCCGGCGAGCCAGCCGTCGACGGCGGCGTCGTCCGTGAAACAATCGAGGGGGTCGTCGGCGTGCGCGATCTGCAGATCGAAGATACGGGTGAGAAAGCCGTGGCCGCGCGTGAACGCCGCGAGCCGCGCCGCCGCGAGGGAGGGCAATTCGAGCTCGTCGTAGCTGTTGCGATATCGCGGGACGTGCACGAGCACCATTTCGAGAGGGCGATTCGCCCCGCGCGTCGCATATCGCTCGAGGCTCGCGCGCGCGGCCGTGACGGACGCCTCCGCGCCGGCGAGCGAGGCCGGCGAAGGGACGTCCGCCGATCGCGGCGCCGCGAGGGCGTGGCGCGTCGCGACCTCGAGGGGGCTCGGGACGACGTCGAGCCGCACGGGGCCGTCGCGCAGGGGCGCCTTTCGCGTCAGCGACGCGCCCTGCTTGCTCCACCGACAAACCAGGCTGCCGCGGCGCATGACGGCCTCGACCTCGAGCGGCCCCTCGCCCTGCATCTCCTCGTCGAGGTCGACCTCGACCACGACCTCACCCACGCGCGCGTGACACACGATCCGATCGGCGCCTCCTTGCGCGACGACCTCCGTCACCTCGAGCGCCCGCGAAGCGCCCGGGACGACCTGCTCCGCGAGCGCGAACGGACCGGCGGCGAGGCGCGTGATCCGCGCGAGGACGTCCTCGGAGAGCACGAACGAGAGGCGCGCGCCGTCGAGGAAAGGCGTACGCGTCGAGGCCGCGCGCCGGACACGTCGCCCCGCCGGCGAGCGCACGAACAAACCCACGAGCGCGCCCATCGATGCGCGCCGCGCCTCCTCGACGAGCGCGAGGAACATCGGCTCGAGCACGAGCGCGCCCGCGTCGATCACGTCCGCCGAAGCCGTGTCCGAGAGCGCCTGCGCGAGCGCCGCGGGGGCGACGATCCGCGCCGCGCCACGGCCGCTTCGAGCCGCCGCGACGAGCGCGCGCGCCACGTCCTCGGGCACGTCCTCGCCGAGCACGAGGCAGCCGCCCTCGGCGCCGAGCTTCGCCACGAGATCCGGCGCGCGACGGAGCACCTCCGCCGCGGTCGTGGGCACGATCTTCGCGGCGCGCGCGAGGCGCGAGAGGGGCGAGACGACCCGAGGCACCGACTCCGGCTTCCCGGCTACGGCGACGAGGAGGGCTTGCCGCTTGCCGTGCACGTCCGTCATCACGAACGATGTTACCAGCGTCGGGGCGCGCGACGAAAGCCATCCTCGGCCCGCGTCGCCCGCTCGGCGAGCTCTTCGTGAAACGCGGCCCGCGCCTCGTCACCACCACGGAGGAAATGCTCGGCGAGGACGGCGTCACGTTCGCCTTTCTGCGCGAGCCACGCGGCGGCGAGCCGGTGCCCGAGCGCGCGATCGGCGTCGGTGAGCATGCCGTAGGCCGCCTCCCGGACGAGCGTGTGCCGGAAGGCGAGCTCCTGCTCGCCGGGAAAACGGCTGCCCTCGCGCGGCACGACGAAGCCACGCTCGACGAGCACGCGCAGCCTGCCGCTCTCGGTCGTCGTGCGCGTGTGGCCGAGCAGCGCCGCGAGGCCACCCGACCAGAAGACGTCGCCGAAGATACTCGCCGCGCGCAGGGTGCGCCGCGCCTCGGCGTCGAGCCCGCCGATGCGCCGCTCCAGCAGCGATCGCGCCGAGCCCGGCAGCTCGTCGCCGCGCCCGTCGAGCTCGGCGCGCGAGAGCTCCTCGAGGACGAGCGGCAGGCCCGCCGCGCGCTCGACGAGGCGGTCGACACGCGCGGGCTCGGCCCGATCACCGAGCAGCACACGCGCGAGCTCGGCCGCGGCCTTGCGCGAGAGCGGCGCGAGCGGCAGCTCCTGCGTGAAGGTCGCCCCGGCCGCGGGGCCGAACTCGTCGAAGAGCTCCGGCCGCGCGAGCGCGAGCACGAGGAGCGGGCGATCGTGGAGCTCGGAGAGCACGTCGCCGAGCCTGTCGACCGAGCGCGGATCACAGCCCTGCAGATCGTCGACGACCAGCACCGCGGGGCGCCCGTCGCGCGCCGCGGAGAGCACGGTCGTGCAGTCGGCCGAGGAGGCACCTCCGGCCACGCGGCCCGCCTGCGTGATCGAGACGTCCGTGATCCCGCGGCGATACGCCTCGCGCACGAGCTCCCGCGCGAGCCGCGACTTGCCGATGCCCGGCGGACCCGTCACGAGCACCGCGCGCGGCGACACGTCTTCGACGCACGCCTCGAGGGCCGAGACCAGGACGCCGAGCTCGCGCTCCCGGCCCACGAAAGGCGCGGGCGCGCGCAGGCCCTCGGCCTCGCCGAAGAGCCGCGCCGCCGCGACGTCACGCGTGCGCACCTCGCGCTCGGTGAGCGCAGGCGGCGCGCCCGGAGGTCGCTCCGCGCTCTCGGCCTCGACGTCGATCGCGGCGAGCGCGCGCAGCACCGCGGCCGCGCTCTGCGGCCTCTCCGCGGGGTCGTCGTGCAGCAGCCGCGCTGCGAGATCGTCGAGCGCGGGTGGCACGACCGGCACGAGCGTCGAGAGGCGCGGCGCGGCCCCGTGGAGCTGCGTGGAGAGGGCCTGCCCCGAGAAGGGCCTTCGCCGCGCGACACATTCGAAGAACAAGCAGCCGAGCGCGAAGAGGTCCGTCCGCGCGTCGACCTCGCCGTCGCCGCGCGCCTGCTCGGGGGCCATGTACCCGAGCGTGCCGATGACGAGGCCGTCGCAGGTCAAGGCGCGCGCGGGGCTCGTGGCGCGGGCGATGCCGAAATCGAGCAGGCGCGCGTCGTCGGGCCTGCCGGAGACGAGCAGGACGTTCTCCGGCTTCACGTCGCGGTGCACGATCCCGAGCGCGTGGACGGCCGAGAGCGCCTCGGCGACGCGGGTCGTGATCGTGATCGACGCGGCGAGCCCGAGGGGCGCCGGCTCGGCGAGGCGCTCGGCGAGCGTCACGCCGTCGAGCCACTCCATGACGAGGAACGGCTCGCCCGCCTCGGTCGTGCCGTGGTCGAGGTACCGCACGATCGCCTGGTGATCGAGGGTGGCGAGGATGCTCGTCTCGCGCGCGAAACGCGCCGCGTCATCACGCGTGGCGCCGCGGAGGATCTTGAAGGCCACGGGCCGACCGGTCTCGCGATCGAGCGCGCGGAAGAGGCTCACCGGCGCGCCGAGGGCGGGGCGGGCGGGGGCGAACAGCTCGTATCTCGCGGGACTCTTTCGCGCCGCCATGACGATGGATGGGTCACCTCGCGCGCTCGGGGCGCCTCGGGCCACCCGCACGAGGGTAAGGCCTTCGCCCACGATCGGGGCACGATTTCGCGTCCGCCGGGCGCAGGTCATGTCGCTCGGGTGCGCGCGGGCCTGCCCGACAACGCTTGTATCGGTACCCGGGGCCTACTAGAAACGTGCACCATGATGCGAGGCGCCCTGAGTGACATCACCAAGGCCGTTGGTCGGACTCCCATCGTCAAGCTGAACAAGGTGACCGAGGGGATCGAGAGCGACATCTATGTCAAGTGCGAGTACCTGAACCCCGGCGGGAGCCACAAGGACAGGGTCGCCATCAACATGATCCGGGACGCCGAGGCGGCCGGGCTCAAGCCGGGCGGCACGATCGTCGAGGCGACGAGCGGCAACACCGGCGCGGCGCTCGCGATGAACGCGGCCGTCCGAGGCTACAAGTGCGTCTTCGTGATGCCCGACAAGATGTCGCAGGAGAAGGTCGACACCCTGCGCGCCTTCGGGGCGAAGGTCGTCGTTTGTCCCACGGCCGTCGAGCCCGACGATCCGCGCAGCTACTACCAGGTCGCCAAGCGGATCGCGGAGGAGACGCCGAACTGCTTCTACGCGAACCAGTACCACAACCCCTCGAACCCGGGCGCGCACTACCTCTCGACGGGCCCCGAGATCTGGGAGCAAGTCGGCGAGGACCTCGACGTGTTCGTCGCCGGCATGGGCACGGGCGGCACGATCAGCGGGACGGGCAAGTACCTGCGCGAGAAGAAGCCCTCGATCAAGCTCGTCGGCGTCGATCCCGTCGGCTCGCTCTACTACGACTTCGTCAAGACGGGCCGCATCACGAAGCCCTTCAGCTACAAGGTCGAGGGCATCGGCGAGGACTTCTTCCCGAGCACGATGAACCTGCAGATCCTCGACGAGGTCATCCGCGTCGACGACAAGGAGTGCTTCCTCATGACGCGCGACCTCGTGCGCCTCGAGGGCCTGTTCGTCGGCGGATCCGGGGGCGCGGCCGTCGCGGGCGCGCTCAAGTACGCGCGGCAGAGCGGGCGCAAGGAGAACATCCTGATCCTCCTGCCCGACGCGGCCTCGAAGTACCTCGGCAAGATCTTCAACGACAACTGGATGCGCTCGAACGGCTTCCTCGAGGAGGAGAAGAGCCTCGGCACGGTGCGTGATCTGCTCGCGGGCAAGCCGCTCGGCGAGGTCGTCTCGGCGCGGCCGCAGGACCGGGTCGGCGAGGTGATCAGCAAGCTGAAGACCCACGGCATCAGCCAGATCCCCATCGTCGACGAGGGCAAGCTCTGCGGCCTCGTGCACGAGGTCGACCTGCTCCGCCACCTCGTGACGGGCAAGGGCAGCCTCGACTCGCACATCGCCGAGCTCATCGAGAGCGAATACGCGACGGTCACCGTCGACACGAAGGTCGAACTCTTGAAGGGCGTCTTGAACGACGCGCGCGTCGCCATCGTCACCGACGGCACGAAGGTCGTCGGCATCATCTCGAAGATTGATCTGATCGACTACCTGGCCAAACGCGCGGCCGAGCCCGCGGTCTGAGCCTCCCCTCCCATCAGCGACGCACGGTCTCGGCGGACTGACCGAACAGGATCTTCTTCGCCTGCTCGTCCATCGTCTGGCTCGGGTCCTGCACGAGCTCGCGGCCGGCGGCCCGGCCGCGCTCCACGGCCGGGCGGGCCTGGATCGCCTCGAACCAGCGCTTCAGGTGCGGGAAATCGTCGAGGTTTTGCCCCTGCGCCTTCCACGGGACGACCCAGGGCCAGGAGGCCATGTCCGCGATCGAGTATTCGCCGGCGAGGTATTCGCGATCCGAGAGGCGCCTGTCCATGACGCCATAGAGGCGGTTCACCTCCCGGGTATAACGATCGATCGCGTATTCGATCTTCTCGGGCGCATAGATGCGAAAATGGTGCGCCTGTCCGGCCATGGGGCCGAGCCCGGCCATTTGCCAGAAGAGCCATTGGATTGTTTCTGCCCTGCCCCGGGTGTCCTTCGGCAGGAAGCGGCCGGTCTTCTCGGCGAGGTAGACCAGAATGGCGCCCGATTCGAAGACGCTGATCGGCGCCCCGCCGCCCTCGGGGTCGTGGTCGACGATCGCGGGCATGCGGTTGTTCGGGCTGATCGCCAGGAACTCGGGGGAGAACTGCTCGCCGCGCCCGATGTTCACCGGGACGATCCGGTAGGGCAGGCCCACCTCCTCGAGCATGATGGTGACTTTGCGGCCGTTCGGCGTGGGCCAGTAGTGGAGATCGATCATGGTCCCTCTCCCTCCTCGGGGGCGCCGCGGGCCGGCGCGCGGGACATCTTAGCCCCGCGCGAGGAGGACGCACTTCAGAACTCGCCCATGAATCCGAGCGCCGGATACACGATGAAGCTCGAATGATCGAGCTCGCGGACGGTCTGCTCGAGCACCTCGAGGGTGCCGTTCGAGACGAGCTGCACGAGCGTGAGCTCGAAGCCGAAAAAGACGTGCTTGTAGCCGACGGCCACGCCGCCCTGCGCGCCCACGTAAAACGCGTGTCCCCCGAAGGAGGCGAGCTCGGTGCGGGCCGCGATCGCCTCGCCCACGATCTCCGGAATCGCGAGCCGCAGCGACGTGCCGAAATTCGTGTACATGAACCGCGGACCGCCCCAGAGCCGATACCAGTTCCCGTGCGTGCCGAAGACGATCGGGACGTCGATCTGCCAGCGCGTGAAATCCTCGAGCTCGACGATCTGGAGCGTATCGCCGAGCGGCATGGGGAGGATGTAATAACCGACCCCGAGCCCCGCCGAGGCGTCGATGCCGTGCTTCGCCTTGCTCAGGAATTGATAACGGCCGCCGAGGCGCAGCGAGCTCGTGGCGAACCGGAGCGAGACCTCGAGGTTGTCGACGGGCGTGTAGCCGACGCCGATATGCGGCGTCACCGAGGGCGGGTTCAGGACGAGGCCACCCGCCGCGTCGTAGATCTGGTCGACCTCCTGCTGGGTGAGCTCGCGATCGTCGGCGTAGTCGACGATCGTCGTCGCGACGTCGATGACGTCCGAGATCGGGCCGGTCGGGATGGAGATGTCCATGCCGAGCTCGGCCTGCACGTGACCCTTCGGCGCCACGTGCGCCGGCTGCATGCTGGAGAGCGCGGGCGCGCAGCCGGCGGCGAAGAGGGAGGCGACAAACGCGAAAAACGTCGAGGTCGAGCGGAGGGCAAGCACGAACCCGAACGTACCAGGAAGGGAGCGAGCTCAGGAAGTCGCGACGACCGGCGTGCTCGCCCCGAAGAGCGGCGCGAAGATACGCGAAAGCGCGGCGCTCGCGTCCTCGAGCGAGGGCGGCGACTTCCCCACCGCCGAGAGGCGCAGCGTGCGGCCGTGGACCGGCACGTCGAACGAGACCATGCCCTCGCCGCGCGTGATCTCCGCGATCATGCCGTCGAAATGGGGCTCGCCCGTCACGACGCCGAGCGCCGCGAGCCACTCGTGGTCGTACCCGTCCCCGGCCCCGGCCACGAGCAGCCCCTCGTCACTCGCGAGCGCCATGGCCTTGATCCGGTTCCTCTCGATCACGGCTTCGAGATAGAGGCTCGCCGCCTCCTGGACCATCTCGCTCCGCTTCCTGCGTCGTTCGTTCTTCATGTAGGAGATCCTCCCGTCGCGTACGACACGACACTACCTTGACGAGGACCCCGGCGGCCAAGAATGGAGCGATCGATCCAGAGGACGACGATCCGATGGATCGGTACGGAGAAACGGTGGGCGTTCGTCCAGGAGGAGCGTGGAAAGTACCGTGACCAGAGGCGCCCGAATGACCGACGTTCCGTAAGGCGAGCGCGCGCGAGGCGCGAACGATCGCATGTAGAAGGCTGGTAAGGCGCTAAGAGGCAGAATACCATGCTCGGGATGCTCCTCCCCGTCCCCACGCCGCGCGCGTCGAGTGCCGCCTGCCATGCGCACGCGTACGGGACCGAAGAAACCCGGCCGGCCGCCCGGTGTGGTGGGCGTCGCTGACCATGCTGCCGGAGAAGATCCCCGAGCTCATCGCCTCGCGATATCGCGTCGTTCACCCCATTGGCGAGGGGAACATGGGGACGGTGTACCTCGTCGAGCACGTGTACACCGGCGAAGAGCTGGCGATGAAGGTGCTGCAGGCGCACGTCGGCACCAATGCGAAGCTCGTCAAGCGCTTCAAGCGCGAGGCCTGGCTGCCCGCGCGGATCCGCAGCGATCACGTGGTGCGCGTGATCGACGCCGACGTGGCGCCCGAGCTCGGCAACGCGCCGTTCCTCGTGATGGAGCTGCTCCGCGGCTCGGATCTCGAAGCCTACGTGCAGCGCATGGGCAAGGTGCCCGCCTCCGAGGTGGTCGGGATCTACTGGCAGGTCGCGGACGCGCTCTCCAAGGCGCACGCGCTCGGGATCGTGCACCGCGATCTCAAGCCCGAGAACATCTTCCTGCACGAGCACTACGACGGCCGCGTGATCGTGAAGGTGCTCGATTTCGGCATCTCCAAGATGGCCGGCGACGAGGGCAACATCGAGGAGGCGCGCCTGACCCGCACGGGCGCGGTGCTCGGGACGCCGCTCTACATGCCACCCGAGCAAGCCACGGGCGACACGCCACGCGTCGGGCCACCCGCGGACATGTGGGCGCTCGGGCTCATCGCCTTCCGGCTGCTCACGGGCCTCGTCTACTGGAAGGCCCACACGATGGCCGAGCTGCTCGTCGAGATCTTGACGCGTCCGATGGAGGCGCCGTCGGTCCGCGACGAGAGCCTGCCGAAGGCGTTCGACGCGTGGTTCTTGCGCTCGTGTGATCGGGACCCGAAGAAGCGCTTCGCCACGGTCTGGGATCAGGTCAAGGCATTGGCGGAGTGCCTCGGGATCGGGCCGCCGGAGAGGGCCGCGGACGTGCACCGGACGGTGCTCACGGGCCAGGCGCCGAAGGCCGACGACCCGCGGCGTTTGACCGAACACGCCGAGACGCTCCGTCCGCAGCACCTTCCGTCGACGCCGAGCAACCCGCCGCCGCCGGCGACGATGCCCTCGGGCGCGGTGCCGCGATCGGAGCGAGAGCGCACGCACACGCGCCCCTCGTCGCGGTCGCGGCACCACATGAAGAAGGTCGCCGAGGCCGAGGCCGAGAAGACCAAGGCGAAGGCCGAGGCCGAGGCGAAGGCGCAGCCCGGGGCGGTGACGCCGATCCCGGGGCCGAAGGGCTCGGAGCCGCTGCACGTGGGCATCGGGACCGTGCTCCGGGCCGACAGCGGCACGCTGCTGCCCGAGGGCGAGCGGCGGCAACTGACGATCGTCTCGTACGAGCTCCTGCCCTCGACGGAGAACACGGCGAAGCTCGATCCGCAGAAGCTGCGCGACTCGATCAAGGAGTACGAGGAGGCCTTCGCGCAGGTGATGAAGGCCTATAAAGGCCAGACCGCGCAGCCGCTCGGCGAGGGGCAGATCGCGTACTTCGGTTATCCGATCGCGCGCGAGGACGACGCGCGGCGGGCCGTGAGCGCGGCGCTCGAGGTCGTCGAGACGGCGCAGAAGCTGAACAGCCGCCACGACAAACCCCTGCTCGACGTGCGGGTCGGTGTGCACACGGGCCTCGTGCTGACGTGGGAGATCATGGAGGACCAGGGGCAGAAGCCCGCCGCGATCGCGGGCGCGACGCCGTCGATGGCCTGGCGCCTGGCGAACCTCACGCGGCGCAACACGGTGCTGATCAGCGGCACGACCTACCGGCTCGTGCGCAACTACTACCATTGCACCGGCCTCGGCATCCGCACGCTGAAGGGTTATCCGCAGCCGGTCGAGACGTACCAGGTCAGCGACGAGAGCGGCGCGAAGAGCCGCATCGAAGGCATGACCACGGGCCGGCTCACGCCGATGGTCGGCCGCGATCTGGAGCTCGGGCTGATGCTCGATCGCTGGGCGCGCGTGGAGGAGGGCTCGGGGCAGCTCCTCTTGATCTCGGGCGAGGCGGGCATCGGCAAGTCGCGCCTGACGCGCGTGTTCCGCGACCGACTCGAGGCCTCGCCGCACACCTGGGTCGAGACCCGATGCCTGCAGGACATGCGGGATCGTCAGCTCTTCCCGATCGCGGGCCTCGTGAAGCAGCTCTTCGTGCTGGTCGACCGCGACAGCCCCGAGGACAAGATCAGCAAGCTCGAGCGGGCGCTCACGCACTACGGCTACGCGCTGCCCGAGGTGATGCCGCTCTTCGGCTCGCTGCTCGGTCTGCCGGTCTGGCATCGCTACCCGCCGACGACGATGCCCGCGGACGATCAACGCGCGAAGCTGCAGGAGGTGCTCTTCACCGCGATCGAGACGCTCGCGCGGAAGAGGCCGCTCGTCGTGATGTTCGCGGATCTGCACTGGGCCGATCCCGCGACGCTCGCGATCCTCGGCGACATCGTGCACGACCTGCCGACCGTGAGCGCGATGCTGCTCGGCACGGCGCGGCCCGGGTTCGTCCCGCCGTGGCCCGCGCGCTCGCACGTCAGCACCGTGACGCTGAGCCGCCTCACGCCGAAGCGCGTGAAGATGATGGTCGAGGAGATCACGAAGGGGAAAGAGTTGCCCTCGGAGGTCTTCGATCAGCTCGTCGAGAAGACCGACGGCGTGCCGCTCTTCGTCGAGGAGATGACGAAGATGCTGCTCGAGTCGGGGCTGCTCGAGGAGCGCGGCGGTCGTTACGAGCTCACGGGCCCGCTGCCGGCGTTCGCCATCCCCGCGACCTTGCGCGACTCGCTGATGGCGCGCCTCGATCGGCTCGGCTCGGCCAAACGCGTGGCGCAGCTCGGCGCGATCCTCGGCCGCGAGTTCACCTACGACCTCATCGAGGCCGTCTCGCCGATCGATCCGACGTCGCTGCAGCGCGAGCTCGATCGGCTGGTCGACGCGGACGTGCTCTACCAGCGCGGCCGCATCCCGCGCGCGACGTACACGTTCAAGTACGTGCTCGTGCAGGACACGGCGTACGAGTCGTTGCTCCAGAACACGCGCCAGGCCTACCACCGCAAGATCGCGCAGGTGCTCCTGCAGCGCTCGATGGCCGCGTCGCAGCTCGGCGAGACGAAGGGGCCGCCCGACGCTCGGGCGAGCCGAGCCACGTCCTCGAACACCCCGACCCCCCTCTCCCCCAACCCCCTCTCGGACGAACCACGGCCGCCGCAAAGAGACGTGAAGGAAGTGCTGCGCGGGCTCATGAAGGACCAGCCCGAAGGCGCCACGCCCGTCAACGTCAAGGACCTGAAGAAGCGGCCCTTTTAGCGAGACATGAAGGCGATTCGAGTCGATGCGTTCGGGCCCCCGGCCGAGGTGGTCCGTTACCTCGAGGTGCCCGAGCCGGAGCCGCCGCGCGCGGGTGAGATCACGGTCTCGGTCGAGGCAGCCCCGATCAACCCGTCGGACCTGCTCATCCTGTCCGGCCTCTACGGCGCGCTGCCGCGGCTGCCGACGATCCCCGGCAAGGAGGGCGTGGGCCGCGTGATCGACGTGGGCCCCGGCGCGACCGGCGTCGAGCGAGGCATGCGCGTGCTCTTGCCGATGGGCGCGGGCGCGTGGCGCCAGCGGGTGAAGGTCCTCGCCGAGGACGTGATCCCAGCGCCGGAGGACGTGCCCGCGGAGAAGCTCTCGATGGCGACGTTGAACCCGCTCGCCGCGCACTTCCTGCTGACCGCGCTCGTGACCCTGAACCCGGGCGACTTCCTCGTGCAGAACGCGGCGAACTCCGCGATCGGCCGGTGGATCGTCACGCTCGCGAAGGAGCGCGGGATCAAGACGGTGAACGTGGTGCGGCGCGCGTCGCAGTGCGCGCCGCTGCGAGCGCTCGGCGCGGACGTGGTGCTCGTCGACGGCGCGGAGCTCGGCAAGCGCATCACGGCGGCGACACGCGGCGCGTCGATCCAGCTCGGGCTCGACGCGGTGGCGAGCGGCGCGACGACGCGGATCGCGGGTTGCCTCGGCCGCGGCGGCACCGTCGTGAGTTTCGGCATGCTGAGCGGACAGCCGGGGCACATCGCGACGAACGACCTCGTCTTCCGCGACATCCACCTGCGTGGCTTCTGGCTCTCGTCGCACCTCGCGACGATCGAGAAGGAGGAGCTACGCGTGCTCTGGAGGCGCCTCGCGAGCCTCGTCGCGAGCCGCGCGGTCGACGTGCCGGTCGAGGCGACGTACACGCTCGATCGCATCAAGGACGCCGTGACGCACGCCGAGCGTGAAGGCCGCAGCGGCAAGATCGTCCTCACGCCGAACGGCTGATCAACCCCGCGTGACGATCGCCGAGAGGAGCCTGCCGCTCTTCGCGGCGTCGCGCCGGTAGGAGAACCAGCGCTCGTGATCGCAGACGGTGCAGCCGCGGACGTCGTCGACGAGGGAAGGCTCGACGCCCGCGGCTTCGAGCTGCGCGTGCACGACGCGGCGAAGGTCGACGTGCGCGCGGCCGCGGCTGCGATCGACCACGCTCGCGCCGGCGCTCGAGGCCCCTGCGAGCGAGGCCGCGACGTCGTCGCCGACCTCGAAGCAACACGGCTCGATGTGCGGGCCGATCGCCGCGACGATGCTCGGGGAAGGCGAAAGCTCGCAGAGGACACGCGCGCCTGCGGCCGCCGCGTTCGCCACGGTGCCGCGCCATCCGCTGTGCACGGCGACGACGGCGCCGCTCCTCCGATCGGCGAGGAGGACGGGCACGCAGTCGGCGGAGCGCACGCCACACGCGACGCCGGGGATACGAGAGGCGGTGATGTCGCCGAGGCGTTTGACGACCTCGTCGCGGTCTTCGGTGCCGTCGAGGATGTGGGCGTCGGTGCCGTGGACCTGGCTCAGGATGTAGAGGCGCGGCAGGGGCACACCCAGGGCCTCGGCGCAACGACGAATGTTCTCCTGCACGGAGGAAGCGTCGTCCCCGGTGGCGGCGGCGGCCACGTTGAGGGAGTCGTACGGGGCACGGCTGACCCCACCTTTCCGCGTGAAAAACGCGTGGCGGAAGCCATCGGCGTCGAGAAGCGCTGAAAAAACGGGGCTTGGCGCGGCCTCGTGGGGTGACGTCACGGCACCTTGGGCAGGGGGGCTCGTGGAATCCCCGGTTGGCGTGGGGCGTTGGGACGCCTGCTCTCCATTCAGGCTTTTCACGGATCTTCCTCGCCTGAAGTGAGGCTGTCATGGACGAGCGAGGCCGGCGAGGTGATATTTTCGCGCTGAAGCTCCGATGCGCCCGCAAGACCCGAACATCGGCCGAGACATTCTGGGCGGTCAGTTCCAGATCCTGCAGAAGATCGGCTCGGGCGGGATGGGATCCGTCTACAAGGCCGCGCAACCGGCGATGAACCGGATGGTGGCCGTGAAGATCCTCCATCCGAAGCTCGCGAACCGCAAAGACCTCGTCTCGAGGTTCCGCCGCGAAGCTCGCGCGATGAGCCACCTGACGCACCCGAACACGGTGAAGGTGCTGCTCTACGGCGAGCTCGAGGACGGCTCGCTGTACATCGTGATGGAGTACCTGGAGGGGAAAAACCTCAACCAGATCGTGCGCAAGGAGGGGCCGATGTCCCTCGACCGCGCGATCCCGGTGCTCATCCAGGTCTGCGGCGCGCTGCAAGAGGCGCACTCGCAAGGGATCGTCCACCGCGACCTCAAGCCCGAGAACATCTTCCTGTCCACCAACGGAGGTCTACGCGACTTCCCGAAGGTGCTCGACTTCGGCCTCGCGAAGGTCACCGAGCGCGAGCTGCGTCCGGGCTCGGTGATGCTCACGCAGGAGGGCATGGTGTTCGGGACGCCCGAGTTCATGTCGCCCGAGCAAGCCCAGGGCAAACCGCTCGACGCGCGCAGCGACATCTACTCGCTCGCGGTGATCCTCTACGAGATGCTCACCGGCAAGCTGCCCTTCGACGCGCGCACGCCGATGGAGTTCATCCAGCACCACGTGACGAAGCCGCCGCTCGCGCTCGAGACGCGCGTGGCGGGAAAGACGTTCCCGCCGGGGCTCGGCGCGGTGATCGCGAAGGCGCTCGAGAAGCGGCCCGAGGATCGCTACACGACCGCCGCAGACTTCGCCGACGCGCTGAAGCCGTACGCGCCGGGCGGAGGGAAGGGCTTCTCCGGGCTCTTCCCCGCGAGCAGCCTCGAGGTGCTCGAGAAGGCGTCGCGCTCGCACGCCGAGGTCGCGCACATGCCGGAGCAGAAGCCGGAGTCGCAGCGCTCGCCCGCGGCGCCGCCCGCGTCGTCACGCAGGGGAGGAAGCGCGCCGGTCGCGATGGACGGCGCGCCCTCGAACCGCAAGCCAAACGGCGCGAACCCGATGACGAGCACGGGCAACCGCGCGAACCCGATGACGAGCACGGGCAACCCGGCGTCGTCGCCGCGCCCGATGCCGTCGCCGCACTCGGTCCGCCCGCAGCTCAAGTCGGGGAGCAACGAGGGCCCGTCGTCGCTGCGCATCCAGGCGCCGCCGTCGAGGTCCGCGCCCGCGCCCGCGCCCGTCGCCACGAAGGGCGCGCCGTCGACGCTCATGCTCGTCGGCGTGGCCGTGGGCTTCTTGATCGTCGGCGTCCTGCTCGCCGTCGTCGTCCTCAAGCTGCTCCGGTAGCGGACGATGGCGCGCGCGCTCGGCGTTCTCTAGACCTGAAGCCATGCCGGCCGATCGCCCCTCCGAAGAGCAGAACGGCGAAGGCGCTCGGAAGAGCTCGCCCGCGCCCGCGAACGAAGCGAAGAGCGAGACCCCCGAGGAGCGCGAGAAGCGCCGCGCGGCGCGCAGGCGCAAGCGAGCGATCAAGCGCTGGGCGCGGGGCCTCGGCATCGCGGTCGTCTTGCTCGCGGCGGCGGCGATGCTCGGCGTCGCGCTGACGATCCGGCACTACGAGTCGGACCTGCCGTCGACGGCGGAGCTGAAGAGCTACCGGCCGCCGCAGGTGACGCGGGTGATGGCGAGGGACGGTCAGGTGGTGCTCGGCGAGCTCTTCGTCGAGCGGCGCACGATCGTCGACGTCGAGTCCTTGCCCGCGCACGTGCGTCACGCGGCGCTCGCCGCGGAGGACGCGTCCTTCTACGAGCACCAGGGCCTCGACTATCCGGGCATGCTGCGCGCGCTCTACAAGAACCTGCGCAACGCGAAGGCGAGGCAGGGCGCGAGCACGATCACGCAGCAGGTCGTGAAGAACGTGCTGCTCACCTCGGCGCGCACGTTCGATCGGAAGATGAAGGAGGTCATCCTCGCGCGCCGCATCGAGCAGGAGCTCACGAAGAACGAGATCCTCGGGCTCTACCTGAACCACATCTACTTCGGGCACGGGCGCTACGGGATCGAGGAGGCTTGCCGTTACTACTTCGGCAAGTCGATCCGCGACGCGAGCCTCGCGCAGGCGGCGCTGCTCGCGGGGATCGTGAAGGGGCCGAGCATCTACTCGCCACGCGTGAGCCTCGAGCGCGCGAAGAAGCGGCGCGAGTACGTCCTCGGGCAGATGCTCGCGAAGGGCTTCGCGACGGCCGAAGAGGTGGAGGCCGCGCGGGCCGAGGAGGTGAACCTCGCCCCCGCGCAGGAGGAGATGCGCGAGCTCGCGCCCGAGGTCGTCGAGGAGGCGAAGCGCACGCTGCGCGCGCTCGTCGGGCAAGACGCGGACCGCGGCGGCTACACGATCACGACGACGATCGATCCGACGCTGCAGTCGAAGGCGCGCGGCGCGGTGCGCGCGAGCCTCGACGGGTACTTGAAGCGGCACAAGCTGGTCGCGCCGCTCGCGCCGGGGAAGAAGGAGCCGCCTGCGTTCGAGGGCGCGCCGAAGACGAGCGGGCATCGCGTGTACGCGGGCGTGGTGACGGGGCACGACGACGCGGCGGGCCTGCTCTTCGTGCGGATCGGCTCGCTCGCCGGCGCGGTCGATCTGCGCGGAAAGAGCCGGTACAACCCGAAGGATCTCCGGCCGAGCCAGTTCGCCAAGGTCGGCAAGGTGCTGCGCGTGAGCCTCGTCGATCCGAAGGAGGCCGCCGCGCACGCCGCAGATCCACGCCAGGGACCCGAGACGCACGACGAGCCGGTCCCCGAGCCGACGCCGAAGGAGAAGGCGCAGCCGGCGGGCCTGCGGCTGGAGCTCGGGCCGCAGTCCTCGCTCGTGGCGATCGACGTCGCGACGCGCGAGATCGTGGCGCTCGTCGGCGGCTACGAGGGCGTGCGCGGCGGGCTCGATCGGAGCCTCTCGAGGAGGCAGCCGGGCTCGACGTTCAAGCCGTTCGTCTACGCGTACGGGCTGCACACGCGCAGGCTCACGCCGGCCACGTTGCTCGAGACGAACCCGCTCGCGCTCTCGGGCTACCAGCCGAACAACTACGACGAGAGCGAAGGAAAGAGCCCGGCGCGCCTGCGCGAGGCGCTCGCGCACAGCGTGAACGTGGCCGCGGTGTGGTCGATCAAGGAGCTCGGCCCCGCGAACGTGATGGCCTTCGCGCAGGAGCTCGGGATCACGTCGAAGCTCGGCCCGGATCTGTCGCTCGCGCTCGGCGCCTACGAGGTGACGCCCCGCGAGATGGCCGCGGCGTACGCGACGTTCGCCGCCGGCGGCGAGTACAAAAAGCCGCGGCTGATCATGCGGATCACGGGGCCGAACGGGGTCGACATCCCGCTCGCATCGGAGCCGGATCCGGCGCGCGTGCTCTCCGAGGAGGAGGCGTTCCTGGTGAACAGCTTGCTCCGGACCGTGGTGGAGCGAGGCACGGCCACGCGCGCGAAGGCGATCGATCGGTGGATCGCCGGCAAGACCGGGACGAGCAACGCATCGAAGGACGCGTGGTTCGTCGGCTACTCGATGGACATCGCGTGCGCGGTGTGGACGGGCTTCGACGACGCAGCGCCGCTCGGCGCGGGCGAGACGGGCGCGGTCGCGTCGTTGCCCGCGTTCGTGGAGTTCATGCGCGAGGCGCACGCGGGCAAGCCGAAGCGCGCGCCGACGGAGCCCGCGGGCATCGAGCACAAGCTGATCGATCCGGAGACGGGCCTGCTCGCCTACGAGGGGCAGGAGAGCGCGCTCGACGAGGTCTTCCTGAAGGACACCGCGCCCGACGCGGGCGTCGACGCAGCGCCGGACGGCGAGGCGGACGCAGAGACGGGCGAAGCAGAGGACACGCTGCCCGTCATCCCGGTCCCGATCCCGACGGGCGAGGAGTACCACCCCACCGAGCTCTGAGGTCTCCGCGATCGTTTGAGCTCAAACGAGCTCGTCGACGGGACCAGCGCCCTCGCGGAGGATCTTCACGTCGCCTGCGCTGAGGTCGACGACGGTCGTGGGCAGGCTGCCGCCGCCGCCAGCGTCGAGGATGAGCTCGAGGGCGGGGAAGCGCTCCTTGATCTCCCAGGGATCGACCATCGGGTCCTCGCCGGGAGGCGCGGCGGTCGTGCTGATGATGGGCCGGCCGAGCTCGCGCACGATCGCTTGCGTGACGGGGTGCGAAGGCACGCGGATGCCCACGGTCTTCTTGTTCATCTGCACGATCTTCGGCACCTCGCGCGTCGCCTGGAGCACGAAGCAATACGGGCCGGGCAAGAACCGCTTGAGCACGCGGTAGGCCGCGTTCTCGACGATCGCGTAACGCGAGATGTCCGAGAGATCCGGGCAGATGAAGGCGAGGTTCTTGTCTCGCTGCATCCCCTTGATCTGGTAGAGCGTCTCGATCGCCTGCTTGTTGAAGAGGTCGCAGCCGAGCCCGTAGACGGTGTCCGTCGGGTAGGCGATGACGCCGCCCTTCTCGAGGATCTCGACGGCGCGCCGGATCTTGCGAGGCTCGGGGTGCTCGGGGTTGATGGGGAGGAGGATGCCCACGGCAGAGGCTCGGGAGTTCGGGAGGCGTCGGCGTGGGGCGCGGCTCGGCTCGTCCGAGCAGCGCGCCCTCTCGCTTACGTAATGGCGGACGAGGAAGGACCTAGTCCTTCAGCGCCTCGCTGCCACCGATGATCTCCATGAGCTCCTTGGTGATCGCGGCCTGGCGCGCGCGGTTGTACTGGAGCGTCAGGCGATCGACCATTTCCTTCGCATTTTTCGTGGCCGCGTCCATGGCCGTGAGCTTCGCGCCGAACTCGCTCGCCATGGACTCGTAGAGCGCGCGCAGGAGCGAGATGTCGACGTACATCGGCGAGAGCACGTCGAGCAGCGCCTCGCGGGTCGGCTCGAAGATGAACTCGGTCGCGTTCGAAGCCTCGGCCTGCTCGCTCTCGGAGAGCGGACGAACCGGCAAGAGCCGCTCGACCACGACCTGCTGGCTCACCGCGCTCTTGAACTCGTTGTAGATGACGTAAATGCTGTCGACCTCGCCCTTGAGGAAGGGCGCGAGGATCTCCTTGCCCACGCGCTGCGCCGTCTCGAGGGCGAGCTTCTCCCAGACGCCCGGGAGATAGCCGAGGTTCGGGGCGTTGCGGCGGCTCATGTAGTCCCGGCCTTTGCGGCCGATGACCTTCATGGTCACCTCCTGCCCCTGCTCGACGCGGCTCTTCCACTCGCGCTCGGCGCGCTTGTTGATGTTCGTGTTGAACGCGCCGCAGAGGCCACGATCACTCGTGAGGATCACGAGCATCACGCGGCGCTCGGGGCGCTCGACGAGCAGCGGGTGGAGCGGACGCTCGAGGACGACCTCGGCCTCCTGAGAGGCGCCGTCCTGCGCGCTCTGCGCGCGGGCGGACTGCGTGATCGCCGCGAGCACCTCCTGCGTCTTGATGGCGTAGGGGCGCAGCTCGGTGATGCGCTGCTGGGCGCGGTTGAGCCGCGCGCCGGCGACCATCTTCATCGCGCGCGTGATCTTCTGCGTCGAGCGGACGCTGGTGATGCGCTTGCGGATCGCTTTGAGCGAAGGCACGGCTTACTTCGCTTTCTTCGAGGCCTTCTTCGTGGCCTTCGCCTCGGCCTTCGGGGCCTCGGCGGCCTCCTCCTCCTCGACGGCAGGCTTCGACTTGCCGCCGGGGACGAAGGTCTTCTTGAAGGACTCGATCGCCTTGTTCATTTGCTTCTTGAGCTCGTCGTCGAGCGCCTTCTTCTCGGCGATCGCCGGCAAGAGCCCCGCGTGCTTCGACTCGACGTACTTGTAGAGCTCCTCCTCGAACTGAC
This sequence comes from Polyangium spumosum, assembly GCF_009649845.1. Classification (NCBI taxonomy): domain Bacteria; kingdom Pseudomonadati; phylum Myxococcota; order Polyangiales; family Polyangiaceae; genus Polyangium; species Polyangium spumosum. The sequence continues at coordinate 749,339 of NZ_WJIE01000003.1, forward strand.
CGAGGACCTCGACCGGCAGGTCGTCGACGAAGCCGTTGATGCCGGCGTAGATGATGAGCACCTGCTTCTCGACCGAGAGCGGGACGTACTGGCCCTGCTTCAGGATCTCGACCATACGCGCGCCGCGCTCGAGCTGCTTGCGCGTCTTTTCGTCGAGGTCGCCCGCGAACTGCGCGAACGCCGCCATGGCGCGGTACTGCGCGAGGTCGAGGCGCAGCGTGCCCGCGACGCTCCTCATCGCCTTGATCTGCGCGCTGCCGCCGACGCGGCTGACCGAGATGCCGACGTTGATGGCCGGACGAACGCCCGAGTAGAACAGGTCCGCCTCGAGGAAGATCTGCCCGTCCGTGATGCTGATGACGTTCGTCGGGATGTACGCCGAGACGTCGCCCGCCTGGGTCTCGATGATGGGGAGCGCGGTGAGCGAGCCGCCGGACCACTTGTCCTTGATGATCTCGTAGTCGCTGCCCATCTCCTTCAAGCTGTGCTGCGACGACTCCTTGCCCTGCTCGCCGATGTGGATCTTGCCGTCGGCGCCGCGGTAGTCGCGGTCTCCGGGGGGCGGGGCCGGCGTGCCCTTCTTCACGACCCAGACGACGTCCGCCATCTTCGCCGCGCGCTCGAGCAGGCGGGAGTGGAGGTAGAAGACGTCGCCCGGATACGCCTCGCGGCCCGGCGGGCGGCGCAGGAGCAGCGAGAGCTGGCGGTACGCGACGGCCTGCTTCGAGAGGTCATCGTAGATGCAGAGCGCGTGGCGGCCCGTGTCGCGGAAGTACTCGCCCATGGTCACGCCAGTGTACGGCGCGATGTACTGCAGCGGCGCCGTCTCGCTCGCGGTCGCGGCGACGACGGTCGTGTACTCCATGGCGCCGTAGGACTCGAGCCGATCGACGACCTGCCGGACCGTGCTGAGCTTCTGGCCGATCGCGACGTAGATGCAGTGAACGCCCTTGCCCTTCTGGTTGATGATCGCGTCGACCGCGACGGCGGTCTTGCCGACCTGGCGGTCGCCGATGATGAGCTCGCGCTGACCACGGCCGATCGGGATCATCGCGTCGATCGCCTTGATGCCCGTCTGGAGAGGGTCCTTGACCGGCTGGCGCTGGATGATGCCCGGCGCCTTCACCTCGACGCGGCGGCGCTCCTTCGTCTCGATCGGGCCCTTGCCGTCGATCGGCATGCCGAGCGCGTTCACCACGCGGCCGACGACGGCCTCGCCCGCCGGCACGTCGAGGATGCGGCCCGTGCGCTTCACGGAGTCGCCCTCCTTGATGATGCTCGTGTCGCCGAAGATCGCGCAGCCGACGTTGTCAGCCTCGAGGTTCAGCACGAGCCCCGCGAGCGTCTCGCCGCCCGCGCCCACGAACTCGACGAGCTCACCGGCCATCGCGCGGCTGAGCCCGTGCACGCGGGCGATACCGTCGCCGACCGTGAGCACCGTGCCCACCTCGGTGACGAGCGCGGCCTTGTCGATGTTCTGGATCTGCTTCTTGATGATCTGGGAAATCTCTTCGGCTCTGAGCTGCATGGGGGAAGTCCTTGATCCTGGTTCGACCCGGCCCGTGCGAGGGGCGGTGGAAGTTTTGGGGCCTCGGGCGGCCTGCCGACTAGGTGCGGAGCAGCGACTCGCGGAAGCTCTCGAGGCGGGCCTTGACGCTCCCGTCGATCACCCGGTCGCCGATGCGGGTGACGATGCCTGCGATGAGCGAGGGATCCTGCTGGTGCGTGATGACGACCTTTTTCCCGGTCGATTTCTCGAGCTCGCCGCGGAGCTTCGCAAGGTAACTCTCGGTGAGGGGACCCGCGCTCGTGACCGTCGCGCGGAGCGTGCCCGCGTCCTCGTCCACGAGCTTCTCGAGCTGACGGACCATGTCCGGCAGCGCCGAGAGCCGCCTGCGCTTGGCGAGCAGGCGCAAGGTCGAGAGCGCCGTCTCGCAGAGGCTCATGCGCTGGCCGATCTCCTTGAGGAGCGCCTCGCGCTGGTCCTCCGCGATGAGCGGACTCGAAAGGACCATCCGGAGCTCGTCCGACTTCTCGAAGCTCGAAACGAAATCCGCGAGGTCCCGCGCGAGCACCGGCAAGTTCTTCTGCTCCTTGCCGAGCTCGAAGACCGCGCGCGCATACCGCCTGGCGATCGTCTCCTGGCTCATTGAGCACCTCCCGCAGTCCCGCCCGACGCGAGCGCTTCACGCACCGAGCCGAGGTAGTCCTCGCTCATCCGATCGAGATCGGCCTGCGCCGCGCGGCTGCGGATCATCTCCTCGGCCGCCGCCGTCGCGTCCTGCACCGCCTCGCGCATGAGCTCGATGCGCGCCGTGCGGAGCTCCTGCTCGATGCGGAACTCGGCGTCGCGACGCATGCGCGCCCGGCGCTCCTCGGCCTCGGCGATGATGTGCTTCTTCTCGAGCTCGGCCTGGGCCGCGTACTCGGCCTTCACCGTATCGAGCGTCTCGGCCAGCCGCTCGAACTTGTCCTCGTACTCGTCGAGCCGCTTCTGCGCCTCGTTCTTCAGCCGCGCGGCGTTGTCGATCTCCGACATGATCGACTGCTTGCGCTTCACGAGCGCGTCGCCGATCGGCTTCTTGCCGAAGCGGTACAAGATGAACCCGAGCACGCCGAGGTTCAGGATCGACGCCAGGAAGGGCGGCGGCTCGTTCTTCGGATCACAAGGATCCGAGTGGTTCTCGTAGCGCCAGAGGAGCTTGTTGACGAAGCCCGGCTGGATCGCCTTCTCGTTGTTCACGGCGATCATGCCGTGCCACCAGTTGATCTGGTCGAAGTGCGGGGCGTCGTGCGGACCGTGGCCGGGGCAATGCCCGCCGTGCCCGCCGCCGTGCGCGGCCTCCTCGACATGAGCGACGTGCGCCGGCACCGGCGCGCGTTGCGGCTGCCGCTGCATGCCCGGAAAACCGGGGCGGCCCGGCATACCCTGGCCCGGCTGGCCCGCCATCGGACGGCCCATCTGGCCAGGCGCCGGACGCGCCTGCCCCGGCAGCGGACGCGCCTGCCCGGGCGGGACGTCGAGCGGCGGATGCCCCGCCGGCAGTCCCTGGTTGGGGTTCGTCTGGGCGAACGCCGACGCGCCCGCGAGCCCCACCGCGAGCGGGAAGAAGACCTTCGCAAACGTGCGCGACGTCATCGACCGACCTCCCGACCGAGCACCCGGGACGCGATGTCGGCGGCGAGCGCCGGCTGCGCGTCCTTCAGCTCCTTCCTCATCTGCTCGACCTCCGCGGCGATCCGCGTCTTGCCCGTCTCGAGGATACGCGCCGCCTCGTCACGCGCCTCGTTCATGATCTTGGTCTCGAGCTCCTTGGCCTCGCGGCGGAGCTTCTCGCGCTCGAGGCCCGCCTCGCGCCGGATCTTGTCGAGCTCCGCCTCGTACCGCGTGAGCAGCTCGCCGGCCTTCTCGTCCATCGAGCGAGCCTCGTGCTTCGCGCCCTCGGTGCGCTTCTCGCGCTCCTCGAAGACACGGAGCAGCGGATCGAAGAGGAGCGGCCGCAGCACCACGACGAACGCGGTGAAGAGGATGAACTGGGCGATGAACGTCGGGTCGAAATCGACGTTGATCGCCGCTGCGAAGAGCTTGGCTGAGGCGAGGTGGTTCACGGGATCCGGCGGTCTCCGGAGGGCCTCGATGTCTCGATCGGCTCGGGAGGCGGGGAGGCCTGGGGTCAGGACCCTCGGTTGATCCCGAGGAGAGAGCCTCCGAACGTCACGGGCCGCGCGAGAGGCAAAAAGGCACCCTCTCGATGGGCGCGGGGGCAACTAGCACGTGGCGAAGGGAACGGGAAGGGGCCTTTTGCTCGCCGCGGGCACGCCCACAGGCCCGCGGCTCCCGGGCCGTCGTTTCCCGAAAAAAGTGCGTCCCGTCCAGGGTCGGATCCGACGGTTCACCCGACGAACGTAGGGGTCCAGCGGACGAACCCGCCCGGCCGTCGAGGCAAGGTCACAACGTCCAGTCTTCCACGCGCAGGTGCGGGTAGATGCGGAAGGCGTTTGGCCTGCGCGTCACGAGCGTGAAGTCGTGCGTGACGGCGATCGCCGCGATCATCACGTCGTCGGTGTCCGCCTCCGGCGCCACGGTCGTGCGCAGCTTGGCGAAGGACTGCGCCGCGAGCGTGTCGAAGGGCGCGACCTTCACCGCTGCGACGAGCCGGATCACGTCCTGCATGAGCTTCGGGTGCCTCGTGCGGCGCGCGGCGATCAGGATCTGGCTGACCGTGATCGACGTCGTCCAGCGCTCCGACGTCGGCACGCCCGCGAGGCGCTTGACGAGCAGGCGTGAAGGGACAGCGCGCAGAACCTCGGCCAGCGTGGCCGTATCGAACAGGTAACCCACGCGCGTCAGCCCCGATGCCAGAGACCGGTCCGCGAGAGATCGGTGAGCAGCGAGTCGACGAACTCGTCGTGGCGGCACGTGCCACACAAGGCGAGCAGCGGATCGACGCCGTCGGCCGCAGGATCGGGCGGGTCGATCTTGTCGAGGTCGCTCATCGGGACGATGGCCGCGATGGGGTGCCCCTCGCGCGTGACGAGGGTGCGGGCGCGGACGCGTTCGGCCGCATCCACGGCGTCGAGGCAATGACCCGGCAGGTCGACGATCGGGATCCCGTACTTCTGCACCACGGCACGATACCTACCGGATCGAGCGTCCGGAGTCACGAGCGCGCGTCAGCGGAGGAGCTCGGCGAGCGAGCGCGAGAGATCGTGGGCGCCCGCCTCGATCGCAACCTCGGAGCCCTTCGGCTCGCGCGGCAGGGCGGCGTGCTCCTCCCGCAAGGCGAGCGCGGCGCGCGGGTTCTCGAACCAGTCCTCGTCGAAGCGCTCGATGAGGGCGCGTCGATCGGACATCGCGAGGAGCGCGCCCGCGAGGCGGGTCGGATCGCGCGGCTCCGCGGCGGGGACGACGAAGGCGAGCACGCCGGGGATCGAGGCGCCGAGGGCCCGGAACGTGAGCTCCTCGAAGCGCTCGCGCCGCGCGCGATGCGGCAGCGTGACGCTGCCACGAAAGAGGACACGAGCGGCGAGGAGGCGAAGCGAGAGGAGGAGCGCGCGCGCCACCTGCTCGGCTTGCGCGCGTGCACGTGAGCGGCCGAGGCCGAGCGCGCGCACGCCGAACGTCGGGTCGGCGGGCAAGGCGCCGAAGAGCGCGGCCCTGCGCGCGGCGCGGAGATCGAAGGGCGGGCGCGCGAGCACGAAGGGCGCCGCGCGTGGGACGTCGGCCTCGGCGAAGGCCGCGCCGAAGCGAGCGAGCGCGCGCGCGAAGGAGGTCGCGCCGACGAGGCGCGGCAACTCGAACGGCGGGATCGTGAGGCCGTCGAAGAGGCCCGTCTTGCCGAAGAGCTCCTGGAACCAGCGCGGCGAGAGGCGCGCAGGCCAGCCCTCGCCCGCGTCCCGCGCGAGGCTCGCGGCGAGCGCGTCGTTCCAGCGCGAAGTGCGCTTCGGCAGGAGCTCGTCCGTCACGTCGAGCACGCGCTCGGCGATCCGCGCGAGCGAGGTCGCCGGCTGCACGGGGACTTCGAACGCATCGACGTCTTCGATCCCGAGGCGGCGAAACGCCTCGGCGCGGCGCTCCTCGTGGACGAGCGCGGCGTCCGAGAGCTCCGACGCGCCTCGCGTGAGCGCGTCGGCGAGCACGCGCCTCTGCTCGGGTACGGCCTCGTCGAGCAGCCGGGCGAGCGTCATGCGGGGGCTCACGCGCTCGGGCACGGGACCTTCGATCTCGATCGTCTTCGCGCGCCACGCGTCGGCGAGGCGCAAGCGCTCGGGCCACGTGACCCGCGTGATCGTCAACGCCGCGACGTGCGAGCGGGCGGCCGCGAGGATCGGATCCTTCGCACCTCGCTCGCCGAGCTCGATCCACATCGAGCGTGTGCTCACCGCGCGGAAGGCTTCGAGCACGCTACTCCGATCGGCGGGCCCTTCGGCGCGGAGCGCGCGCTCCCGCTTGCGGAGCTCGTCCGTGGCGCGCGCGATCAGACGATCGATCTCGTGCGGAGGCAGATCCATCACATCACCCGTGCACCGTGGGCTCTTTGCCGAGCACCTCGACGAGCCTACCCTCGGCTCGCGCGATCTCCTCGAGGCGCGCGCGCACCGCGTCCGCGTCCGCCTTCACGCTCGTCGCGAGCTCGACGAACGTGCGGTAGTGCCGCGCCTCGCAAGCGAAGAGCTCCTCGTAGAACGCGAGCAGCGAGGGTTCGTCGCCGCGCGCGCGGAGCGCCTCGCAGAGCAGGCGGAACCGCTCGCACGAGCGCGCCTCGATCACCGCGCCGACGAGCAGTCGATCGACCAAGGGATCCTCGGGCGCGCCTCTGCGACCGACGCCGATCGCCTTGCGCAGCTCGTGCGCGTAGACGTCGACCTCGGGCTTGCCGAGCGTCAAGCCGCGCCGGGTGAGCTCGTCGAGCACGCCCCGGAAATGACGTAGCTCCTCTTCGGCGAGCTCCACGAGCGCGCGCGCGACCTCCGTCCGCTCGGGCCAGCGCGCCGCGAGCGACAGAGCGTTCGACGCCGCCTTCATCTCGCAGTGCGCGTGATCCCGCAGCAGGGTGGGCAGGTCGGCGAGGGCGACTTCGGCCCAGGTGGGATCGGTCGGTCGGGTCAGGCAGAGCACGACGCCCGAACTATGGCACGACGTCTCGCGCCGCAAGGCGCGCGGCGCGCGTGGGCGCTTCGGCTCACTTCTCCGCGTCGCCGCCGCTCGACTCCTCGCCGCTCACCCGCGTGCGCGTGAGGCCGCTCGACTCGAGGTGATAGGTGAGGCCGATCGAGATCATGGTGGCGTTGATCGTGGTCGAGAGCGTCCGGCGGATGGAGATCTCGGCGCCGATCTCCTGGCCGATGTAGCCGAAGCCGCCGGAGAGCTGATGGACGTCGGCGCCTTGATCGTAGCGGTAGCCGAGGCGGAGCGGGTAGCGGTCGGCCGCGAGGTACGTGCCGCCCGCCATGAGGCGCGCCGTCACCCGGCTCCACGAGTCGAAGTCGGCGACGCCGTCGACCTCGATCGCGATGTCCTCGGTCCCGTAGCCGAGCGCGGCGCCGACGGTGGTGGGCAGGAGGCCGTGGCCCGGGTGCGTCAGGTTCTGTCCTGCGACGCCGAGGTGAACCTTGTCGGTGATCTTGATGGTGAGGCCTGCGTCGAACGTGAACGTGTCGACGGAGGGCAGGCGCTGGCCGGCGTCGTCGACGAGGCCACCCGACACCGCGCTGTAACGTGCGCCGGCCGCGTCATCGAGCGGGCCGAAGCCGTCCTGGATCAAGCGCAGGTAGCGACCGCCGAGCCCGATGAAGACGCGGTCGCCGAGGGGGTAGGCGGCGGCGGCGCGCGCGTCGATGAAGCCGCGATCGACGCCGTCGGGATCGAGGATGCCGCCCGTGAACGCGAGCCCGCCGGCGACGCGGGTCGATGACGTGATCGAGTCGACGATGGCGCCACCGCCGAGGGCGCGGACGGCCTCGGGCGTGAACTGCCCCATCGCCTCGATGTGATAGAGGCGCGCGAGCGCCATGTTCGCCGGGTTCGAGAAGATCGCGGTCGTGCCGTTGCCGAGGGCGCGCGTCGCGCCGGCCATGCCGAGGCTGCGCGCCGTCTCGTTCTCTCCGTAGGCGTACGCGAGCTGCGGAGCGAGGGCGGATTCCTGCGCGCCTGCACGCGACGCGAACGATGAGGCCACGAACGCGGACAAGAACGCGGCGGCGGCGGCTCTCTTCGGCGAACGCATGGGGGGGCCTTAGCCACATGTCGAGGCGCAGGGCAACTTCTCGGGCCGGCGCTCTCGCGAGGGCCGAACCGGCGGCAACCGCCTCGGGCAAACGTCGGAAATCATGGACAATCTTCCCTCTTGACGGACGGACGCGTCTGCCAATGCCCGAGGCTCTCGGCTGTCCTGACGCCGCGCATCCTCCGGACGCTTTGGTTTCGGCCCTCGCCGCGACGTGACGCCCGCGAGAGCGCGAAGGGCCCTACGCGTCGTTCGGCACAACTCGGAAAAACTGCCGTGAAATCGAGTGGTTGGGGCATTTGTTTTTGTTGGGGATGGACTCCCGCCCATCCCCGGTGCTACCTCCGGTTCGTCTTCGGCGGCGCCTCTGGCGGGGCCCGTCGGGGCTCGGATTTTTCCTGACGATCGTGAAGGAACCTCCCCGAGGCCTTACGCGGGGGAGGGTTGATCCTGTATTGTCGTTTTCGCGTTCCGTGATGAACCATTGCGCGAAGCTCGAACAGCCCTCCAGGAAATGGGCCGGACGACCCCGCGGGTCGACCCCCTTCCCCGCGTCGGGCGAGCCCCGAGGTGTCGCCGGGCCCCCTGCGGAGCCTGGCCACGCGCGAAAGCAGGCTCCTGATCGTGCCCTTCGTACCCGCAGCGTGTCTCCCCCTCGGCATTCTCGGCACCCTTGGCGCGCTGTGGATATCTTGTGGACGAATCTGGGGGTTTCTCACGGGAAGCGAACTTCCCGTATCGATTCCGCACGATAGCGAGACGAAGCGCTGATGCGGGTTGTGGAAAAACTGGGGGCGATCCTGCGAGAGGATCGCCGCGGCACCGTATTCGCAGCGATTTCCGGGCAGAAATGACCACTTCGAGAGACGAATCGCGAGCGATTTTCGACCGGGCGATCGACCATACGCGCGGGCTCTCCCCTGCGACGTTCGATCAGTGGTTCGGCGGCGTGCAGTTCGACGATCTCACCGACGGGGTCCTCTCGCTCCGGGCGCAGAACGAGTTCGTGCTCGAGTGGGTCAAGACGAATTTTTTGCCCACGATCACCGACAAAATCCGAGAGCTCACCGGCTGGAGCGTCCAGGTCGCCTGGACCATCGACCAGCACCTCGAGGCCCCCATCGCCAACGTCCCGCAGATGCCGCCCGTGCGCCCGCGCTCGCTCGTCGTGCGCCCCTCGACGACGCCGCCGACGCCGCCGCCGCCCGCGCCCCCGAGCGGGCCCCTCGCGGCAGAACCACGCGCCCCGGTGGCCGTCCCTGCCCCCGCGCGACGGCCCGCCCTGCCCGATGATTTGAACCCGAAGCATACCTTCGCGACGTTCGTCGTCGGCCCCTCGAACCAGCTCGCCCACGCCGCCGCGATCGCGGCCGCCGGCGGTGGCGGCAGGCGTTACAACCCGCTCTTCATCTGCGGCGGGACCGGCCTCGGCAAGACCCACCTCGTCCACGCGATCGCGCACCGCGTCCTCGACGAGCGCCCCGGCGCCCGCATCATCTATGTCTCCGCCGAGCGCTTCACGAACGATTTCATCACGGCGATCCAGCACCACCGGATGGACGACTTCCGCGCGAAGTACCGCGTCCACTGCGATCTCTTGCTCGTCGACGACATCCAGTTCCTCGCCGGACGCGAGCAGACGCAGGAAGAGTTCTTTCACACGTTCAACGCGCTCCACGGCCTCGATCGGCAGATCGTGGTCACGAGCGACAAGTACCCGCAGAACCTCGAGCGCATGGAGGAGCGGCTCGTCTCGCGCTTCTCGTGGGGCCTCGTCGCCGACATCCAGGCGCCCGAGCTCGAGACGCGCGTGGCCATCGTGCGCAACAAGGCCGCGCTCGAGGGCATCATCCTCCCCGACGACGTCGCGCTCTACCTCGCCCAGGTGATCCGCTCGAACGTGCGCGAGCTCGAAGGCACGCTGATCCGCCTCGCCGCGAAGTCCTCGCTCACCGGCAGGCCCGTGGACCTCGCCTTCGCCCGCGCCGAGATCACGGCCGCGGCGCCGCGCGCGCAGATCATGAGCGTGGAGGACATCCAGCGCGCGGTCTGCCACCATTTCCATCTGCGCTCGATCGATTTGACCTCCAAGGATCGCCACAAGAGCATCGCCTTCGCGCGACACGTGGCGATGTACCTGTGCAAGCAGCGGCTGAAGGTCTCGTTCCCCGAGATCGGCCGCGCCTTCGGCAACCGCGACCACACGACCGTGATGAGCGCCGTCCGGAAGATCGAGGCCCAGCGCGACACGGACCCCCAGGTCCGCGCCCACCTCGAGGCCCTGGAGCGCAAGCTCGCCGGCGACTCCTGACTAGCCGAGCTTCGCGAGCGCCTCGCGCGCATCGTCGGCGATGAAGCCGTTGCCGTAGGCGTCGGCCATGCGGAGGACGAGCTCGAGCTCGGCCCTCGCCTCGTCCCGCGCGCCGCGCTCGACGAGCAGGGCCGCGAGCAGCGAGCGGCCCTCGAGCGCGTCGGCGTGGTAGCCGCGCGCCTCCGCGTACTTCACGAGGTCGCGGATCCGCGCCTCGGCGCCCGGCTTGCCGCTCCGTCCGTCGAGGTAGGCGAGGTGGACGCGGTTCAACGACGCGATGCGCTCGTAGCCCGCCTCCACGGCGATCTGCAGCGACTCGGTGAGCGTGGCGTAGGCGCGGGGGAAGTCGCCGAGGCGCCGCGTGGTGTCGCCGAGGTTGTGCAGCGACGCCGCCATCTCGGCGCGTAGCCCCGCGGCACGAGCGAGCTCGACCGCGCGGGCCGAGGCCTCCGACGCAGCCCGGAAATCACGCATGAAGGCGTAGACGAGCACGCGCTCCTTCTCGCGCTCGCTCGCGAGCGTGAGGTCGCCGATGGGGCTCTTCGCCTCGGCGCGATCGATGGCGAGCAGGGCCGCCGCAGCGACGCCGGTCGCGGCGCGCACGTGGGCGATCGCCAGGAGGACACGCGGATCCTCGGCCGGCCCCATCGCTTCGAGCCGATCGGCGGCACGCGCCGCGCGGGCAAAGTCTCCGCTGCGCGCCCCGAGGTCGATCTCGGCGACGAGGGCGCGACGCTGGAGCACCTCGTCCTCCGCGGCGAGCTTGAACGCGACGTCGATCTCGGCATAAGCCCGATCGAAGCGGTTCACGGCGCCGAGCGCGCGGGCGACGTCGACGCGCGCCGCGACGCGCTGCTCGAGGGTGCCGGCGGCATCGATACGACGGAGCGCACGCGCGGAAAGATCCTCCAGCGAGGGCGCGGCGCGCACGGGCAGGACCGCGGCGCGGAGCTCACGCAGCCATGTCGCGAGCTCGGTCGCTTCGCGGCGATCGAGGTCGGCGAGGTCGATCGCGCGGAGCATGAGGCGGATGGCGGGCTCGAGCTGGCAGAGGCGCACGCGGTGCAAGGCCGCGCGGGCGTAATAGGTCGCGGCGCGGTCGCGATGACCCGCGTGGTAGAGGTGGCTGCCCACGCGCTCGCCGTGCGCCTCGGAGGCCTCGTCGCCGAAGACGGCGCGGTAGCCCTCGGCGGCCTTGCCGTGCAGATCGCGACGCGCCTCGTGCGGGATCGTGTCGAGGACGATCTCGCCGTGCATGGGCGAGGGAAAGCTCACCTCGGCGGGGCCGGCCGCGCGCAAAAAACCTCGAGCGACGAGCTCGCCGATCCCTCGATCGACAGAGGAAAAACTCTCGCCGAGCAGCGCCGCGAGCACCTCCGTGTGCACCGGATCGCCGAGGATCGCCGCGGCGTTCAGCATGGCGCGCTCGCGCTGCGGCAGGCGACTCACGCGCGCCTCCATGAGCGCGCGCAGCGCTCGTGGCACCGCCCTCGCGCCCTCGAGGCGCAGGCGGACGCGGCCGTCCTCGACCTCCACGGCGCGCGCGTCGAGGAGCTCCTTCAGGAGCTCCTCGATGAAGAGCGGGTGCCCCGCGGCGCGCTCGCGGCAAAACGCGGTGAGCTCCTTCGGCGCCGCGCGTACGCCGATCCGCTCGGCCACGAGCCGCTCGCTCTCCTCGTCACCGAGCGGCCCGAGCGCGACCACGTGGTGACGCGCGAGCGGCAAGAGCACGCCCGGCGGCGCCGCGCGCGTCGAGAGGAGGAACACCGCGCGGATGTTCGACGCCGCGCCCTCGTTGCGGCTCGCCACGCTGGCGATCACCTCCGCCGTCGCGGCATCCATCGCCTGCGCGTCGTCCCACGCAAAGCAGTGGATCCGATCCTCGCAGAGCTTGTGCACCATGCGCGTGAACGCCGCGCGCAGCGCCGTCCCCATCCCGCCCACGGGACGCGACGGCCTGTCGCCGAGCCGCGCGCCGAGCTGACGCAACACCGCCGACGACTCCTCTTCCTGCAGCCCGAGCGCGCGCAGGCGCGGCAAGGTCGCGAGGATCGCCTGCTCGCCGTCGCCCTCCTGCACGCCGCAGAGCACTTGCAGCATCGCCGTGAGCCCGCTCCAGGAGAGCTCCGCCCCGCTCGGCGGGCAGCTCGCGGCGTAAAAACCGACCGACCAGTTGCCGCGCCCGAGCCGCCGCTCAATCTCGGCGAGCAGGCGCGACTTGCCGATCCCCTTCTCGCCGAGGATCGTGATCACCTGCGCGCGCTTGCGGGTCGCGGCCGCGAGGATCTCGCCGATACGACGCAGCTCCTCCTGCCGGCCGACGAACTTGCCGCTCGCCGAGGCCGGAGGGCGCGCCGAGGTGATCACGCGCCCGCCCTCCGGCACCGGGCCCGCCCCGTCGGGCAGCTCGTCGAAGCCGAACGCCGCGCGCACGATCCGCGCCGCCGGATGGGACACCGCGACCTGCTCCGCGACCGCGCGCGCGAGCCCCTGCGCCAGCGCGACGAGCGACCCGAGGCGCGCATCCACGATCGGCACGCCGCGCGCGTCCACGAGGATGCGGCCCACGTGCACGCCCGCCGACGCGCCGCGACCTTTTTGCGCGCGCGCGATCACCAGCGCCGCCCGCACGGCCGCCTCCGTGTCGCGACCGTCGGCGTCCTCGAGCCCGAAGAGCGCCACGACCTGCGACGGCTCCTGCTCCAGGATCACCCCGCCGTACCGCGTGATCACCTCGCGCGCGCCCTCGACGTCGAACGGCAGCGCCGGCACGCGGCTCGTCCCCGCGACGACGAGCACCGTCCCCTCGCGCCGCTCCCCCACGGGCTCCGACAGGTTCGGCGTCGAGGTCCTCTCTGCCGAGACCTTCAGCGACGCCGAGGTCTTCGGCACCTCGACCGGCGTCCGCTCCTGCTCCGCGCCTTGCGGCTCTCCGAGCACCGCGCCCGCCTCGATCTCGGGCACCCGCCTCGCCTCGTCCTGGAAGGTCGCGACGAGCTCCGCGAGATCGTTTGAGCTAAAACGATCTCCGGTTGCATAGAAGTACCCGAGGAGCAGCTCGTGCAGGCGCCCCGCGTCCGGCACGCGCTCCTCGGGCCTGCGCGCGAGCAGCTTGCGCACGATCGCGGCGAGCTCTCGCGGCACGTCCGGCCGGGCGATCTCGAGCGGCGGAGCCTCGGCCGCGCGCACGCGCCGGAGCGTCTCGGCGTCCCCCGCACCGGCGAACGGGTTCGTCCCGGCGACGAGCTCGTAGAGCACCGTGCCGAGCGAGAAGAGATCACTGCGCCCGTCGAGCGGCCCCGCGAGCGACTGCTCGGGGCTCATGTACGAGAGTTTGCCGCGGACGCGCAGCACCGACGCGCCTGCTTGATCGTCTTCCCCCCGGAAGCCCTTGGCCTTCGCGATGCCGAAGTCCGTGACCTTCACCTCGCCTTCCCACGAGACGAGGATGTTCTGCGGCGAGACGTCGCGGTGCACGATGCCGAGCGGCTTGCCTTGCTCGTCGCGCCTGCGATGCGCGTGGTCGAGGGCCTTCGCCACCTCGGCCGCGACGAACACCGCCATCCCGAAAGGAACGGGCATCTTCGCGCGGCGGAAGCGCGCGAGCAGCGTCGCGAGGTCGAGCCCCGCGACGTACTCCATCGCGATGTAGTAGCCCGGCGGCTCGCCCTCCTGCTCGACGCGACCGAGGTCGAAGACCTGCACGATGTTCGCGTGCGAGAGCCGCACCGAGAGCTTCGCCTCGTGCACGAACATCTCGAGCAGCTCGGGCTCGCGCGCGAGCTCCGGCAGGATGCGCTTCAGCGCGAGCGTCTTCTCGAAGCCCAAGGCGCCGAAGCTCTTCGCCTTCCAGACCTCGGCCATCCCCCCGGCCCCGAGCCGCTCGAGGAGCACGTAACGCCCGAACTGTCTCTCCAAGATCGCCCCCCGAGCATGCCCGCGGCGAGGACGGATCCTACCACCTCGCTCGTGCTCGGGGACCCCGATGTTCAGGCGGAGCCGCCGCCGTAGATCACCTCCGAGAGACGGAAGGCCGCGGCCTCGAGCTTGCCGTAGGCGCCCCGCAGATCGCCGCTCGGCGCGTCCTCGTCGAGCAGCTTGCGCAGGATCACGCAGCCCTCGCGCACGCCGGAGAGCGTCGCCTCGTCGACGAGCTCGGCGTACGCCTCGATCGCCTGCTCCGTCGTGTAGAGCAGCGTCTCGGACTGGTTCTCGAGCTCGGCCCGATCACGCCTCTGCGCGTCTTCCTCGCGGAATTTTTCCGCCTCACCGACGAGCCGCTCGACCTCCGACGGAGCGAGCCCGCTCGTCGGCGTGACGCGCACCTTGTGCGCGCGCCCCGTGCCGAGATCCGTGGCCTCGACGTGGACGATTCCATCCTCGTCGATGTTGAAGACGACCTGGATCTTCGGCACGCCTCGCGGCGCGGGCGGGATGCCCGAGAGCTCGAAGCGCGCGAGGCTCTGGTTGTCGGCCGCCATCTCGCGCTCGCCTTGCAGGACGTGGATCGGCACGAACGTCTGTCGATCGAGGCTCGTCGTGAAGATCTCGCCGCGCGAGGTGGGGATCGTGGTGTTGCGCGGGATGAGCCTGGTCATCACGCCGCCGCCCGTCTCCACGCCGAGCGAGAGCGGCGTGACGTCGAGCAGGAGGATCTCGTCGGCCTGCCCGGAGAGCGCCGCGGCCTGGAGCGCCGCGCCCACGGCCACGACCTCGTCCGGGTTCACGCCCTTGCACGGGTCCTTGCCGAAGAGCTCCTTCACGGCCGCCTGCACCGCGGGCATCCGCGTCATGCCGCCGACGAGCACCACGGTCTCGATCGCGCTCGGCGAGAGCCGCGCGTCCCCGAGCACGTCGCGGCACACCTCGATCGTCCGATCGACGAGGTCCTGCGTGAGCATCTCGAGCTCGTTGCGCTGCATGGATCGTTCGAGGTGCAAGGGCGCGCCGTCCGACCCGACCGCGATGAAGGGCAGGTTGATCTGCGTGTCGAGCGAGGAGCTGAGCTCGTGCTTCGCCTTCTCCGCGGCCTCCTTCAGCCGCTGCATCGCCAT
Organism: Polyangium spumosum; assembly: GCF_009649845.1. Lineage (NCBI taxonomy): Bacteria > Pseudomonadati > Myxococcota > Polyangiales > Polyangiaceae > Polyangium > Polyangium spumosum. Next base: position 764,431 of record NZ_WJIE01000003.1, read on the forward strand.
CCGATCGCCGCGCAGATCCACGCCGAACTCGAGCTGGAACTCGCCGACGAGCATGTCCATCAGGCGCCCGTCGAAGTCCTCGCCGCCGAGGTGCGTGTCGCCGCCCGTCGCCTTCACGTTGAAGACGCCGCCGCTGATCTCGAGGATCGAGATGTCGAACGTGCCGCCGCCGAGGTCGTAGACCGCGATCGTCTCTGCGGCCTTGGCCTTCTTGTCGAGCCCGTACGCGAGCGCCGCCGCCGTGGGCTCGTTGATGATGCGGCGCACCTCGAGGCCGGCGATCTTGCCCGCGTCCTTCGTCGCTTGCCGCTGCGCGTCGTCGAAGTACGCGGGGACCGTGATCACCGCCTCGGTGACCGGCTCGCCGAGGAATCGCTCGGCGGTCTCCTTCATCTGCGCGAGGATCATCGCGCTGACCTCGGGCGGCGAGTGCGCCTTGCCGCGAAGCTCGACCCACGCGTCGCCGTTCTTCGCGGCGAGGATCGGGTACGGCACGAGCGAGGCGGCGCGCATCACGTCGGGCGAATCGAGCTTGCGCCCCATCAGGCGTTTGACCGCGTAGACCGTGCTCTGCGGGTTCGTCACGGCCTGCCTGCGGGCCACCTGCCCGACGAGCCGCTCGCCGCTCGCGACGATCGCGACGACCGAGGGCGTCGTCCGCGCGCCCTCGGCGTTGGGGATCACCTTGACGTCGTTCGCCGACGACGCCGCCGCCACGTCGACGACGGCCACGCACGAGTTGGTGGTCCCGAGGTCGATGCCGACGATCCTTCCCATGGCGGGAGCGAGGATATCAAAGGCGCGCGAAGACGACGGCCCTCGAAGAGGGTTTCACGCGCCTTTCCTCGGACGTCCGCGAAAATCTCAGCTCGCGGCCGCCGCGCCGCCGCCGGGCGGGCCCTTGGACACCACGACCATCGCCGGACGGACGAGGTAGTCGCCCATGCGATAACCGGACTGCACCTCGTGCATCACCACGCCGGCCGGATGCTCGGGCGACTCGATGTGCTGGATGGCCTCGTGCTGCGCGGGATCGAAGGGCTGGCCGACCGCGACGACGCGCTGGATCCCCATCTTCTCCAGCGTATCGAGGAACTGCTTCAGCACCATCCGCAGGCCCTCGGCCACGGCCTTCGCGTCGGCGGTGCCCTCGGCGTGCACGATCGCGCGCTCGAAATTATCGAAGACGGGCAGGAGATCCTTCACCGTGGTCTCCTTGCCCCGCCGGTGCGCGTCGTCGATCTCGCGCCGCGAGCGCTTGCGGAAATTGTCGAAATCGGCCGCCGTGCGCAGGAGCTGATCACGCGTGCGGGCGGACTCGGCCAGCGCATCCGCGAGGCGCTGCTCCACGCTGGGCGGCGGCGGAGCCTGGGGCTCGGCGGCGGCAGACGGCTGCTCGCCGCTCGTCGCCTCGCCGTTCTGACCGTTTGGATCCTGGGCAGACTTCGTCGTGGTCTCGGGCTCGGACATGGGTGCGGGCCACTATAACCTCCCAAGATCGACTGGCAACGCCCCCCCCACAACGGGACGCGTGGCATTTGCCCCGGCGGGGCGGCCGGCGTAGATCGCCTCGCATGACCCTCGCCCCCGCGTACGGAGCCGAGAGCCCCATCGCCGAGCTGCTCGAGCCCGAAGACCTCCTCCCCATCGCCGAGCGACGGCTCGTGGGCAACTACCGCCAGGCCTCGTTCGTCCTCGAGCGCGGCAAGGGATGCGAGCTCTGGGACACCGAGGGGCGTCGCTACCTCGACTTCTGCGCCGGCGTCGCGGTCTGCTCGCTCGGCCACGCCCACCCGCGCCTCGTCGCCGCGATCGCCGAGCAAGCCGCGCGGCTGATGCACGTCTCGAACTACTTCTACAACGCGGAGAACGCGCGCCTCGCCGACGAGCTCTGCAAAAAGAGCGGCATGGACCGCGCCTTCTTCTGCAACTCGGGCGCCGAGGCGAACGAGGCGATGCTCAAGCTCGCGCGGCGCTTCTTCTTCACGAGAGGCGAGCCCGACCGCTACCGCGTCATCGCCTTCGACAACGCCTTCCACGGCCGCACCCTGGGCGCGGTCGCGCTCACCGGCACCCCGAAATACCGCGAAGGGTTCGGCCCTCCGCTCGCCGGCGTCACGCACGTGCCCTACGGCGATCTCGACGCCGTCAAGGCCGCCATGGGGCCGGACGTCGCCGCGATCTTCGTCGAGCCCGTCCAGGGCGAGGGCGGCGTGATCCCGCCGCCGAAGGGCTTCCTCCCCGGCCTCCGCAGCCTCTGCGACGCGCACGGCGCGCTCCTCTGCCTCGACGAGGTGCAGACGGGCATCGGCCGCACGGGCACCTTCCTCGGCTCCGAGCACGACGGCGTCGAGGGCGACGCGATCGCCCTCGCCAAGGGCCTCGGCGGCGGCTTCCCGATCGGCGCGCTCCTCATCAAGGAGCGCTTGAACAGCGCCCTCACGCCAGGCACCCACGGCTCGACCTTCGGCGGCAACCCGCTCGCCTCGCGGGCCGCGCGCACCGTGCTCGCCGTCCTCGACGAGGAGAAGCTCATGGAAGGCGCCGTCACGAAGGGCCAGCGCCTCGCCGAGGGCCTCGCCGCGCTCGCGAAGGAGCACCCCGCCCTCTGCGTCGGACAACGCGGCCGCGGCCTCTTGCAAGGCCTCACGCTCGCGCAAGGCGTCGACACGCGCGCCGTCCTCGGCCGCGCCCGCGCCCACGGCCTGCTCCTCACGGTCGCCGGCGCGACCACGTTGCGCTACACGCCGCCGCTCGTCGTGAGCGAGGCCGAGATCGACGAAGCCATCGCCATCACGGGCCGCGTGCTCGCGGAGATGAAGCCGTGAAGCGTGATCTCCTGCGCCTCGCGGACCTCGGGGACGGCGGCATCGTCGCCATGCTGGATCGTTCGGCATTTTTTGCCCGCGTGCGTGGCAAGCTCGACGAGCACCCGCGGCCGCTCGCCGGCCACGCCGTCGCCCTCCTCTTCGACAAGCCCTCGACCCGCACGCGCCTCTCGCTCGAGGTCGCCACCTACGAGCTCGGCGGTCACCCGATCATCGTCACGCCCGAGTCGACGCAGATGAGCCGCGGCGAGCCCACCGAGGACACGGCCCGCGTGCTCGGCCGCATGGTCTCCGCCGTCACGTACCGCACGAGCACCACGGCGCGCTTCGAGGCCATGGCCCGCGCCTGCCGCGCCCCCGTGCTGAACGCGCTCACCGACGACGCCCACCCCATGCAGGTCCTCGCCGATCTGCACACGACCCGCGAGGCCCGAGGCCGGCTCGACGGCCTGCGCATCTGCTGGGTCGGCGACGCGAGCAACGTGGCTCGCTCGTGGATCGAGGCCGCGGGCCTGCTGAAGCTCGACGTGACGCTCGCGACGCCGCCCGCCTTCGCCCCGCCCTTGCCCGAGGTCGAGGAGGCGCGCGCCCGCGGCGGTCAGATCACCATCACCGACGACGCGCGCGCGGCGGCCAAGGACGCCGACGTCCTGATCACGGACGTGTGGGTGAGCATGGGGCAGGAGACCGAACGCGACTACCGCATCAGCGCCCTCTCGCCCTACCGCATCACGCAGGAGCTCGTCTCGCTCGCCTCGCCCGAGGTCGTCGTGCTGCACTGCTTGCCCGCGCATCGCGGCGAGGAGATCGACGCCGACGTGCTCGAAGGCCCACGCAGCTTCGTGTGGGACGCGGTCGAGTCGCGGCTGCATACGAGCAAGGCCCTGCTCGAGTGGGCCGCGCTCGGGCCTGGCTTCGGCCCGCCGCCCTTCGCTGTCGGCCGCGGCGGCGCGGCAGGCTGAGGCTCGACGTTGCGAGCGCTCGGACCCGTCGCCGATCCCGTGCCCTGCTCGGGGTGCGGCAAGCTGCTCGATCCGCTCCGCGCCGGCCACGTCGCGATCTTCGACAGCAAGTTCCACTTCTTCTGCGATCGCCACGCCTGCCGCGCGTGTTTCCTCGGCGAGCCTCCCGGCGAAGCGGACGGCGCGCGCCCCGCGCGTGTCCCGCTCTCGCTCTTCGCGCCCCGCAGGTCCGAGCCCGAGCCCGCGCGCGGCCAGCTCGACGCGCCCATCGTCCCTTTCCACGCGCCTGCTTCGAGCGACGCCGCGCTCCCCGAGCCGCCCGCGCCCTTCGACGACAGGACCCTCGTCGAGCCCATCGCGCACTCCATCCTCACCGAGGCGCCCTCCCGCATCGACGTGCCCGAGCCGCGTGACATCGGCGCGCTCCTGCTCGTCATCGCCACCATCGCGGGCACGCTCGCCGTCGCGCTCGGCCTCGCGGGCGACGCGGTCCTCGTCATCGGCGCTCGTATCGTCCTCGCCTCCGTCGGCGCGGGCATGCTCGTCGGCCGCGCCGCCACGACCCCGCGCGAGCCCTCCGATCCGCACCCCGCGCCGATCCTCGCGCCCTCGATCCTCTCGCTCGTCCTCGCCACCTTCGCCGCGCTCCGCGCGCATCCGTCCCTCGGCTCCGAGGCCGCGTCGCTCGCCGGCCTCATCGTCACGGCGACGGCCGTCGGCGCATGGCTGCTCGAAGGCGCGCGGCACGCCTCCCTCGCCGAGCGCGCCTTCGTCGCGCAGTCGCTCGCCGTGCCTGGCAGGCGCGCGCCCGACGACGGCTCGGCCGGCGAGATCGCCAAGAAAAAGGTCTTCGACATCTGCCCTGGCGAGCAGGTCCTCGTCGAGCCGGGCGAGGTCGTCCCCGTTGATCTCGTCGTCGGCTCGGGCGAGGTCTTCGTCCTGCCCTGGCTCGGCGCGACCACGCCCGTGCGCAGGCGCGCGGGTGAGCCCGTCGTCGCGGGCGCGAAGGTCGTGCGCGGCAGGCTGCGCGGCACCTGCACCTTCGCCGGCAACGACCGCGCCTTCGCGCGCGTCCTGCTCGATCCGCGCAGGCGCGCCGACGCCCTCGCGCCCATCGCGCGGGCCTCGCGTGCCCTCGCCGAGCGCTGGTCGCTCGCGGCGCTCGTGACCGGCGCGCTCTCGGCCTTCATCGCCGGCGGACGCTCCGCCGTCGAGATCACGATGACCGCCGTCGCCTCCCACGCCGCGCTCGCCACCACGCTCGTCGCGGGTGTCGCCGGCGTGCACGTCGCGCGTGGCATCCTGCACGCCCAGCGCCGCGGCATCGCCTACAAGAGCGAGGGCGCCTGGGATCGCGCCGCGCGCGTCAACGTCGCCGTCTTCTGCGCGCGTGGCACGCTCCTCCTCGGCGAGCCCGAGCTCGCGGAGCTCGAAGCCACGGGCGGCAAGCTCGAGCCGCTCGACGTCCTCTCGCTCGCGGCAGGCGCCGAGCGCGGCGAAGAGCACCCGATCGCGACGGCGATCGTCCGCGCCGCCGTGACGCGCTCGGTGCGCCCCGACGGCGTGCGCAACGCGCATCATGTCCCTGGCCTCGGCGTCACCGCCGTGACGAGCTCCGGCGAGGACCTCTGCGTCGGCAGCCGCGCCCTCCTCCTCGCGAACCGCATCTCCATCGCCGCGGCCGAGCAACGCATCGCCGAGCTCGAGGCCCTCGGCCGCACCGTCGTCCTCGTCGCCGTCGGCGCGCGCCTCGTCGGCATCCTTGGCCTGCAGGACGGCTTGCGCCCTGGCGCGCGCGCGGCCGTGCAGCACCTGCTCGACGCGCAGATCGAGCCTGTGATCATGTCGGGCGACGCGCGCGAGACGTGCGAGGCCATCGGCCACTCGCTCGACGTCGATCACATCCGCCCCGAGGTCCTGCCGACCGAGCGCGCGGCCGAGGTCCGCAGGCTCATCGACGCGGGCATGTCCGTCGCGGTCCTGGGTCATCCTGGCGTCGACGAAGGCGCGCTCGGCGCGGCGGACGTCGCGGTCGCGCTCGGCGCGGCGGGCTCTTCGCCGGGAGACCTCTCCGTCGCGCTCGCCTCGGATGACGTGCGTGACGCGGCGCTCGCGCTCGCCATCGCGCACCGGGCCCGCCTCGAGGCGCGCGTTGGCCTCCTCATCGCCGTCATCCCTGCGCTCGTCGGGGCGATCGCCGTGGCGTTTGGCGTGCTTCCGCCTGCGTATGCGCCGCTCGCCTCGCTCCTCGGCGGGGCGATGGCGGTTTTGCATGTGCGAGCGCTCGACCGCGTGCGGGAGTCGGGGAGCACGCGAGGACATACGTGGGAAAACGGTCCAAGCGACACTTGACGCCCGGAAACGTGGACGGGATAAATGAGGCCATGGTCGCGAGCGTGAGGGAGGAAGCCGTGACCCTGGACCGAGCCGCCGTGGATCGCTTGCGGGCTCGACTCCAGGCGTACATGGCCAAGAAGGGGTTGCGCTCGACCGCGCAGCGGCGGCTCATCGTCGACACCTTCTTCGAGGGCGCGTCGCACATGACGATCGAAGACCTGCTCACCGAGGTCCGCGTGCGCGACAAGGGCATCGGTTACGCCACGGTCTACCGCACGCTCAAGCTGCTCGCCGAGTGCGGCGTGGCCTCCGAGCGCCGCTTCGGCGACGGCCTCAGTCGTTACGAGCTCGCCGACGACGCCAAGTCGCACCACGACCACCTGATCTGCGTCGCTTGCGGCACCATCGTCGAGTTCGAGGAGCCGAAGATCGAGGCGCTGCAGGACGAGATCGCGAGCCGCTACGGCTTCCACGTCACCTCGCACAAGCACGAGATGTACGGCACCTGCGGCGACTGTCAGAAGAAGGTCTCTTGAACGGCGCGCCCCTCCGCCGCGACGAACGCGGGCAGAGGGGCGCGAGATCCGAGCGGTTTTACTCGCCGACCTGCGCGACGTAACTCACGCGCGCGACCGGATCGTAGAGCGGGTTCAAGACCTGCACCGGCGGGGCCACGAGCCCTGCGTACTGCGTGTTGTCGAGCACCACGTAGTAGAGCCCCGGCGCGAGGTTGAACTTCTTCGTCTGCGCCGGCCCTGGCGCGAGCGGCGCGCCGCCGAGCACCGGACCCGGCGCCGGCCCGAGCGGCTTGCCCGTCTGGTACGACTCGCGCCACATGTCGCCGACCGGCTTGGCGACGATCATCACGTCGACCGTCGGCCCCTGCACGCTCATCGTCAGGTAGAGCGATTGCCCCGATCCGACCTCGAAGGGCCCGAGGTAGTCGCGCGCGTTGCCGTGGATGTCCAAGCTCTCGTTCGCGAACGTGAACCTCTCGTCGTCCTGCACCTTGAACGGCTTGATGGGCTTGTTCGGCGGCGTGAGGATCCCGAGCGTGAACTCGTTGCCGCGGTCCTCGTTGGCCACGACCGTGAACCCACGCGTCAGCTCGCCCGTCATCACCTGGTTGCCGAAGAAGTTCGTCAACGTGCCGAAGGGCGGGATGTTCGAGGCGATGTTGAACGCGGGGTTCTCGATGTACCCGAGCCGGAAATCCGGCCCCGAGATGATGCGGTTGAGCCGTCCCCAGACGTAGATGTCGTCGTCGGCGATCGCGAAGTCGGGCCGCAGCTCGATCGTCGTCGACGCCGAGAACCCGACACGCTTGGCCGGGTTCATGTAGCCGTAGCCCGTGCCCGAGAAGCTCACCGCCACGGTTTGTCGTGCGTCGTCGACGGTGTAGTTACACGTCATCGGGAAGAAGCGGCCGATGGCGGGCGAGGCCGAGTCGGTCTTCAGCGAGACGCCTATCTTCAGCATCTCCGGACAGATCCGGCTCGCGCCGAAGTTCGAGAACAGCCACCACCGGAGCTGCGGGTTCGCGTTCACCACGCCGCCGGCACAAGGGCATCCGGCCACGGCGAAGGAGAGCGCGAGCACGAGCACGACCAGGAATGCGCCCGCCGGTCGGGCGGACGACTTGCGACGGGAGGCAAGCACGCGGATTACCATAGCGACAGAGCGGGCGAGCGTGTCCGGGAACCTGCACCAAAGAGCCAGGATCCAGGGCGCGCTCCGTTGGAGGTGGAAACGACGCCGAAGGAAGGCCCTCCTTGGACGCGTTCTCCGGCCCTCCCCTGAAAACCGGGCACGAATCCGGCACTTCGGAGGCCGCTGGAGGAATTTGCCCTGGATTCGTCGGTCGGATTTGACCTCTCCATCCAGCAGGCCTACAAAAAGCGAAGCAAGCTAGCGCAGGGGAGAGAGACGACGACCCCGGGTGGCTCGTAGGGACGGACGCGATCATGAGTGACCTGACGAACCGCTCTCGAAAGATCCTTCTCGCCGTCGTCACCGAGTTCATCTCGACCGGCGCCGCGGTGGGAAGTCGCACGCTCGCGCGCAAGTATGGCCTCGACCTCTCGGCGGCCTCCGTTCGCAACGTGCTCGCCGATCTCGAGGAGGCCGGCTACCTCAAGCAGCCGCATACGTCCGCGGGCCGCGTCCCTACCGATCGCGCGTTGCGCCTCTTCATCGACACGCTCGTGCAGGCGCGCGCCTACAGCCCCGAAGAGCAGGCCAAGCTCGGCCAACGTTTCGCCGAGATCTACGCGCTCGCGACAGACCCGATGCGCGAGGCCGGGCGGTACCTCTCCGAGCTCTCCGGCACGGCGGCGGTCATCGCCTCGCCGCGCACCGAGCTCCGCGCGCTCTCGCAGCTCCGCTTCATCCCCACGCGCCCCGGCCAGCTCCTCGCCGTGCTCGTCTTCTCCGACGGCTCCGTCGAGAACCGCTTCATCCAGATCGAAGAGGTCCCCGCCGAGCCGGAGCTCACGCGTATCCACAACCTGCTCGCCGACGTCATCGAAGGCCGCTCGCTCGGCGAAGCCCGCGACCTCTTCGCGCGCCGCCTCGCCGACGAACGTATCGCCCTCGACGCCTTGCGTCGCCGCGCCTTCGAGCTCGGTCGCCGCGCGACCGCCGACGTGAACCGCCGCGGCGGCGACGTCGTCATCGAGGGCCAGGGCAAGCTCATCGACCTGCCCGAGTACACCGACGCGTCGCGCTTGAAGAAGCTGCTCCGCGCCCTCACCGAGCGCGAGGATCTGCTCAAGCTGCTCGACAAGGTCATCGCCGCGGGCGCGGTCACGGTGTTCGTCGGCAGCGAGGCCGGCGAGCTCGGCGAAGGTGATCTCAGCCTCGTCGTCGCGCCGTACACCGAGCACGGCCGCGTCGCCGGCACCATCGGCGTCCTCGGCCCGACGCGTATGGACTACGCGAAGGTCATGCCCCTCGTCGACGCGACGGCCACCGCGATGAGCGAAGCGCTCGGCGGTCGGCGTGGCTCATCCTGAGGCGCGCAACCTCTCGAGCACGCCCTCGAAATCCTTGGGCGGAGGTTCCTCGAAGAGCACCTCCTCGCCCGTCTGCGGGTGCTCGAAGCCGAGCTCCGTCGCGTGCAACATGAGACGCGGCGCGTCGATACGCGGGCCCGCGTAGTCGCGCACGTACACGTTCTCCCCGACGATCGGATGTCCCGCCTCGGAGAGGTGGATGCGGATCTGATGCGTTCGTCCCGTCTCCAGCCGGCACGCGACGAGCGTCGCGCCGCGCAGCCGTTCGAGCGGCTCGACGTGCGTCACCGCGAGTTGCCCCTCTCCGCGTCGTTGTCCCTCGTCGAGCGAGCCACGCAGGCCATCTCCGCGATCGGCGATGAGCCGCGATCGGAACGTCCTCTTGCCGAGGTCGCCGTGCACGATCGCGAGGTAGACGCGGCGCACCGAGTGCACGCGGAACTGCTGGGACAAACTCTTCTTCGCGGCGAGCGTCCGCGTGAAGACGAGCAGCCCGCTCGTCGCCTTGTCGAGCCTGTGCACCACGCCGAGCGGCGCGCGTCCGCGGATCTTGTCGCGGCGCGCGAGCAGGTCCCGCACGAGCGCGTCGAGCGTCTTCTCTCGCTCCTCGGGTGACTCGTCTCCGAACGGGATCGTCGAGATCCCCGCGGGCTTTCGCACCACGACGAGGGCGGGATCCACGTGCACCACGAGCTCCTCGCCGAGCTCGGCGAGCCGCGCGGCCTTGCGCGAAGGCGCCCGCGGGTGCCGCGTGATCTCGGCGCCGGCCCGTGTTTTTCGGGTCGAATCGAGCATCTGCGTCCCGTCGACGGCGATCTTGCCCGTCTCGATGAGCCTTCGCGCGTCGGACCACGAGAGCGCGCCGAGCGTCCGGACCACCCCGTCGAGCGGGCGACCTCCGAGCTCCGGCGGGACGATCCAGGTCGCGTCGGGCGAACCGAGCGAGCTCGCCGGCTGACCGGCGGGGGGCGGGGTGCGAGGTGCGCCACGCGAGGCGGCGCGGGAGCGGGAGCGGGTCGGGTTGCGCGAGGACATGCGGGAAAACGGCGGGCAGGCAGACCAACGATCGCGCTCACGATGACGTGCCGCGCATGAATATGCCGCTCGATTTTTCCTCGTGGGCCTCGCTTGCGCTATGCTCGCGTCGCTCTTCGGAGCAACGTTCGATCGTGGGCGCTCGACACTTCACGCCGCATGGGCGCCCGCGGCGAAAAATCATCCGGCTTGTTGACACGCCGCGCGCGCGAGACCGAAGATAGCGCGAAAGACAGCCCCAGCGGCGCTTTACCCCAGAGGAGACCGTTCCGTGGCCAGCACCATCCTCGCCGTCGACGACAGCGTGACCATGCGCAAGGTCCTCGAGATCACGTTTGCGGGTCCCGAGTTTCGCTGCGTGACGGCCAATGGGCCCGACGCCGCCCTGGAGAAGCTCAAGACCGAGAAACCTGCCCTCGTGATCACGGACGGCACGCTCTCGCCCCTGAACGGTTACGAACTCTGCAAGGCGATCAAGGCGGCCTCGCCCGGGACCCAGGTCCTCTTCCTGTCGTCCAAGCAAAACCCCTACGATCCGGCCAAGGGCACGGCGGCCCAGGCCGACGACCACATCGACAAGCCGTACGACAGCACGGCGATGATCGACAAGGTCAAGAAGATGCTGGCGTCGCCCGGCAAGCCGGCCGAGGCCCCGAAGGCCGCCGCCGCGCCGATCGCCGCGCCGACCCCGGCCGCCGCCGCCAAACCGACGCCCGTCGCTGCCGCTGCGGCTCCGCCCCAGCGCGCCAAGACGATGCTCTACAACCCGGGCGGCGTGAACGCGGGCCTGCCGGGCATGCCCGGCGCCGCGCAGAAGCCCGAGCCCGCGCTCGCGAAGACGGACGTCTCGGCCAAACCCGGCAGCCCCGCCGCTGCCGTCGCGGGCGCGGTGAACGGCGGTCAGATGGCGGCGCGCCTCGAAGAGATGGGCCTGACGCCCGCGCAGATCGAAGGCGTACTCGCGCTCTCGCGCGAGGTCGTCGAGCGTGTCGTGTGGGAGGTCGTCCCCGTCCTCGCCGAGACGCTGATCAAGGAAGAGATCGCGCGGCTGACGAAGTGACGATGGGGGGGTCCGGGAACCCCCCCAAACCCCCCTGAGTTTTCCTCAGCGACCGCATTCTAGGCGGCTGTCTTCGACATTTTCTCGCGACCTCTCGTTCGTCGGGGCCTCGTGCATGTTGCCGCGGTGTGGCAATGTGCCTGCCCCCGATGAGCACTGCCGAACTCGCGAAAGCTTACGAGCCGAAGGACGTCGAACCCCGCTGGTACGCCTACTGGGTCGAGCACGACGTCTTCGCCGCGACCCCCGATCCGGCGGACACGCGCCCCGTCTACGTCCTGCCCATGCCGCCCCCGAACGTCACGGGGTCGCTCCACATGGGCCACGCGCTCTTCGTCACGCTCGAGGACGTCCTCACCCGCTGGCATCGCATGCGCGGGTTCAACACGCTCTGGCAACCCGGCATCGATCACGCGGGCATCGCCACGCAGACCGTCGTCGAGCGTCAGCTCAAGCGTGAAGGCAAGAGCCGCCACGACCTCGGGCGCGAGGCCTTCATCGAGCGCGTCTGGCAGTGGAAAAACGAGAGCGGCGGGCGTATCGCCCTCCAGCAGCGCGAGCTCGGCGCGAGCCCCGACTGGCCGCGCAGCAAGTTCACGATGGACGCCGACATGTCACGCGCCGTGCGCGAGGCGTTCGTGCGTCTCTACGAGCAGGAGCTCATCTACCGCGACACGCGCCTCGTGCACTGGGACTGCGAAGCGCAGACCGTGCTCTCGAACCTCGAGGTCGAGAACGAAGAGGCGAACGGCGAGCTCTTCGAGTTCGCGTATCCGATCGCTGGTGGAGAAGGCGAGCTCGTCGTCGCCACGACGCGCCCTGAGACGATGCTCGGCGACACCGCCGTCGCGGTTCATCCCGACGATCCTCGCTACAAGCACCTGCACGGCAAGTTCCTGCAGCACCCGTTCCTCGATCGAAGAGTCCCGATCATCACGGACGCGATCCTCGTGGATCCCAAGTTCGGCACGGGCGCCGTGAAGGTCACGCCCGCGCACGACTTCAACGATCACGAGACGGGCAAGCGCCACAAGCTGGAGATGATCTCCATCATGAACAAGGACGGCACGCTCAACGAGAACGCCGGCCCGTTCAAGGGCCTGGAGCGCTTCGCCGCGCGCAAGGCCGTCAAGAAGGCGCTCGAGGAGAAGGGCCTCGTGCGGGGCTCGAAGAACCACACGCTCGTCTTGCCGCGCAGCGAGCGCAACGGATCGATCGTCGAGCCGATGATCTCCACGCAGTGGTTCGTCAAAACGAAACCCCTCGCCGGCCCTGCGCTCGCCGCCGTTCGTCACGGGCACGTGAAGATCATCCCCGAGGACTGGACGAAGACCTACGAGCACTGGATGACGAACATCCTCGACTGGTGCATCTCGCGCCAGCTCTGGTGGGGCCACCGCATCCCGGCGTTTTACTGCGACGCCTGCGGTCACGTGATGGTCACGCGCGAGGACCCGACGGCGTGCGAGAAGTGCGGCGAAGGCAAACTGCGCCAGGACGAGGACGTGCTCGACACGTGGTTCTCGAGCGGCCTCTGGCCCTTCTCCACGCTCGGATGGCCGAACGACACGGAGATGCTCCGCAAGTTCTACCCGGCGAGTGACCTCGAGACCGGCTACGACATCCTCTTCTTCTGGGTCGCCCGCATGATGATGATGGGCATCCACTTCATGGGCGTGCCGCCCTTCAAGCGCATCCTCTTGCACGGCATGGTCGTCGACGAGACCGGCGACAAGATGAGCAAGGTGAAGGGCAACGTGATCGACCCGCTCGACCTCGTGCACGGCTCGACGTTCGACGCGGTCGTCGAGAAGACGCTGCCCGGCGCGCCACGCGAGGAGTCGCTGAAGAAGTTCAAGAAGGCGTATCCGTCGGCCTCGCAGATGGGCGCGGGCTTCTCCGCGTACGGCGCCGACGCGCTGCGCTTCACGCTGAGCACGTACTCGCCGCAGGCGCGCCGCATCCCGCTCTCGCCGAAGAAGATCGAGGGCTACCGGCACTTCTGCAACAAGATCTGGAACGCGGTGCGCTACGCGCTGCCGTACCTCGAAGGCGCGCGTGTCAGGCGCGAGCCGCCCAAGGCGACGACGCTGACGAACCGGTGGATCCTCTCGCGCCTCGGCGCCGCGCTCGAGACGACGAAGAGCGGGCTCGACGAGTTCCGCCTCGATGAGGCCGCGCTCGCGCTCTACCACTTCTTCTGGGGCGAGCTCTGCGACTGGTACCTCGAGCTCACGAAGCCCGTGCTCAACCCGAGCGCGGGCGCGAAGCCGGGGCCGGAGCAAGACGAGACGAAGGACGTGCTCGCGTACGTGATCGAGGCGTCGATCCGCGCGCTGCACCCGTTCATCCCGTACATCACGGAGGAGCTCTGGCAGCGGCTGCCGCGGCCCGAGGGCTCGCCGAAATCCGTCGCGCTCGCGACCTACCCCGCGCCGGGATCGGTCGCGCGTGACGCGGACGCCGAGCGCGAGATGGGCGTGGTGATGGCCGTGATCAGCGCCGCGCGGACGATCCGCAGCGAGCACGAGGTGCACCCGGGCGCCGAGGTCCCGCTCCTGCTCCGCGCGGAGGGGAATGCCGCGGTCGCGCTCCTGCAGAGCGAGGCGCGCGCGATCAAGACGCTCGTGAAGACCGCGGCGGAGCCGGGCATCGAGGCGCGCGGCGCGGCGCGTCCGAAGGGCTACGTGATGAGCGTGGCGTCGGGCGTCGAGGTGCTCGTCGACCTGCGCGGCCTCGTCGAGGGCGCGAAAGAAGCGGCGCGGATCGAGCGCGAGATCAAGAAGACGGAGAAGGACATCGCCGCGCTGGAGAAGAAGCTCTCCTTGCCGAGCTTCGCGGAGAAGGCGCCGGCCGAGGTCGTCGCGGAGTCGCGCCATCAGCTCGAGGAGCTGAAGAAGAAGCGGGCGGGGCTCGACGAGGCGAAGGGCCTCGCGGCCGAGCTTGGTTGATCTGCCTGGAAGGGGCGCCTCTTCAGGCGCCCCACCAGAGCATCTCGTGCACCCGCATCTCGCCCCCGATGCTCACGATCACCCGTAGTTTGTCCCCGTCCGTCTCCACGACGTGCGCGGGGAACGAGTCCGCCGGGTAAAACGCGCTCTTCACGAACCCCTTCGCGTCGAGCCAGAACAGGTGCACGCCCTCGGGCGTCGGACCGTGCAAGAGGAGCATCCGCCCGCCACCGAGCCAGACGAAGTCGAGCCACTTGAAGCCGAGCTCGGCGAAGCGCTCCGCCGACGGGAAGTCCTCGCCCACGTCACGCAGCTCCGGCAGGTGCGCGCGCAGGTGCTTGTAGAGAAGGTCGTACCGCACCTTCACGAGCCGCGGCATCCGCCGATCCGGCGGCGCGATCACGGGCAGCGCGTCCGCGTCGAACGTCGGCACCTCCACGTGCGTGCGGTAACGATCGACGAGGCGCGGATGATCGATCTCGTCATCGGAGAGCGCCTTCAGCCACCACCCGAAGACCGACAGATCCCCCGTGCCCGCCCGTGACTCGAGCCGCACGAGCGACTCCCACAGCGGCCGCCGCACCTGCCAGATGCCCCCGTGGTTCTTCACGACACACGCGCCCACGTAGAGCGCGCCATGCGTGACGAACTGCACGAGGAACGGCGGTTCGCCCTTCGCTTGTGGTTCGAGCCAAGCGTCCCGCTTCTCCCGCGTGAGCTTCGCGCCGAGCCGGTGCACCGACGCGTCCGAGAAGTCGAGCGCGAGCTCCGGCGCGCCGAGGGCCTTCGGCGCGAGGTGGGCGAACGTCGCGGCGATCGCCTCGATCTGCCCCAAAATCGTGGGATTTCCCGCGGGATTCGCGTCCTCGGTTCGAGCCCTCGCGAGGTCGAACCGGACGTCCTTCGGGTAGTGCGGCTGGAAGAACCGAGCGAAGAGCAGCTCGGCGGTGCGTTTGTCGGCGCTCATGGACAGGGGGCGCTCAGAACATCTTCTTGCGCTTCGACGACGACAGGATCCCGAGCATCTCTCGATACTTGGCCACGGTCCTCCGCGCGATGCGGATGCCGTCCTGGTCCTCGAGGATCTTCACGATCGCCTGATCACTCAGCGGGTTCGACTTGTCCTCCGCCGCGATGATCTTCTTGATCCCCTGCTTCACGCTCTCCGAGGCGATGTCCTCGTCGGCGACGCGGTGGATCGACGAGTTGAAGAAGTACTTCAGCTCGAACAGCCCCTGCGGCGTGTGCACGTACTTGTTCGACGTCACGCGCGAGATCGTCGACTCGTGCATCCCCACGCTCTCGGCCACGTCGCGCAGGATCATCGGCTTCAGGTAGGCCACGCCTCGCTCGAGGAAGTCCTTCTGCTTCTCGACGATGCACTCCGTGACCTTGATGATCGTCCGGCGCCGCTGCTCGATCGCACGGATGAGCCACTGCGCGCTGCGGAGCTTCTCGCTGATGAACTCCTTCGCCTTCGGGTCCTTCAGCATCCGCTGCGCCAGACCCTCGTTGATGAAGAGCCGCTGCAGACCCTTGTCGTTGTCGGTCACGACCCACAGGTCGCCGTCCTTGATGACGTAGACGTCGGGCGTGATGGCGATCGTCTTGTCGTCGACCTCGGCGAAGTTCCGCGCCGGGACGCTCTCGAGCTTCTGGATCTCCTGGACCGACTCGTAGACCTCCTCGAGCGAGATCTTCAGCGCCTTGGCGATCGCCGGGAAGTTCCGCCGCTCGACGTTGTGCAGGTGGTCCTTGATGATGGCCATCTCGACCGCGTCGTAGCCGAGCACCTCGGCCTGGATACGCAGGCACTCCGAGAGGTCACGCGCCGCCACGCCCACCGGGTCGAAGCGCTGGATCATCGCGAGCACCTCGGGCGCGTCCTCCGGGTCGAGCCCCGACTCGTGGGCGAGGTCGTCGAGCGTCAGGTCCGGCTGCTTCGTCCCGTCCGGCGTCTCCCCGCCCGACAGGTCGAGGTAGCCGCGCTCGTCGAGGTTGCCGATCACGAGCTCGGCGAAGCGACACTCGTTCTCCACGAAGTCGCTCATCTGGAGCTGCCAGAGCAGGTGCTCCTGCAGGCTCAGGTTCCGGGTCAGGTTCTGCTCGATCGGCGGCAGCTCCTCGAAGCCGCCCCGCTGGTTGGGCATGGCCTGCTGGAGCTGGCGGTTCTCGAGGAACTGCTCCCAGTCGACCTCCTTGACCCGTTTTTCGGTGTCGCGCATGGCGAGGTCGGTGTCGGAGTGCTCCGAACCCGACCGCTCGAGGTTCAGGTTCCGGCCGTCGGCGTCCTGCGAGTCCCGGTTGTTGGTCCCGGAGGTATCCCGGGACTTCGAGGACACCGATTCGCCCGAGTCGTCGGCGAGCAGCGGGTTGCCGTCGAGCTCCTTGCGGATTTCCTCTACCAGTTCGAGCCGCGACAGCTGGAGCAGCCGGATCGCCTGCACCAGTTGTGGCGTCATCACAAGCTGCTGGGACAGCTTGAACTGGAGCTTCATCTCCATGCCCATCGAGAGCTCCTACCTGGTCGAACACCCTGGGACCCCCACGCCATGGCGGCGTGGAGGCTCGGCCCAGACCAACTTCGGTCCCGGTACCGCATCCCACCCTAGCACCGAAACCGGTCTCGGCCCGAGTCTTGCTTTACCTCGTCCTCAATCTCTTGGTTCAAAAATTGCGCATCCTCGGGACCGAGACAAGCCTTGCCATGGAGTGTTCTGAAACACAATAACTGGAGAAGCTCCCTCAGGGCTCCGGAAGATCCTGATGAGACCCTCAGTCAGGGATGGACGTGAGGTCCATCCCATGATGTTGTATGAGAAGCCCAGCTCACTCGCTCGGCGGTCATACAGGGGGTTACCATGGGTTTGCAGGATGGCGAGGTACAGTCCACGGCAACCAAGACGCGCGCCCGCGCTCAGGAGATCCTCGAGCGCTCCGGGCTCCGAGGCTTGCCCGAGCCCGTCCGGCGCGCCTTGCTCGACGGCGGGAGCCTCGAACGCCTCCCCCGCCGCCAGCGAATCACCCAGCAAGGCCAGCCGGCCCACGCCCTCTACCTCCTCGGCAAGGGCCGCGTGAAGCTCGAGCGCGCGAGAAGCGGGCACGTGTTCCCGGTCGCTCATCGAGGGCCCGGCGACCTCGTCGGGGAGGCGGCGCTCACGGGCGATGTCGCACCGGAGCACGCCATCGTCGCCGACGAGGCCGAGGCGCTCGTGATCCCGGCCACGTTCGTGCGCCGTCTCACGACCACGGACACCACCCTGCAAGCGGTCGTGGCGCGGGCGCTGCTCGAAGGCCAGCGCGCCGCCGAGGACCGACTCGCCTCGCTCCTCTTGCGCAGCGTGCGCGCGCGGCTCGTCGAGATCCTGCTCGACGGGCTCGATCGCTGGGGCGAACCCCACGCGAGCGGTACGGCCCTCGCCGCGCCCTTCACCCACGCCGATCTCGCGAGCCTCATCGGCTCGACGCGCGAGACCGTCACGCTCGAGCTCGGCAAATTGCGCCGCGCCAAGCTCATCGAGCTCGACAGGCGCCGGATCGTCATACCCGACCGCGACGCGCTTGCGCGGTCCGCCGATTCGCCGTGATGCGACGGACGAGCGGGAAGACGCCGGAGCGAGGCGCCGCACGCCGCGTGGCGCGCGCGCCGAACACGGCGTCGAGCAGCCGCTCGAACGGGTACGGCTTGACGATCACGTCCGCGATCTCCGCCGACTCGTGCCGGGGCAAGGGCTGGTTCGTCGTGACGATCACCCGCTGCGGCGCGTTGCCGTGCGCGCGCATCTTCTGAAGGATCTCCGCACACCTCGCCGAGGAGCTCGAGAGGTCGATGACCGCGACGTCGAACGTGCGACTGCCGAGCTCCACGAGCGCCTCGTCGAGCGTCGCCGTCTTCGTCACCTTCGCGCCACGATTCGTGAGCAAGAGCGCGGTGGCCTCGCGCATCAGTTGTTCTTCATCCAAGAGCAGAATCGTCGGTACGTTGAGCATGGCGCCGCGGCACCTTGCAGCGCGCGTGCCGCCTGGCGCCGGTATCGACGAGTTGGTTTCTGAGCTTACCAGCCTTCGTCGCCGCCCCCGGAGATCCCGGGTCGAAACCGAGGCCCCCGCGGCCGCCTGGCCTCTTTCCGTGTGATGGCGCTCTGTGCCCGAAAGAGGCTCGCGTGAGGCGCCTTGCGCGCAAATCGGTGACCGGAAGCGAGGGTTCGTCGTCCGAGGACATTTCGAGGTCCAGGCCGTGCGCGGATTCTTCCCATCCACGAGCGGTCCGGACGTGGAAAGGCCCTCGACCAGAGCGAGCAACCAGAGTCGCCCCGCACGTCCTCCCAGAGCTCCAGGATCAGCCCGATTTCAAGCACTTGCCCGTCCTCGACGTGATGGTTCGGTTCGTGCAGTACGCGTGTCCGCCGGGCCGGTCCTCGCCGGCTCAGGGTTCCTTGGAGGCACGACGATGCATGCTCTTCGCGTACTGACGATTGCCACGCTTTCCTTCGCCACGGCCGCGCTCGCCGGCTGCGGGGACGACGAACCTCGAAACGAGAACAAAAGCTGCTCCGTCCAGGCCCAGACGGGCTGCGAGTCCGGCCAGGTGTGCGAGGAGGTCGAAGGCGCAGAGCCGGCCTGCTTTGCGCCCGTGTCGTTCAAAGGAATCGTCACGAACGCCCTCGACGACAAACCCATCCAGGGCGCGCGGATCGTGGCCCGCGACGCGAACGACGCGGCCGTCTCGCCGGTCGCGATCTCGGCCGCGGACGGGACGTACACCCTCGCCGTGCCGGCCAGACGCGACAGCGCGGGCAAGCCGGTCGCCGCGAAGCTGACGTTGCGCGCGGACGCGTCGGGCTACCAGACGTTCCCGCTGGCGCCGCGTATCGCGCTGCCGATCGACGTGGACACGGCCGCAGGCAGCCCGCCCGTGGTGCAAACCGCGGCGACGGACATCGCGCTCGTGCCGCTGCCGAACGCCTCGGGCCTCGGGTCGATCGCCGGCACGGTGGTGGCCGACGCAGGCCTGGATCTCGTGCCGGCGGGCGCGCTGGTCATCGCCGGCGGCTCGACGGGCATCGTCGACTTCAAGGGCAACTTCGTGGTGTTCAACGTGCCGGCGAACGCGAGCGTGGACGTGCAGGCCTACGCCGCCGGCCTGCAGATCACGCCGAAGACGGTGGCGGTCGAGGCGGGCAAGCAGACGGAGAACGTGGAGCTCCGTATCTCGAGCGCGGCGACGGCGGACGTCTCGGGCAAGCTCTCCATCGTGAACGGCAACGGCAACAGCGTGACGAGCGTGGTGCTGGCGCTGGAGGACACGTTCGTCGAGAACGCGGCGCGCGGCGAGGTGCCGAAGGGGCTGCGCGTGGGCAACGTGACCGGCGACTTCGTGTTCAACGACGTGCCCGACGGCAAGTACGTCGTCCTCGCGGCCTTCGAAAACGACGGCCTCGTGCGTGATCCCGACACCTCCATCGGCGGCACGCAGATCGTCCACATCGAGGTCGCCGGCCAGAACATCACGCTCGCGGAGGGCTTCAAGGTGACGGGCTCGCTCGCGACGGTCTCGCCCGGCAAGGACGCGATCGAAGAGGTGACGGGCACGCCCACGTTCGTCTGGGCCGACGACTCGAGCGAGGACATGTACGAGCTGCGCGTGTTCGACGCGTTCGGCGTGCTGGTCTGGGAAGACCTGGCCGTGCCGAGCGTGAGCGGCTCGAAGGACGTGACCGTGCAATACGGCGGCGAAGCGCTGACCCCGGGCATGATCTACCAGTTCCGCGCGACGTCGATGAAGGACGGCGTGCCGATCTCGCAGACCGAGGACCTGCGCGGCGTGTTCGTCGCCCGCTGATCCGTCTTTCCCCGACTTCCCCGATCCCCGTAAAACCTAGGCTTTCTTTCGAGCCTCCCCCCGAGAGGTGACCATGATGAACTTGCGTCTTTGGAAATCCTGGCTCGCAGCGAGCGTGACGCTCGCCGCCACGGCCGTGCTCGCCGCCGCCTGCGGCTCGGACGGCGACGGCACGTCCGGCAGCAGCAACAACAACGACACCTGCTCGTTCGGCGGCGAGAAGTGCGCCGCCGGCTGCAGCCCGGCGTACGGCTGCATCGAGTGCGCGAGCAACGCAGATTGCCCCTCGAACGAGCCGCTCTGCGTGCTCGGTCGCTGCGAGGAGTGCGCGACGACGGAGCACTGCGCCGTCGCCGAGGCGTGTTTCCCGCGCGATTTCAAGTGCGAGCCGAAGTGCGCCACGAACGGCGACTGCCCCGGCGACTCGCCGATCTGCGACGTGGCCACGGGCGCGTGCCTCGGATGCGTGACGAACGCCGACTGCAAGGACAACAAGAAGCCGATCTGCGATCCGGTGCGCAAGCAGTGCGGCGCCTGCGCGACGAACGCGGACTGCGCCGTCGTCTCGCCGATCTGCGACCAGCAAAAAGGCGAATGCAAGGAGTGCCTGGTCGACGCCCACTGCCCGTCCGGCTCGCTCTGCGGGACCGACGCGAAGTGCCACTCGGCCTGCACGTCGGACGCGAACTGCGAGGACCCGGGCAAACCCGTCTGCGACCTGTCCGACAACTCCTGCGTGGAGTGCCTGACGAACACGCACTGCGGCGCCGCCGAGCCGATCTGCGACGGGAGAAACTGTCAGGTCTGCCTGACGAACGCCGACTGCACGAACCCACAAACCCCGGTCTGCAAAGACAAAAACGAGTGCGTGGTCTGCCTGGCGAACGCCGACTGCAAGGACCCGCTCTTGCCGATCTGCAAAGGTGAGCTCTGCGTGCAGTGCGACAAGGACGAGCACTGCCTCGATCCGCTGAAGCCGAAGTGCGAAAACCAGGTCTGCGTGGCCCCCTGAGCCGCCCGAACCCTGGAGATCCCGCCGTTCGCTGGAAGGATGCGCAGCTCCGCGACATGCTGCTAGAGTGCCGGCCCCCGAGCACGAGTGGCGGAACTGGCATACGCACCGGGTTTAGGTTCCGGCGCCGAAAGGATTGAGGGTTCGACTCCCTCCTCGTGCACTCGTCTTCCCGACGTGGGGGGCTCCCCTCCACGTCGCTCCGCTCCGTTGCGGGAAGCGCTCCGAATCGTTACCAGTTGCGGACCGCAGGATTTGCGCCCGCTTGCTGTACGGACTACGTTCGGCAGGCTCCGCGCCATCCCCCCGACACCTCGATCCGACCAAGGCGAAAGACGATGCTCACCTGGGCGATGAAGAAGATCTTCGGCACCTCGCACGATCGTGCCATCCGCCGCATGCGACCGAAGGTCGAGGCCATCGGGGCCCTCGAGAAGGACCTGAAGAAGCTCTCCGACGCAGAGCTCCAGGCGAAGACGGCCGAGTTCAAGACGAAGCTCGACAACGGCGCGACGCTCGACGACATCCTCATCCCGGCCTTCGCCGTCTGCCGCGAGGCCTCGAGGCGCGTGCTCCGCATGCGTCACTACGACGTGCAGCTCATCGGCGGCATGGTCCTGCACCAGGGCTCGATCGCCGAGATGCGCACGGGCGAAGGCAAGACGCTCGTCGCGACGCTGCCCTGTTACCTCAACGCGCTCGAAGGCAAAGGCGTGCACGTCATCACCGTGAACGACTACCTCGCCAAGCGCGACGCCGAGTGGATGGGCAAGCTCTACGGCGCCCTCGGCCTGAGCACGGGCGTGGTCGTCAACCAGCAGAACGACGTCGACAAGCGGCACGCCTACCGCTGCGACATCACGTACGGCCAGAACAACGAGTTCGGCTTCGACTACCTCCGCGACAACATGAAATTCTCGGCGCTCGACTACCACCAGCGCCCGCTGAACTACGCGATCGTCGACGAGGTCGACTCCATCCTCATCGACGAGGCCCGGACGCCGCTCATCATCAGCGGCCAGGGCGAGCGGTCGAGCGACAAGTACCGCGTCATCAACGAGATCATCCCGCGCCTTCGCAACGAGGAGCACTTCAACGTCGACGAGAAGGGCCACTCCGTCACCCTCACCGACGACGGCGTCGAGCTCGCAGAGAAGCTGCTCTCCGCGATCGGGGTCCTGAAGAGCAAGAACCTCTACGACCCGATCAACCTGGAGACGCTGCACATCCTGAACCAGTGCCTGCGCGCGCACACGCTCTACAAGCGCGACGTCAACTACCTGGTGAAGGAGGGCAAGGTGATGATCGTCGACGAGTTCACCGGCCGCGTGCTCGCGGGTCGGCGCTGGTCGGACGGCCTGCACCAGGCGGTCGAGGCCAAGGAGAACGTGCGGATCCAGGAGGAGAGCCGCACGATGGCGACGATCACGTTCCAGAACCTCTTCCGCATCTACAAGAAGCTCTCGGGCATGACGGGCACGGCGGACACCGAGGCCTCGGAGTTCCACAGCACGTACAAGCTCGACGTCGTCATCATCCCGACGAACAAGAACATCATCCGCACGGACGACGAGGACGTCGTCTACAAGACCGAGCGCGAGAAGTTCACCGCCGTCGTCAACGAGATCATCGAGAAGCACGAGAAGGGCCAGCCGATCCTGGTCGGCACGACGAGCGTCGAGAAGAGCACCGCGATCGCGAAGATCCTCGCGAAGAAGGGGATCAAGCACAGCGTGCTGAACGCCAAGCAGCACGAGAACGAGGCCTACGTCGTGGCGCAGGCCGGTCGCAAAGGCGCGATCACGGTCAGCACGAACATGGCCGGCCGCGGCACCGACATCCTCCTCGGCGGCAACCCCGAGATGCTCGCGAAGCTGCGCTTCAAGGAGCAGAACCGCCTCCCCGAGGCCGAGCCCGAGGCGTACGAGGAGCTCGTCGAGCAGATCCGCAAGGAGTGCGAGGCCGAGGGCAACGAGGTGCGCGAGATCGGCGGGCTCTACATCATCGGCACCGAGCGCCACGAGTCGCGGCGCATCGACAACCAGCTCCGCGGCCGCGCCGGCCGGCAGGGCGACCCGGGCATGAGCCGGTTCTACCTGTCGCTCGAGGACGACCTCATGCGGATCTTCGCGGGCGACCGCGTGAAGAACCTCATGGAGAAGATGGGCATGCCCGACGACGAGCCCATCGAGCACCCCTGGGTCACGAAGAGCGTCGAGAACGCGCAGAAGAAGGTCGAAGAGCGCAACTTCGACATCCGCAAGAACCTGCTCGAGTACGACGACGTGATGAACGCGCAGCGCAAGACGATCTACGACATCCGTCAGCAGCTGCTCGTGGGGCGCTACTCGCCCGACATCGTCGACGAGGAGGGCAAGGCGACGGGCGAGAAGCGCACGATCAAGGCGCTCCCGAGGCTCGTCGAGGACGTGGTGCCGGACGTCGGCTACCTGCTCGGCATGTTCGCGGCCGACCCGATCTCGCCGCGCGACAAGGACGGCAACCCGCGCACGCTGACGCGCAAGGACTTCGAGAAGGTCGAGAAGTTCGTCGAGGCCGAGAACCTGCAGAAGGAGCTCTACACGCGGTACGGCGTGAAGATCACCTTCGAGGGCCGCGAGGACGAGGGGGTCGAGATCTACGACGAGTGCGTGGAGCTGATCCCGCGCGCGCTCACCGAGCAACGCGAGCGCTTCCTCGACCTGATGGACCGCATCATCGGCGCGATGGTCGAGGAGAGCTGCCCGCCCCGCAAGCCGCCGGAGGACTGGGACTGGGGCGGGATCTTCCAGGGCTTCCGCGAGCACTTCGGGATCGAGCTGCCCGACGAGATCAGCGAACACGCCGACCCGCAGCAGCTCGCCGAGGACCTCTACGACCGCGCCGAGAAGGCCTTCGAGGCCCGCGAGAAGGAGATCGGCACGGAGCTCTTGCTGCGCATCTTCCGGCACATCTACCTGGAGGAGCTCGACAAGTCCTGGGTCGATCACCTGACCGACATGGACCACCTGCGCGACGGCATCGGCCTGCGCGGCTACGGTCAGAAGGACCCGAAGCAGGAGTACAAGAAGGAGGGCTACAACCTCTTCGTGACCATGGTCGCGCGCGTGCAGTCGAACGTGATGACCAAGGTCTTCGCGATGAAGGTGCGTCGCGAGGAGGAGGAGCAGGCGATCGAGGAGCAAGACCTCGCCCGCCACGCCGCGCAGCTCGAGCACGCCGTGGCCCACCACGACGAGGAGCTGCCGCCCGGCGCCTCCGAAGAGCCGCCCCCGCAAGAGCCGATCGTCAAGGCCGAACAGGAGTGCCCCTGCGGCAGCGGTAAGCCCTTCATGCAGTGCCACGGCGCAGAGGACGAGGCGTCCGTATGAGCGCCGCCACGTCGAACAGGCCAGTCCACCCGTCGATGGTGCTCGGGGCTTACCTCGAGCGCTTCGTCCGCGCGCGTCGCGTCGCCGTGCTCGGAGACGCGACCCTGGAGCTCGCCGAGCGGCTCGTCGAGCGCGGCGCGCGGCTCGTCCACGCCTACGATCCCGACGCAGCACGCGCGGCCGAGGCCTTCACGCGCACCTCGCAGGACCGCGAGCGGCACGTGACGCACGCGGTGCTCGCAGGAGACCTCGGCGTGCGCGACGGGGCCTTCGACGTGGTCGTGGTGCCCGATCTCTCGATCTTCGCCGACCCGTCCGAGGTGCTGCGCAGGGCGCGCAAGCTCGCCGGCTCGGCCGGCATCGCGGTGATCGCCTCGCCGAACCCCGACGCGTCCCGCCGGCTGCTCGCGCTCTCCGCGCAGCGCAACAAAGAAGCGTCGCCGCCCGGGTATTACGCGCTCTACGACCTCGTCTCGCTCCAGTTCCCGGTCGTGCGCATGCTCGGGCAAGCGCCGTTCGTCGGGTACACGGTGGCGGACTTCGCCGCGGGCCCGGATCTCGAGGTCAGCGTCGACACGTCGCTCCTCCAGGCGACCGAGGAGCCCGAGCACTTCATCGCCATCGCCAGCGAGCGCAAGGTCTCCGTCGACGCGTTCGTCGTCGTGGAGCTCTCGCTCGCCGAGGTGCGCGACGCGATCGGGGCGACGGGCGCGAAGGCCGCGGACGCCGGGCGCGTGAAGGAGCTCGAGACCGCGCTCGCCGCGCACGACGAGCGCAGGCGCACGGACGAGAAATCCGCCGAGGAGCGCGCAGCCGCAGCCGTGGCGACCGCGGCCCGCGTGGTCGAGCTCGAAGCGAAGCTCGAACGGCTGCGCGAGGTGGACACGCGCGCCGGCGACGCGCACGTGCGCGCCGAGCGGCTGACCCACCAGATCCGCGACCTCGAAGAGGAGCTGCGCCGCCAGCGCGACCGCGCGACCAAGCTCGCCAAGCAGCTCGACGACGAGAAGAAGCTGCGCACGAAGGCCGAGGTGGAGCTCGGGCTCGCCCGCGGGACCCCGCAGATCCCAGGCGCCAAGGAGCGCATCGAGCAGCTCACGGCCGACCTCTCCGCCACGCGAGCCCGCGCCCTGGAGCTCGAAGGCGAGCTCAGCGCGGCAGGCGTGGGCATCGAGGAGCTCTCGAACGACAGGGCCGCGCTGCGCGCCCGCGTCGCCGAGCTCGAGCTGCGGCTCGCCGCCCAGGAGGCCGCCGCCGCCACGAAGGAGCCGGACCCGAGCCTGCTCTCGCGTGTCGCCCAGCTCGAAGCCGCGCTCGAGCGATCGGAGGCCGGACGTCTTGCCGCCGTGCGCCGCGCCGACGAGCTCGCCGAGACGCTCGCCGCCACCACGGCCGAAAGGCTCCACCTCGCCGAGAAGACGCAGGCGCTCGAGAAGCAGGTCGCCACGTTGCTCGCCGAGCGCGCCGCGGCCGAGTCGATGGCGCCGGAGATCGACGCGCTCGAAGCGCAGCTCCGGGAGCGAGGTCATCACATCGTGGTGCTCGAAGCGGAGCTCCGCGAAGGTCTGCGGGTGGGCAAGGAGCTCGTCGAGGAGCTCGAAGAGCTCCGCGCGGCCGCCGCGACCCCCGCGGGCGAGGCCACGCCGCCCGCGGCCGCGCCGCAAAACGGCGCCGCCGTGCCGCCGTCGACGGTGGGAGGATTCGCCGCCACGGCGACCGAAGCCGCGCCCCTCGCGACGACCGAGGACGTCACGCTCCCGAGCGCGACCCTCGACGTCACCGAGGCCATGAAGACGCAGCTCGACACGCTCGCCGCGCGCGCGGCCCGCTCCGAGGCCGATCTCAAGGCGGCGGAGTGGCGCATCGCGCAGCTCGAGCTCTCCCTCGCGGCCGCCGAGCGCGGCGAGGGAGAGCCGACGGCCGTGGCGGTCGAGCTCGAGCAAGCCCTGCTCGCGGCCCACCAGGAGCTCGCCACGTTGCGACGAGCGGTCGGCCCCGAGGGCGCGCACGTCGCGCCGGGCGTGGTCGAGCAGGCGGTCCTCCTCCATCAAGTGCAGGACCAGATCGACGGCGCCGCCCCCTGACGGCTCGCCCCCCTTGCCTGGCCGCGCTAACACGTCGGCCATGCGTCCTCGCCTGATCGCCGCGATCGCTCGCATCGCATCCGCCGCCACGCTCGTCGCGGCCCTCGGCGCCTGCGGATCGGCCCTTCCCAAGGCGGCCGCCGATCCGATCGACGCCATGCGCGCCGAAGCGAGCGCCTCGCAGGACGGCGAGGTCCTCGGCCGCTGGCTGCTCGGCGAGCTGCTCGTCCCCGGCGGCGACGCGGCGCGGGCCAAGCAGGCGCGCGCGAAGCTCGACAAGGCCGCGAACAAGGGCCTCTACGGCTCGCTCGCGCGCGCGGTCGACGACGAGCTCCACGGACGCTTCCGCGCCGCCGCCCTCGCCCACCTCGACGCCGTCACCGCGGCCCGCACCACCGATCACCCCGACGCGCCGCT
This sequence comes from Polyangium spumosum, assembly GCF_009649845.1. Classification (NCBI taxonomy): domain Bacteria; kingdom Pseudomonadati; phylum Myxococcota; order Polyangiales; family Polyangiaceae; genus Polyangium; species Polyangium spumosum. The sequence continues at coordinate 791,344 of NZ_WJIE01000003.1, forward strand.
CGTCGGCTGGTACGCGGCGAGCCACCTCCTCCGCCTGCGATCGAGCGTCCCCGGGATCTGGAAGCTCGCCGAGGACACCGTCCTGCGCACGATCGATCAGCCCGGCTTCATCGGCTGGCGCGCGCGCAGCGACCTCGCCGAGTGGTGGAGCGTCGAGGGCCTGCGCAAGGAGGCGACCACGAAGGACAAGAGCTCGCTCGAGCTCGCGGCCGAGCGCTTCGGCTGCGCCAAGAAGGCGCGCCTCGCCGGCCCCTTCGGCCACCTCGCGGCCGGCGATCACCGCGTGCACTACGAGGCCGAGCGCGCCGGCCCCTGGCCTCGCCTCTTCCCGGCCGATCCGCGCCGCTCGGATCGACCCCGCGTCCTCGCCACCGAGCGGCGCGGCTGCCAGATTCGCTCGGCCGAGCCCGTCGCGGGTGGCGTCTTCTACGCCGAGACCTTCCTCGACCTCCCGGCCGAGCGTGAGGTCCTCGTCGCCGTGCAGGGCGCGTTCTCCCTCCGCGTCGACGACGTCGAGGTCCTCACGCGTGACCCGCGCGACTGGGGCATCTGGCCGCGCTTCGGCGCGCGCCTCCGCCTCTCCGCGGGCCGCCACCGCATCCTCGCGCGAGTCGGCAGCGCCGAGACCGGCATCCGCGTCCTCGCGCCGAACGGCCTTCCTCTCGGCGCCGAGACCTCCGACGATCCTACGGCGCCGTACGTCCTCGAGCCGCCGACGATCCTCCCCGATCCCAATGCCCTCGAGCCCTTCCTCCTCGCGCTCGGCGTCCCCGCGGCGCCGCGCACCCCGCGCCCTTCGCCGCGTGACACGAAGGATCCCATCGCGCGTTACCTCGCCGCGTGGCTCTCGCACATCGAGGGGCAGGACGACCTCGCCTCCGTGCTGCTCGAGCCTCTCGTGAAGGATCCCTCTCGCGCCACGGGCCCCGCGCTCTCCACGCAGGCCCTCTTCATCGAGAAGGACCCGATCTTCCCGCAGAACGACGCGCGTGACCTCGTGAAGGACGTCCGCGCGCGCGCCGTCCAGAAGGACCCCGACCTCTGGCTCTCGCTGTTCTGGCTCGCGCTCGACGAGGCTGACAAGGTCGGCGCGCCCGAGGCCGCCTCCAAGGTCGCCAAGCTCGCCGATCGCTTCCGCGAGGTCCCCGATATCTTGAAGGGCCTCGGCCGCATGTACGCGCAGATCGGCTGGAGCGTCGAACATGCGCGCACCGTCAAGGACACGGCCGCGCGCTTCTCCGAGGACACCGAGGCCCTCTTCGCGCTCCTGCGCCTCCACGACGAGCGCGGCGACGTCGCCGAGGCCGACAAGATCGCCAAGCGCATCGAGGCCCTCGACCCCGACGCCGAGGTCGCCCTCCAGCGCGCCCTCGAGCGGCGCGACTGGGGCGCCGCCATCCGCGAGCTCGAGCGGATCGGCAAGACCCGCCGCGATCGCCAGGACATCACCGGCAAGATCGCCGACCTCCTCACGCGCGCCGGCGCGCAGCGCGAGTCGATCGAGGCCCTCGAGCGGGCCGTCCGCCAGAACCCCGAGGACGCCGCGGCGCGCCTCGCGCTCGCCGACGCTCGCCTCGCCCTTGGTGATCGCGCGGCCCTGCGCAGCGCGCTCGTCGAGGCCATCCAGACCGGCGCCGACCCTGCCGCGCTGCGCGAGGCGATCGAGCTCGTCGAGGGCACGACCGAGCTCACGCCCTACCGGATCGACGGCAAGAAGGCGATCGCGCAGTTCGAGGCCGCGGGCGTGAAGATGCCCGGCACGGCGGCGCGCGTGCTCGACTACGCCACGCTCTGGGTCCACGCCGACGGCTCGGCGCGCATGCTCGAGCACGAGATCATCGGCATCCAGTCGCGCGAGGCCATCGAGGAGCTCGCCGAGCAACGTGTCCCGCGTGGCCTCGTCCTCAAGCTCCGCACCGTCAAGAAAGACGGCCGCGTCCTCGAGCCCGAGTTCGTCGACGGCAAGCCCACCGTCACCATGCCTCACCTCGAGGTGGGTGATTACATCGAGACCGAGACCCTCTACACGCTGCGCGGCGACGGCCGCGGCGGCCGCAGCTTCGAGGGCCCGCGCTGGTTCTTCCGCGAGGAGAAGATCCCGTACTTCATCAGCGAGTACGTCGTCGTCTCGCCCAAGAACCGGCCGCTCGACGTCGAGATCGGCGGCGAGGTCCCCGCCCCGACCGTCAAGGAGAACGGCGCCTTCGTCGAGCGTCGCTTCCGCGTCGATCGCAGCCCCGCCCTGCCCGAGGAGCCCGGCAGCGCGCCCACGCAGGAGTTCTTGCCCAACGTGCGCATCGGCTGGGGCATCAACCTGCAGGACCGCATCGATCGCCTCGTCGACGCCACGAGCGACGAGACCCCGCGCGACCCGCGCCTCGTGCGCATCGCCCAGGGCATCGTCACCGGCGCCGCGCCCGACGACGAGGACAAACCTGCCGCTCGACCGACCTCCATCGACGAGCAGGCGCGGCGTATCTATCGCTGGGTCCTCGCGAACGTCGAGCAGGGCCGCGAGGAAGACGGCCGGCGCGCCGTCATCGGCAAGAGCGGCAACCGCACCGAGGCCTTCCTCTACCTCTGCCGCCTCGTCGGCATCGACGCCTCGCTCGGCGCCGTGCGTGATCGCCTCACCCCGCCTGCGCGTGGGCCCCTCAGCGACGCCGAGTCCTTCAACGCGCTCGCCGTCCGCCTCGCCACCGAGCGTGGCGTGCGCTGGATGGTCGTCCGCGACAAGTTCGCGCCGTACGGCTACCTCCCGAGCTCCTTGCGGGGCCAGCCTGCCGTCGTGCTCGCGAAGGGCGCGCCGCGCGAGACCACGCCGCTCACCGGCTCGCGCGACGGCGTCACCTACGAGGGCACGGTCGAGCTGCGCGCCGATGGATCGGCCGCGCTCAAGCTCGAGCAACGCTTCGAGGGCAAGTTCGCCATCATGCTCCGCAGCGCGCTCGAGAGCCTGCCCGACGCTCAGCGTGACGAGGCCATCGAGACCAAGCTCATCGGCCAGGCCCTCCCGGGCGCGCGCCTGCGCTCGCTCGACATCAAGAACGCGAGTGACCTCGACGCGCCGCTCGTCCTCGTCATGGACCTCGAGATGAACGACTTCGCGCGTGTCCGCACGGGCGACATGGTCGTCTCGCCGCCCTTCGCGCTCCGCCTCTCGCCCTTCGCGGCCCTCCCGTCACGTGAGACGCCGCTCTACATCTCCGAACAATCGTCGGTTTTTTCGAATGTTCGCCTGCGCGTGAAGCTCCCCGAGGGCGCGCGGGTCACGAGCCAGCTCGCGGCTGCCTCCACCCAGGACGGAGGCCGCACGGCGACCGTCAGCGATCGCGTGGATCGCGACACCCTCGTCTTCGAGCGGGCGATCAACATCCCTGCGGGCCGGGTGCAGCCCGATGCGTATGGCACCTTCCAGAGCTTCGTCCGCGAGGCCGAGGCGGCGCTCCACCGCGACATCGTAATTTCAGTGGGTTCACGTTAGCGATCTCGCGATACCGCCAACCCTGGTAATATGGACCATGAATCATGGTCACGATCCAGGATAACCGCCGCCCCGCCGTGGATGCGCCGAAGGTGCGCATCAACCGTGCGCTGAAGCTCTGCCCTCTCTTCGAGAAGGTGTCTCGTGCGACGTTCGACAACGCGCTCGACGTCGGCGAGCTCGACGTCGTCCGCGCTGGGATGTCCATCCAGAAGCAACACGACGACGTCACCTCGCTCGCGCTCCTCGGGCACGGTCGTGCTCGACTCGAGCGCAAACTGCCCTCGGGACAGACGGTCCCGCTTGGTTACCGCGGCAGCGGTGATCTGCTCGGCGAGGCTGCGCTCGCGGGCGCCAGGACCTACGTCGAGAGCGCCATCGCCATCGACGAGAGTGAGGTCGTCCGCTTCCCGATCGCCGCGATGCACGCTTGGCTCCGCGAGGATCCGGCGCTCGGCTTGGGGCTGCTCTGCCTCCTCGTCGATCGCCAGCGCGCCGCCGAGGATCGTATCGAGTCGCTCCTCTTCCGCAACGTCGAGGGGCGCCTCGTCGAGTTCCTCCTCGGGGCCGTCGATCGCTGGGGCGTGCCCGACACGCGTGGCACGTTGATCTCCGCGCCGATCACCCACCTCGAGATCGCGCAGTCGATCGGCTCGACGCGCGAGACCGTCACCATCACGCTCGGCGCGCTCCGCAAGGACGGCTTGCTCGCCGTGTCGGGCCGACGGCTGATCGTGGTCGACCGCGACGCGCTCTCGAAGCGGCGGTGACACGAGCGTCCAGCGGGCGACCGACCACGCGTGTTTCCTTTTCGCGTGTTCGGTCGCCGCTCGGCGTGCTATCGCCCGACCGCGATGTCGATCGCCCAGAGCTACCGGATTCGGCTCGAAGGGATCCGGTTCCGCGCGCGCCATGGTGTCTCGCGGGCCGAGCGAGGCTTGCCGCAGGACTTCGTGGTGAACGTCGAGGTCTCGCTCCCCGTCTCGGCTCTGCCTCGGACGGACGCGCTCGCCAAGGTCTTCGACTACGACGGCCTCGCGAACCTGGTCGTCGACGAGGGCACGCGTGCCTCCTACAAGCTGCTCGAGATCCTCGCCGAGCGCCTCATCACGCGCATCCTCGCCGACACGCCCGCGGTCGCCGTGACCGTGCAGGTGAAGAAGTTCGGCCCTCCGACCTCGGTCTCGGTCGACGCGGTCTCCGTCGAGCTCACGGCGAACCGACCTGCGTAACGCGGACGAGCGAGCGGCCTATGATGGGCCATGCTTCGTGCTTCGCTCCTCGCGCCCCTCGTGCTCCTCGCGCTCGGTTGCTCCGGCGAGGACACGAAGACCGTCACGCCCAAGCCCACGCCTCGCGCCTGGGACAAACGCGCCACGCCGAGCGACGTCGCCCTCGGCTCGGTGCGTGGTCACGTGCAGGCGCGCGGCATCCTCCACAGCCACTCGCCCTACTCGCACGACGCTTGTGACGGCGAGGGCCTCGACGAGAGCGGCGTCCCCAGGCCCGACTGCGTCGCGAACCTCCGCCGCGGCATGTGCGACGCCGCGGAGGACTTCGTCTTCCTCACCGACCACGCCGCGCACATGGCCGACGCGGATTTCCCGTCGCTCCTCTTCATCCAGCCTGGCGACGAGCCCGTCCTCGGCGCGGACGGCGCGCCCATCGGCAACTACGTCGCGTGTGGCGACGGCCGCCGCGTGCTCGTCGCCGCGGGCAACGAGAACAGCCTCATGTCCGTTGGCCTCGAGCGCCACCTCCCCGGCGACCCCGAGGCGCGCCTCGCCGCCTACCAGGGCGAAGACGCGGCCACCGTCGCGGCCATGCACGAGGCCGGCGCCCTCGTCATCGTCCCGCACACCGAGTCCCGCGACCCCGCCTGGCTCGCCTCCCTGCCTGTCGACGGCATCGAGGTCTACAACGTCCACGCGGCCATCGACCCTGACATCCGCCGCGACTTCTTTGGCCTCGACGCCTTCGCCGCCGGCGTTTCCATCCTCCCCTTCACCCGCCAGGACGAGGACGGCCCTCAGCCCGACCTCGCGCTCCTCGGCTTCTTCGAGGACCTTCCCGTCTACGGCGAGCGCTGGGACGCCTTGCTCGCCACCCGCCACGTGACCGGCGTCGCGGGCACCGACGTCCACGAGAACACCTTCCCGGGTGTCCTGCGCGACGGCGAGCGTGGCGACAGCTACCGCCGCCTCATGCGCTGGTTCTCCAACATCGCGCTCGTCGACGGCCCGATCACCCCCTCCTCCGTCAAGGCTGCCCTCGCTGCGGGCCGCAGCTACGTCGCCTTCGAGATCCTCGGCGCGCCCTCCGGCTTCGATTTCCACGCCGAGGCCGGCGGTTCGGTCATCGAAATGGGTGGGCAAGCGCCCGAAGGTGCGACGATCGTGGCCCACGCGCCCAAGGTCCACGACCTCGACCCCGCCGTCGAGCCGCCGACCGTCTCCATGCGCCTGCTGCACATCGACGCGTCCGGCACCCGGATCGTGGCCGAGGGTGGCGCGATCCGCCTCGAAAACGCCTCCCCTGGCGCGTACCGCGTCGAGGTCCGCATCCACCCGACCCACCTCCGCCCCCACGTCGGCGACTCCGGCGAGGGGTACATCCGCGAACGTTTGTGGGTCCTTGCCAATCCGATTCGGATTTTATGACGCCGAAGCGAGATCAGTTGCCCGAAAAACCGATGGATCAGACGCGAGACATCGGGATTCACGATGGTATGCTCCGTCCATCGTGGAGTGGCTGAACTACCATCACCTCCTTTATTTCTGGGTTGTTGCGCGTGAAGGCAGCATCGCTCGGGCGAGCCAGGAGCTCAGGCTCGCGCAGCCCACGATCAGCGGACAGATCCGCGCCCTCGAGGAGGCGCTCGGCGAGAAGCTCTTCGTCCGCAGCGGCCGTCACCTCGTCCTGACCGAGGTGGGGCGTGTCGTCTTTCGGTACGCGGACGACATCTTCTCGCTTGGCCGCGAGCTGCTCGACACGGTGAAGGGCCGGCCGACGGGCAGGCCGCTCCGGTTCGTGGTGGGCATCGCCGACGTCGTGCCCAAGCACATCGCGCATCGCCTGCTCGAGCCTGCGCTCGCGCTCGAGGAGCCCGTGCGTATGGTGTGCCGCGAGGACAAGGCCGATCGGCTGCTCGCCGAGCTCGCGCTCCACAACCTCGACATGGTGATCACCGACGCGCCGCTCGGCGCCGGCATGAAGATCAAGGCGTACAGCCATTTGCTCGGCGAATGCGGGGTCAGCTTCCTCGCCGCGCCCTCGGTCTCGCTCGACCCGCGGCGGCCCTTCCCTGCCTGCCTCGACGGCGCGCCGTTCCTCTTGCCGGCCGAGGGCACGATGCTCCGCCGCTCGCTCGAGCAATGGTTCGAATCCGAGCGTATCCGGCCGCGCGTCGTGGGCGAGTTCGACGACAGCGCGCTGATCAAGGTCTTCGGCCAGGCCGGCGCGGGCGTGGTGGTCGCGCCCTCCGTCATCGAAAAGGAGGTCGAGGGCCAGTACGACCTCCGGATCGTCGGCTCCACGGACGCGGTCAAGGAGCGTTTTTACGCGATCACGGGCGAACGCAAGATCAAGAACCCCGCCACGAATGCGGTCGCCAGCGTCGCGCGAAAGCAGATCTTCGGCTGAACCCGCCCGTCCCTCCGCGCTTCATTGTTTCTGCACGAAATACCTCTCCACCGCCGCGACGAGCCCCTCCATCGTGCTCGTCTCCGCCGTCACGGCCACCTCGATCCCCCGCGCCCGCGCGCTCTCCGTCGTGATCTCTCCGATACTCGCGACCGTCACGCCCGCGAGCAGCTCGCCCGCGCGCGCCCCGAGCGCCCCGACGAGCCCCTCGACCGTGCTCGTCGCCGACAGCAGCACCACGTCGATCGACCTCTCCGACAGCCGCGTCACGAGCTCCGCCACGAGCGAAGGCCCGGCTTTGCGCGTCTCGTACACCGGCACGACCCGCACCTCGCAGCCCGCCGCGCGCAGCGTCTCGGGCAGCACCTCCCGCGCCACCAGCGCGCGCGGGATCACCACCCGCACAATCTCCTTTTTGGACAAACGATTCTCGATCTCCGCGTCCTCCAGGATGGCGCGCGCCAATCCTTCCCCGCGGAAATCACTCGTCGGCACGATGTCCGCGCGAATCCCCCTCGAGAGCAGCGCCGCCGCCGTGCCCGTCCCGATCGCGGCCACCTTCGCGCGGCCGAACGCCCGCGCGTCGAGGCCCTCGGCCGCGAGCGCCGAAAACAGCCGCTCCACGCCATTTTCGCTCGTGAACGCCACCACGTCCCAGGCCCCGAGCTCACGCGCGAGCGCGGAGACCGCCGCCGGATCGGGCGGCGGCGCGATCTCGATCGCCGGCCACACGAAGGGCTCGGCCCCTCGTTGCCGCAGGAGCTTCGCCACCGATTGCGCTTGCCCCTTCGGCCGGAGCACCGCCACGTGCCTCCCGAACAGCGGCCGCGTATCGAACCAGCGCAGCGCCTCCCGCCGCGCGGCCACCGCCCCCACGAGCACGATTCCCGGGCTCCCGAGCCCTTCTGCCCGCGCGATCGCGGCGATCTCCGCGAGTGACCCCGTCACGACCCGCTGCTCGGCCCGCGTCCCCCACTGGATCACCGCCGCCGGCGTCTCCGGCGCGCGCCGCGCCGGGCCGAGAAGGCCTGCCGCCACCTCTTCGAGGTTGTGCATCCCCATCAGCACGCAAATCGTGCCCTTCACGCTGGCGAGCTCCGACCAGTCGTATCCCACGCCCGACCGCATCGTCCCGCTCACGAGCGTCACGCTCGACGCGAGGTCCCGGTGCGTCAGGGAAAACCCCGCATACGCCGTCGCGCCGAGCGGCGAGCACACGCCGGGCACCACCTCGAACGGGATGCCGGCCCGCGCGAGCGCCTCCGCCTCCTCCGAGCCTCGCCCGAACAGGTACGGATCGCCGCCTTTCAGCCGCACCACGCTCTTTCCTTCGCGCCCGAGCCGCACGAGCTCCGCCTCGATCGCCTCCTGCTTCGCCTGCTTCGAGGCGCGGTCCGAGCCACGCTTGCCCACGGACATCACGATCGCGTCGGGCCGCACGCGGGACAGCAACGCGGGGTGAATGAGCTCGTCGTGCAGCACCACCTCCGCGCTCGATAGAAGCTCGGCGCCACGTTCGGTCAATAATCCAGGATCTCCCGGGCCCCCGCCCACCAGGTACACCGTCCCGGTCGCGGCGGCGCGTGCCGCAGAGCGCGTCAATTCCCCGCCTTCATCGCCTTCCGCCCGATTTTTCATGATCCCCGCGCGTATTTTCCTCGTCACCCGATTGCCATATCCTTGACACAATGCGTAATCCGCCTAGATTCCGCCCGCCACGTCTCTTCCTCGCTCGGGAATCTTGCCGCATGCGATCCATCAAGTTGCTCACCGATGCCGTCGGGCCCGCTTCGTGCGCCGTTGATCGATGGTACGTCTCCGATGGGGCGACGGCGGTGGGACCTGTGGGCATCGAGCTCATCGCGCGTGGCCTCGAGGCGGGGAAGGTGCCGCTCGAGAGTTACGTCCGCCACGAGGCGTGGAAGGTGTGGCGGCCTTTGTCGGAGCTCGCGGTGGTCTCGGTCGACTCCGCGGCTCCCACGCCGCCCTATCATCCTCGCCCCGCGGAGACCATCCCGGGCAGCGTGATGGACGACATCACCCTGCCGGGCCGGCCTGTGTTCCCGGACGAGGTGATGCCGCAGGACGTGCTCGCGGGCGCCGCGGATCTCGACGACGCGCTCCTCTTGCTCTTCAACGCGTCGGTCCTGCGCACGGGCGCGGACGCGGGGCTCGTGCACGTCGTGCGCCCCGGCGGCGCGGTCGTGCTCTACGCGCACGGCCCCTTCTCGCGGGACATGGTGGGAGAGCGCACGAGCCTCGTCGATCCGGTGCTCGCGGCGGCGGTGGAGGGCAACACGGTCGTGGCCGAGCCTGCGCCGGGCCCGGCGGGCCAGGCGCTCAAGGATCGGCTGCTCCACCTCGGCGTCGCGTGTGAAGCTGCGTGGATGGTGCCCGTGCTCGCCGGCGGCCGCCTCGTGGCGGCCATCGAGCTCGGCCGCAAGGCGCCGCGTGTGCGAGCGAGCGAGCTCGCCATCGTCGAGGCTCTCGTGGATGCCCTCGCGAACCGCGCCGATCACGACGCCTGGTAGACCGAAGGAAGCGACTTCTGGAGGTGAGGACGGGATTCGAACCCGCGTGTGACGGTTTTGCAAACCGTTGCCTAACCGCTTGGCTACCTCACCAGTCGACGCTTGGGGCTGCGGGTCGCCTCACGGCGCCCTTCGCCCCAAACCCCAGCTTTGCAGGGCCGCGTTTTTGCACCATCCCGCGCCCTCTGTCAAGTACGATGACCGTCGAGGACGAGCGTGAGGACGGGCATGCGTGCGATCGTCGGATGGGTCTGGGCCGCTTGCCTCCTCCTGGCGCCTTCGTTTGCCCGCGGGCAGGGCATCACGTCCACGCCCAAGCCCTCGCACCCCACGAGCCCGAAGGACCCGAGCGCGGCCCAGGACCCGGGCGCGGCCAGGGAGCCGAAGGACCCGAAGGCGCCGAAGGACCCGGCGCCGGCCAAGACGCCGATCAAGATCGAGCTCCACGGCGGCGCCTGGCTCTTCTACTACCACCCGTTCCAGCCTCCGGAGGAGAAAGAGTTCCTCCGGATGCACGTCGCGCACCTCAACTTCGACGGCTCGATCGGCGATTTCGGCATGTTCTTCAACGCGAGCGTGCGCGACACCCGCATGCGCGAGTTCTACGAAGGCCCGGCCTGGATCGAGGAGGGGTATTTTTATTACAAGCACCCCCAGGCCACGGTGAAACTCGGCAAATCGTACAGCCGCTTCGGCCTCTTCTGGGACAACTCCTTCCTCGGCAACATCCATTTCTACGACGGCATCAAGCTCGACCCGAACTACGGCGCCTCGGTCGAGGGCGCCCTGGGCAAGGAGAAGGGCTTCCGCCTCAACTATTACGGGCAATACTTCCTCGTCGACGGCCGGACGAACGGCTCCTTCCTCCGGCGCGACACGATCAGCATCCCTGACGCCCGCCGCAGGCACATCGTCGTCCTCCGCGCCGAGCCGGCGTATCACTGGAGCAAGGACACGTCCGTCACGCTGGGTGTGTCGGGGCAATACTTCCAGGCCGACATCCCGGCGCCCGTCGGCAAAAAAGACGTCTATCGCGCCGCGGCCGATGTCTGGGTCAACGTCGGCCCCGTGAGCGCGTGGGCCGAGGTCTCACGTCAGCTCGGCCAGAGCGTCACGGAGTGGCCCGTGCCCCCCGTCCCTGCGACCGCCACGACGCCCGCCGTCCCCGGCCGCGCCTCGGCGCGCAACGACTACCTGCTCGTCGGCGGCGAGGTCCGCGTCTGGAAGCTCGTCGGCCGCTACAACCTGAGCGGCGTCTGGTACCGCGACCTCGGGATCCGCGAATTCATGCACCAGCCGGGCCTGGGCTACAACATGAACGACTACCTGCAGTTCCTCGTCGAGTACGGGCACTGGACGCAGCACGACGCCCTGGGCAACGGGAAATTCCTCGACCAGAGCGTCGCCACCACGATCCACGGATACTTCTAGCCTCACCCCAACCCCTCTCCACTCCGTGGAGAGGGGCTCAGAGGCGCTTCTTCTCCCCCTCTCCACGGAGTGGAGAGGGGGTTGGGGGGTGAGGCCTCACTTCACGCAGGCGCCGCTGCTGCCGCAGGCAAAATCGTCGCAATCGACGAACGGGTTCCCGTCGTTGCTCACGCCGTCGCTGCAATCCGCGAACGAGAGCTCGTGCCCGCAGACGGTGATGCTCGCCTTGCGGCTGCAGGAGTTGTCCGCGCAATCGACGAACGTGTTGCCGTTGTTGTCGAGGTTGTCCGAGCACTCCGCGTCGTTCGCCTCGGGGCAGATCGTCACGTCGGGGCTCAGCGAGCAGCCGAAATCCGCGCAATCGATGAAGTTGTTGCTGTCGTCGGTCGCGCCGTTCGAACACTCCGCGTTCGCCAGCGCCGTCCACTGGTCCGGCGGAGGCATCGGGTTCGCCGGCACGTTGGCGTTGCACACGACGATGCCCTCGCGCTGACAGCCGGGGTCCTCGCAGTCGGCGAAGCCGTCCTTGTCGTCGTCGAGGCCATTGCCGCAGAAGGCGTTCGAGTCCTCCCGGACGAGGTTCTTGCACGCCGTCACGTCGGGGTTCACCAGGCAGGCGTTGTCCGCGCAATCGATGAAGTTGTTGCCGTCCTCGTTTTGCCCGTTCGTGCACGCGTCGTTCGCGAGCGCCTCGAACTCCGAGGCCATCGGCATCGGGTTCGCGGGCTGATCGCCGTCACAGACGATGATGCCCTCGGCCTGGCAATCGGTGTCCATGCAGTCGACGAACGTGTCGCCGTCGTTGTCCATCCCGTCGGAGCAGCGCCCGTTCGACCACTCGCGCTTGCAGAAGGCGAGCTCCTTGCACGCCGTCTCCTCGCAGTCGGCCTTGCCGTTCATGTCGTTGTCGAGCCCGTCGGAGCAGAGCGGGTTCGACTTCTCCTGGATCTTCACGCAGGGCGCGACCTGATCGCAGTTGAAATCGTTGCAGTCCTTGAAGCCGTCGCAATCGTTGTCGAAGCCGTCGCTGCACGCCTCGGTCGTGTTCTCGTCGCCCGTCGGCGTGCACATCGAGCCGCTCGACGACGAGCCGCCCGCCGCGCCCGTGCTCGACGTCGTCATCCCGCCCGCGCCCATGCCGCCCGACGCGCCCGCGCCGCCGCCGCCCGACGCGCCCGCGCCGCCTTCCCCGCCTTCTCCGCCCGCGCCCATCGGGGTCGTCCCCGTCGCGCGACATGCCCCGAGCCCGAGACCCATCAAACCCGAAAGAACCAAGAATACGTACGTCTTCGACTTCATGACCCTACTCCTCGCCAAGCTCTATCCTTCATCCTCGGCCTCGGCCTTGTCGCCGCGCAGCCCGAGCGCCTTGCATTTCTTGTACAAATGGCTCCGCTCGAGCCCGAGTCCACGCGCCGTCGACGCCATCGCCCCGCCGTGATGCGCGAGCGCCTCCTCCAGAATGCGCCGCTCGGCCTCCTCCGCGAGCACCCGGAACGGCGTGCCGGGACGAAAGAGCCCCGTCGGCGTCCCGGCCGACGCGCTCCCCAGACAAACCCGCACGTCCTCCGCGTCGATCTTCGCGTCCGGCGTCAGGATCACGAGCCGCTCGATCAGATTGCGCAGCTCGCGCACGTTGCCGGGGAAGCCGTAACTCGTGAGCAGCTCGATCGCGCCGTCCGTGAGGACCATCCCGGGCCTGTCGTTCGCGACCATCGCGAGGCCCAGGAAATGCCGCGCGAGCACGGGCACGTCCTCGCGGCGCGCACGCAGCGGCGGGAGCGCGAGCGGCACGACGTTCAGCCGATCGTAGAGGTCCGCGCGGAACTCGCCCTTCTGACAGGCCGCCTCGAGGTCGCGGTTCGTCGCGGCCACCACGCGCACGTCCACCTTGATCGTCTCGTGCCCGCCGACGCGCTCGATCTCGCGCTCCTGCAGCACGCGCAAGAGCTTCGCCTGCATCGGCATCGGCATGTCGCCGACCTCGTCGAGGAAAAGCGTGCCGCCGCTCGCGCGCTCGAACTTGCCGCGCCGCTGCTTCGTCGCGCCCGTGAACGCGCCGGCCTCGTGGCCGAACATCTCGCTCTCGATGAGCTCGCTCGGGACGGCGGCGCAGTTCATCTTCTCGAGCGGCCCCTTCACGCGTTTGCCGGCGAGGTGGATCGCGCGCGCCACGAGCTCCTTGCCCGTCCCGCGCTCGCCGGTCACGAGCACCGTCGCGCTCGCCTTCGCGGCGCGGGCGATCTGCTCGCGCAGCGCCACCATGGACCGGCTCTCGCCGATGAGCTCCCCGAGCTGCCCGGCCTGCGCGCGCAGCGCCTTCGCCTCGGCCTCGGCCCGCACGAGGCGCAGCGTGTTGTCGAGGACGAGCAGGAGCCGATCGGTGGAGAGGGGTTTTTCCAGGAAGTCGAGCGCGCCGAGGCGCGTCGCGCGGACGGCCGCGTCGATCGACGCGTGCCCGCTCATCATGACGATGGGCAGGTCCGATCCGCCGACGCGGACCTTTTCCAGGAGCGAGACGCCGTCGCCGTCGGGCAAGGCGACGTCGAAGAGCGCGATGTCGTAGCTCTTTTTGGCGAGCTTCTCCTCGGCGACGCGGACGCCGCCGGCGACATCCACGGTGTATCCCTCGAGGGAGAGGGCCTTCTGGAGCGTGGTGAGGATGGAGGGCTCGTCATCCAGGACGAGCACGTGACCGCGCGGCATTGGGAGACCCTAGCATCCGTCCGGCCGAGGGGGGACGGCGGCAGCCACGTTGAGAAATCCCACCCGCTCCGGATCTTCCCCCACACCACGAGCCCCGGGCAAACGGTGTACGAAGTGTTCGCGCTTCGTGATACGTTCGAGCCCCATGCCTTCCGAGATCCTTCCGACCGCAGAAGGCGATCTCGGGCGAACGCCCTTCGCACACCTGCTCGTCTACGTGCTCGACAGGGAGCTCACGGGCGCTCTTTTTCTTCGCGAGGCCTCGGGGGTCACGCACGCGGTCCGCCTCGAAGCGGGCGCGCCGGTGAAGGTGCGTCCGGGGGATGGGCACGCGCTGCTCGGGCAGATGCTCGTCGAGGCGGGCGCGATCGACGAGGCCACGCTCGAAGGCGCGCTCTCGATGCACGGGCTGCTCGGCGACGCGCTCCTGCTCGCGGGCTGCGTCGAGCGCGAGCTGCTCGAGCAGACCGCGGCGCGCCAGTTCGCGACGCGGCTGATCCGCCTCTTCAGCCTGCCGCCCGACACCACGTACAGCTACTTCGACGGCCGGACCGACCTCGTCGACGACGCGGCGCCCGCGGCGACGATGCACCCGCTCGCGGTCCTCTGGGCCGGCGTGCGCGCGCACGCGACGGCCTCGTCGATGATGGCGGCGACGCTCGAGCGCGTGCGCGACGTCCCCCTCCGCATCCACCCGGCGGCCGCGATCGAGAGGTTCGCCCCTGCGCCCGAGGAGCGCGAGATCCTCGACCGGATCCGCGCGAGCGAGCTCTCGCTCGCCGAGCTGCTCGCCGCGGAGATCGCCGCCGAGGAGACGCTCGCGTGGATGGTCTACGCGCTCGTGATCACGCGTAGCCTCGATCTCGGCCTCGGCACGACGCCGCTTTGCGCCGAGCCCCCGGCCGAGCCTCCGCCGGCCGCGGCGCGCCCCGTGACGCTCGCGCGGATCCGCCTGCGCGCGGCCTCGCATCGTATGGGCGCGGCGGCGCCGGATCTCGCGGGGGACGGTGAACGAACGCGGGCGCAGCCGCGGCCACGCAAGCGGGGTCGCCCGAGCGCGTTCACGCTCGCCGCGCGCCGCATCGAGACACCTCGGCCGATGGAGGCCGCGAGCGAGCCGCCGCCGTCGGCGGTCGTCGAGACGGACCCTTCGCCGCCGAACGTCCCCCGGCCCGCGGAGCCGCAGCCTCTCGACACGGCCTCCTCGGAGAGCGACAAGGCGCCCGCGGTCCCGATGCCGCCCGAGGGGCAACCGGACGCCGCGCGGCCTGCGCACGCGCTTTATTGCCTCGCGACGGCGCGGCTCGGCGAGCGTGACCTCGTGGGCGCGCTCGCGGCTTGCCAGCTCGCGCGTGAGGTCGATCCCACGCAGCCCGACTATGCGGCGCTCGCCGTGTGGATCCGCTCGCTGCTCGGCGGCGCGGATCTACGCGCCCGGGTGGCGGAGCTCGACGCGCTGCTCGAGGCGCGCGACGACCACGCGCAGGCCTTGTTCTACCGAGGTTACCTGCGCCGCCGGGTCGGCGACGAGCAAGGCGCGGTGCAGGACCTCCGGCGCGTGCTCGACCTCGACCCGGGCCACCAGGACGCGGCGCGGGAGCTACATCGGATCGCCCTCGGCAAGCCGGCGAAGAGGCCAAGCGGGCTTTACCGCAGTTAGCCGGCGCGTCACGTCGAACGTATGGGGGTGCACCGCAGAGCCGTCTGTCAAACGACGGACGTGTTCGCGGTGAGCGCGAAGCCTTCTGTCAAACGACGGACGTGTTCGCGGTGCGCCCGAACACGTCCGTCAAACGACGGACGTGATCGCGCCTACCCCGAAGCCGTCCGTCAGATGACGGACGCGTTCGCGGCGCCCCCGAAGCCGTCCGTCGTTCGACGGACGGGCCAGCGGCGGCCACGAAGGCGTTTCCCACGCTCCTTGGCGCTTGCGGCGCGTCAGGTCACGGGGAGAGGCGGACGCCGAAGAGATCGGCGCCGCCGGTGCTCGTCCTGGTGTCGACCGGAGCGCCGACGACGAGCTGGTCGTAGAACCCGCCTCCCACGACGGCATTTCCCTTCGCGTCGACCGCCAGGCCCCAGCCGAACTGGTTGCCCTGTCCGCCGAGCGCCTTGACCCAGATCGGGGCCAGATCCTCGCCGGCGAGCTTGATGACCAGGGCGTCGACCCCGTTCGGGTTGGGGATCGCCTGGCCATCCACATCGAGCGCGCCTCCGGTGTAACGCCCCGTCAGAATGATGTCGCCCGCGCCGTCGGCGACGGCGCCGATGCCGCGCGTCTCCGTATTCATGCTGCCGATACGCTTGACATGGATCGCGGCGCCATTGGTCGCGTCGAGCACGGCGAGATACGTGTCGGTGCTGCCGATCGAATTGACCGGGCCCGATCCCAGATCGACGGCGTCCACGAAGCGCCCCGTGACGAGGACCTCCCCGTTCGGCGCGACGGACACGTGGTTGGCGTTCTGGCTGTTGGGCGAGGCGACATACTTGCTCCAGATGTGCGCGCCGGTGTCCTTGTCGTACATGGCGACGATACCATCCTGGCTCGAGCTGTAGGAGGGGCTCGACGAGCCCCCGAGATCCACGGCTTCGCTCGTCTGGCCCACGATCACCGGGTGGCCCTGCAGCGTGACCGCGACGCTCCAGGCCCGCTGATCCCCACCTTCGATGAAGACGCGGTCCCATCGATGCGTGCCATTCGCGGTGAAACTCACCAGGTACATCTCGTCGTTGTTCTCGGGATCGAACGTATCGCCGCCGAAGCTGAAGGCATCGTTACGGATGTAACCCGTGACGAAGAGGTTGCCCTGCTCGTCGAGCGCCACGCCCTGCGCCGTCTGCACGTTCGTCGTGCCGTACCGCTCGCTCCAGACGTGCTCGCCCGCGGCGTCGAGCGTCGCGATGAAGATGTCCGCGCTCGGGCTCGGCGCCGTCAGAGCGTCGCCGCCAAAGTTGATGGTCCCGCTGAACTCGCCCACGATGACGATTTCGCCGTTCTTGTGGACGGCGACCCCGCGGGCGGCACCAAATCTCGTCGTCGGGTACTTCTTCTCCCATTGCATGGCCCCCATCGCGTCGAACTTCGCGACGTAGACGCTGCCCGCCGAGACGCTGGCGAAATCGGAGTTGTCGAGCGTGCCGTCCATCATGCCCGCGATCACGTACCCGCCGTCGGGCGCCATCGCGACGTCGAAGATCGCGTCGTCCAGCGGGTCCGACGTCTTGCCGGCAGGCGTGAACGCGTCCAGCGGCGTGCCCGTGCAACCGTCGACGCCGTCACAATCCTCGTCCCCGACGGTCGTGCACTTCTCGACGGGCGCCGGCGTGATCTCGTCCGCGCAGGGGCTCCACTCCGTGCCGTCGTCCCCGCAAGTCTCCACGCCGGCCTTGCAGTTGCCGACGCCCTTCGTGCCCGCGGGCCCCGTATAACACTCCCTCGTCTCGCTCGGGTTGCACGTCACGCCGCCGCCGGCGCCCCCCGCGCCCCCCGCGCCGCCCATACCGCCGGGCCCCGCCATACCCCCCGCGCCCGCCATACCCCCGGCACCCGCCATCCCGCCCGCGCCGCCCATGCCCCCGGCGGCACCCGCCCCACCCGTCTCCGGGGGCTTCGCCCCGAACTCGTCGAAACCACACGCCACCGGCGACACGGACAACCCGAGCACGGCGAGCAGACCCAGCGAGCGACGAATTCTACGATCCGCGTGAGGCATGACCATTCTCCTGTGCGAAAAGCAATACGCGCCGCGCGACGACGCCCGAGGAATTCCGCCGACTCTACGGGAGCGAGCCGCGCGAAGCAATCACGCGCCCATGATCCGACGGGTTGACGCAGACCCCCGCCGGCCTCATCGCCTCGACGTGCCCCGCCTCCCCGCCCGCGTGTTTCTGCCCTCCGGCCGCGTGGCGCGCCTCTCCGACGAGGCCGCCCGTCGCGCCGCCGCCCAGGCCCGCGCGCCCGACATCCAGCCGGGCGGCTGCATGGAGGCCCTCACGCTCCTCGAGGCCGAAGACGTCACCCGCGACGGCGACGGCGCCCCGCTCGACGTGCGTGGTTTGTCCTTACGCGACTTCCACGTGCTCCGCGCGTTGCTCCTGCGCGCCGGCGTGCAGAAAGAGGAGACCGCCGAGTTGCCTTGCGAGAACTGCGGCGAGGCCTTCCGCGTCGCGCCCTCGAGCCTGCTCGAGATCGCGCCCTTCGTCGACGGAGAGCTCGACGACCCCGAGCTCGACGCGCCCTTTGATCACGACGCCGCCCACGTGATCCCGGCGATCCGCGTCGGCGCCGAGCTCGCCCGATCGGTCCGCGTCGCTGCCCGCACGGTCGAGGAGGCGCTGCCGCTCTTCCGCGCCGAGTCCGCGCCGGCCCGGATCACGCCCGCGATCGTCATCGCCATGGGCATCACCACGCTCGGCCGCGAGCGCCGCGCCTCGGCGATCGCCAAGGCGCTCGGCGAGGCCCCTCCCGAGGCCTACCAGTCCGTCGCCGATCTGCTCTACGAGGCCCACTACCCCGCGCGCCTCGGCGCCGTGCACCGCTGCGCCACGTGCGGCGCGCGGAGCGACCTCGACGTCCCCTGGCGACGCGAGATCCCCTACGAGATCGGCGAGCCCCGCAAGGCGCGGCGCGATTTCCCGGACCTCGACGCCTTCGAGGCGATGGTCGCGAGCGCCGCCGATCGTATCTACCGCGCGCGCGGCGTGCGCAACATCGACCTCTTCGTCGACGACGACGTGCCGGCCTGCGACGACGGCGGCGAGCCGCTGCTCGGCTGCTACACGCCCGGCGGGACGGACCCGACGCTCGGCATGCCGAGGCCGCCCGAGATCCGCTTGTTTTACCGGACATTCCAGGCCGAGCACCGCCGCGATCGTTCCTTCGACGTCGCCGCCGAGATCGACGAGACGATCGACCACGAGATCACCCACCACCTGCACCACCTCGCCGGCGACGATCCGCTCGACGACGAAGAACACGCGCAGATCGAGGAAGAAGCGCTCCGGAGGATCGGCAAGCGCGAGGCCACGCGCCGCGCCGGCAAGGGCGTGGCCTCGGAGCTCGCGGGGTTCGTGCGGACGACCTGGCCTCTCTTCGTGATCGCGTTCGTCGCCACGTATTTCACGTTCTGCCGCTGAAAGAAGCGAGCCGCCTTGACCTCGGCCCCCACCCGGCAAGAATGGCCTCGCCATGCGCCCTGCCTCGATCCTGCGCGCGATCCTCGCCTCCTCGATCGCGCTCGTCGCCGCCACGGCCACGAGCTCGTACGTGCTCGCCGACGCAGCCGCGCCGAGTGACGCCGACGCGGTCGTCGCGAAGGTCGGCGTTCGAACGATCACCGTGCGCGAGGTGGAGCGGCGGCTCGCCGCGATCCCCCCCTTCCAGCTCCGCTACTTCGGCAAGACGCACGACGAGATCCGCCGCAAGTTCCTCGAGGAGAGCGTGCTCAAGGAGACGCTCTACGCCGAGGGCGCCGAGGCCACGAAGATGCGCGAGCTGCCCGAGGTCGCAGAGCGCATCCGCGGCGTCCTGCGGAGCACGATCGTCGCCCAGATCCGCGCCGAGGTCCTGGCGCAAGGCCCCGTCTCCGAGGAGGACGTGCGCGCCTACTACGAGGCGAACCGCGACAAGTACCACGCGCCGCCGCGCGTCGCGATCTGGCGCATCCTCGTGGCGACGCGCGAGCAGGCGCTCGACGTGATCGGGAAGGCGAAGGCCGACCTCTCGCCCAAGCGCTGGAACGAGCTCGCGCGCGACACGTCGCTCGACAAGACGACGAGCATGCGCGGCGGCAACCTCGGGCTCGTCGCGCCCGACGGGACGACGACGGAGCCGAACATGAAGGTCGACCTCGCCCTCGTCAAAGCCGTCGAGGGCGTGAAGGACAGCGAGCTCGTGCCCGAGCCCGTCGCGGAGGGCTCGGCGTGGGCCGTCGTCTGGCGGCGCCAGAGCGTCAAGGCGGTCGATCGACCGCTCGAGCTCGAAGCGCCCTCCATCCGGCAGCTCCTGATGCACGAGCGCACGCAAAAGAAGATCGGGGAGCTCGTCGCCGAGCTGCGCAAGAAGCACCTCGGCGAGACGAACGTCGACCTGCTCGAGATCCTCGGCGTGAGCGCGATGGGCGAGGTCTCACCCGCCAGACGCCCCGGCACCTTGCCCTCGTCGCGCCGCCCCGCCGAAGGCAAGCCCGCGCCGACGCAGACGCCCATCGGGCCGCGTTAAGCGAGCGCGATCGCCACGAGCAAACCAAACGCCGACACGATCGCCGAGATCACCGCGACGACCGTGCCCGTGCGCCGCGCGCGCGCCGCCGCCTCCTCGGGCAAACCGTAGACGCCCTTCAAGAGCGCGTCCGAGGCCTTCCCAGGCACGCGCATCGAGAGCGCGAGGACCTCCGCCGCCGCCTTCGCGCCGCGTGATCCGAGCATCCAGAGCCCGCCGAGCGGGCCCGTCATCAGGTCCCAGCCACACGCGTACAAGCCAAACCGAAGCGCGCGCCTGCGCTGCGGACGCGCCCCCTGCTTGCGCGCGCCCGCGTCGAGCGCCGCGCCGTGGCTCGCGTGCGCGACGACCATCCAGAGCGCGAGCGCAGGCACGCCGATCACGAACCACTCGAGCGCCCGCACGCGCATCTCCGGATCGGCGATCACCTGCAGCGCGAGGTGCGGCAGCGCGAGCGCCGCGATCGGCAAGAGCATCGCCACCATCGACCCGACCGCGAGCATCTCCGCGAGGATCGCGAACCGCACCGCCGGCGGCAGCGCTCCGTCCGGCATCGCCGCGAAGAACTGATCGGCGCCCTGCGTCGTCGCGAGCGCCGTCCCCCACATCCGCGACCACGCCGTCCCACCCGGGCGCTCCCACGGCACGATCGCCATCACGCCCGAGGCCGTCTCGTCGGCGGGCGTGCAGCCCGAACAATCCGACTGACCGCAGATCGTGCAGAGCACGGCCGCGGGCACCTCGAAGGTGTCCGTGTCGGACGAGTCCGCTCTCGGCCGGACGCGTTGCGCGCTCATCGGTGTCTTGGCCATGGCGCACCTCCGACGGACCCGCCCCGCGCCGCGCAAGGAAAAGCCGCCGTCCAAAGGATACGCGAGCGAAGAGGCCCTGTCGACCCCGCGGCCCGCGTCAATGCAGCATCTCGTCGCCCTTGCGGGCCTCCTTCGAGGGCAGATCGTCGACGCGCCCGCCGAAGCGCGACGCGGCGAAGAGCGCGAGCAAGCCGAGCACGAACGTCGCATGCAGGCCAGGGGCCCACGCGAAGCGGACAGGCCTGTACGGCGTGCTCTCGGGGACCACCGTCACGCGCACGATCACCGTCGCGATCACGATCGCCGCGAGGAATCCCACGGCGAGCCGCGCGCCGCGCATCGCGTGGATCGAGCGGCGCGAGAGCACGAGCGGGAGCATCACGATCCACGACACGAAAGGCGCCCACATCCACTGCAGCCGCTCCGCGAACCCGAAGCCAGTGAGCACCCGGAGCTCCGGCGCCGTCTCGCGCACCCAGGGCAGAAAAAAGGCGACGAGCCCGAGCGACGCGATCCCCGCGAGCAAGCCTCGTCCACGCGCGACGTACGTGATGGGCAGCGTCTCCAGCTCGGGCGGCACCGGCGGCTCGTCCTCGAGGGCCTCACGCGAGGGCGGCAGCTTGCGGATGTCCTCGAGCGGCAAGCCACACTCGGGGCAAACCCGCGCCTCCGAGGGCTCGAACATCTCACGACAGAAGGGGCAAGCGACGAGGCCGGGCATCGGGTGACGCGGGAGTTTAGCGCGCGCCGGGTTCCCAGCGCGCGCCATGCCGTCTACAAATGCGTTCACCATGTCGAAGCGACAGAAGCTCGAAGACGACGCGATCCAGGTGTTCCTGGCCGCGCACGGGGGCTGGTCCCGCGCGGGCGAGGCCATCCAGAAGTCGTACACGTTCCCCGACTTCTCCACGGCGCTCGCCTTCGTCGTGCGCGTGGGCCTCGCCGCGGAGAAGCGTGATCATCACCCCGACGTGCACCTCGGCTGGGGCCGCGTGACGGTCGTGTGGTCGACGCACGACGCGGGCGGGATCACGAGCATCGACGCCGAGATGGCCGAAGCGACCGATCGGCTCTACGGAGGCCCGTGAACGAGGATCCGACGCGGTGATGGATTCCCCTCGAGAAGCGCTGCTCTCGCGGCTCGGGCTGAGCGGCGAGCTCCCTCATCTGGAGGAGGCGCTCACGCACCCGAGCTTCTCGAACGAGCAACGCAAGGGCGCATGCGCAGACAACCAGAGGCTCGAGTTCCTCGGCGACGCGGTGCTCGGGCTCTGCGTGGCCGAGATCCTGATGCAGCGTTTTCCAGACGCAGACGAGGGTGAGCTCACGCGGATGCGCGCGATGCTCGTGAACCCGAACCCGCTCGCCGCGTGGGCGCGCAGCGTCGAGCTCGGCGCAGCGCTGCGGCTCGGCCGCGGCGCACAATCCGCGGGCGAGCGCGATCGGACGAACGTGCTCGCCGACGCGGTGGAGGCGATCATGGGCGCGATCTACCTCGACCGCGGCTTCCAGGACGCGCGCCTCTTCGTGCAGGTGGTGCTCGCCGAGCCACTCGCGCGCCTCGCGGAGCGCCCGGCGCGGACGCTCGACCCGAAGAGCGAGCTGCAGGAGCGCGTGCAAGCCACGGGTGGCCCTTCGCCCCGCTACCGCGTCGTGGGCATCGAGGGACCACCCAACCAGCGCACGTTCACGGTGGTCGTGGAGATCCACGAGCAGGTCATGGGCGAGGGCCAGGGCCCCTCGAAGAAGTTCGCGGAGCAGCAGGCCGCGCGGGCCGCGATCCTGCGCTTGTGGTCAGGTGACGCGGAGGCGACGGGCGAAGTATCTTCGGGATCGAACGAGTCTCCGGTTCGTCCGTCCAATGGGGCCCTCCCTCGGACGGAGGGGACCTGAGACGCTCGAGGAGGTTTTCGAGGATGCTCCGTCGGATCGCGCTCGCCGTGCTCGTGACGCTCGCGCTCTGCTTGACCGTGCTGCCGGCGTGGGCGGGCAGTTATCTCGACCGCGCCGCGCTCCTGCTCGACGAGGCGCGCAAGGAAGGGGACATGCTCCAGCCCCGCACGTTCGACAAGGAGCTCGTGCTCGTGGTGAAGGCGCTGGCCGAGGCGCGCGCGAGGGTGGCCCAGAAGATGGAGGTGCCCGCGCAGGTGACGAAGGCGCACCCGCACCTCTTGCTCGTGCTCGCGAACTACGAACGCGCGGCCACGGCGGCCGAGGACGGCAACTTCAAGAAGTTCATGGAGCACCTCACCACCGCGCGTGACGAGGACCGGAACTTCCGCGCGATCCTGCGGGAGCTCGGCTACACGTTGCCCGACGTGAACGCGAAGAAATGAAGCGTCGCGCGGGCTGAAAACGAAACGGGCCGCCTCGGAGCGAGGTGGCCCGTCTTCGTTTCGCCTCTCGGCTTTTTCTAGAGAACGAGGCCGATGTCGAAGGCCAGCGTGTACTGCCGCGGCATCCCCTCGAACTTGTTCACCGTGGCGTTCGGGTCGTCGTTCGGATCGGGCGTCGCGACCATCGAATCCTCGTCCTGGTTGGCCTCGGTCGGGTCGACGATGTCGGTCACGAAGTGCGCGCCGATGCGCACCATCTGGAAGCGGAACTGCAGGCCCGCGTCGATGCGGTGGCGCTGCATGCGGACCGGATCGAAGACGGCCGTGTTGTTGAAGTCCGCGCTCGTGCCGCCGCCGCAGACGGGCTGGCCGTCGCGGTAGGGTTTGTTCGGATCGGGCGTCGCCGGCGAGTTGCCGCCCTGGTAGCCGCAGTAGTTCAGCGCGTCCGTGTTCGGCGTGAGGTCGATGAGGCCCGAGTCGCCGAAGATGTAGAGGTACGAGTAACCGAGGTACGGCGTGAGCACGACGCTGCCCGCGATCGGGATGGGCTTCGAGAGCTGCACGTCCGCGCCCGCGACCGTCATCTGGAACTCGGGGTTGCCGGTCAGCGTCGTGACCGAGCCGCCGACCGCGAGGTCCGGGAAGATCGCGGGGATGCCCGTGCGGAAGCCTTCGACCAGCGCGATGCGCACGTCGGCGCCGAGGATGCCGATGTTCGAGTTCGCCATGAACCCGATCTTCGTGCCGAGCTCCATGCCGAGGATGCCGAGCGGCAACGAGAGCGGCGCGAAGCCGTAGCGGGTCTTCATCGAGAAGACCTGGAGGAAGCTGTCGGGCCCCGTGTTGCGCGTGGAGAAGAGCTTGTTGTTCGGGTCCTGCTTGCCTTGCGTCCCGAGCGCCCAGTATTGCGCGTTCGACGAGATGTTCGTGAACGCGCCCTCGAACGCGAGATCGAACCCGCCGTAGCCGGTCGTCCGCGCGGGGTGCATCGCCGTCGGCGCGAGCGCGAAGCCCCACTCGCCGATGAGCTTGGCGAACGCGAGATCGTCGGTGCCGCAGCGGGAGTAGCCCGACTGCGGGTTGTAGTAGAGGCCGCCTTGACCGCCCGGCGCGCGGCAATTCTCGTCCGTCACGAGGCGCGCGAGGGCGGGGTCCATCGTGTCCGCCTCTGCCTGGCGAGGCACCGCCACAGCCGCGACGAGCGCGGCTGTCGCCGCGATCCACCCGAATCGACGCATACCAGGATCTCCGAGGCGCGAGGCTACGGTGGGGGCCGCTTTCCCGTCAAGGTCTCTGAGGGCGGAAGCTTGTACCTCGGGCGCATACGGCTACAAACACGCCGTGGCCAAGGATGGGCGCCCTCGCCTCCGCGCAACCCCCCTCGCAGAGCCCCTGCACGTCGTGCTGGTCGACCCGGAGATCCCGCAGAACACCGGCAGCATCGCGCGGCTCACGGCCGCCACGAAGAGCAAGCTGCACCTCGTCGGCAAGCTCGGCTTCCGCATCGACGAGCACGCGGTGCGCCGCGCCGGCGTCGACTACTGGCACCTCGTGGAGCTCGAACAACACCAGGACTTCGAGCACTTCCGCGCGAAGATGCCCGAGACCCGGCTCTGCCTCTTCAGCGCCGTGGGCACGAAGAGTTACCTCGACGCGGGCTTCCGGCCGGGCGACGCGCTCGTGTTCGGCAAGGAGAGCAAGGGCCTGGACGACGCGTTGCTCGAGCGCTTCCCCGACGACGTCTACGGCATCCCGACCCTCGGGCCCGTGCGCTCGCTCAACCTGGCCAACGCGGTGGGGATCGTGCTCTACGAGGCCTTGCGGCAGATCGGCGCGTTCTCGTCGACGACGCTCGGGTGATCGTGATGATGAGACCCGCCCTGCTCTCGCTGGCCCTGCTCGTCGCCGCGGCGGGCTGCAACCGCAAGCCGGTGAACGCCACGCCCGACGGCGCCGTGCGCGAGCTCGTCGAGCGCCTGCGCCTCGTGAACGGCGATCCGGCGGCCGCGAAGGCCGCGTTCGAGCTGCTCTCCAAGCGCGCCCGCACGAACCTCGCCGAGCGAGCGCAGCGGTACAGCGCGGCGAGCGGCAAGACGATCGCGCCCGAGGCGATGATCGTGCCCTCGCGATTCGTCGTGCGTTTCGAGCCGCAGCGTTATTCGGCGCAGGTCTCCGGCAACCACGCGCTCGTCGAGATCGTCGGCCTCGGACCCGCGGACCGAGCGCATGTCGGGTGTGTGTTCGAGGAAGAGGCGTGGCGCGTGGATCTGCCGCTGCCGCCGCTGCCGCCCGTGCAGGTTCGTCCGGGAAATCCCTGAAAAACCAAAGGGCCGACTCCTCCTGGAATCGGCCCCTTTTCTTCGGGGAACCGAGCGGGGACCCCGAAACCCCCGTGCCCGCGCGGTCCTAAAGATCAGTTGGCGAGAAAGATCGCCTCGATCTCCGTCTTCACCTGTTCCTCGGTTTGACCACGAGCGATCGCGATCTCCTTGACGATCAGCGAGCGCGCCGTGTCGAGCATGCGGCGCTCGCCAAAGGAGAGCTGCTTGTCGGTCTTCAGACGGTAGAGGTCACGCAGGACCTCGGCCACGTCGTAAATCGAACCCGTCTTGATCTTGTCCATGAAGCCGCGGTAACGGCGGTTCCAGGTCTGGTTGTCGAACGCGATCGTACGCTCACGGAGGATGTCGAAGATCTCGCGGATCTCCTGCTCCGAGATCACCTGACGAAGCCCGACGGCGCTGGCGTTGGAGACCGGCACCATGATCTTGCGGTCGGTGTCCAGGATGCGGAGAACGTAGAAGCGCTGGCGGTTCCCGGCGATGTCTTTCTCTTCGATGTTGACGACCTCAGCCACGCCCTGGGCCGGATAGACCGCCTTGTCGCCTACCTTGAACTGGATCTCCGAACGAGCCTGCATACTGTCTCCTTTGCCTACCGCCCCGCCGCTTCGATCCCTTGTCCCCGCTGGGCCGAGCGAAACGATCGCTCGAGGTCGGCCAGGAACCGTTGGATCTGGTGTCTCATTCCGAAGAGCGAAGCGCCGCCGCGAAGACCACTATAAGGGCCTGGGGGATGCGGGAGATCGCAGAGCGCTGCTGGTTCGGTCACCATCGAAGACACCGCGGGGGAGCTGACGGTGGAAGGGGTTTCGGGGTTGTTGAGAGAAGTCCCCTCACGCCTCGAGATCTCGAAGCCTCGATGAGGGGTTAGTTTGCGCCAGGCGCGCGCACTCTAGTGAGAACGCCGGGATCTGTCAACCGAATTGGCAGTTCCGGCGTGGCTCCATACAGATATGGCAACGGTCCGGTGAAACGGCAACGGACACGCGTATGTATGAACGGCAGAGCGAGCCCTCGCCGCTACACCTCGCGCCCCTCCGCGAGCCGACGAGCGAGCCCCCAGCGCACGCCCCGATCCGAGACCACGAGCTCGACGCTGGAATCCACGCCGGGCGTGCCCAAAGGCCGCGCCTCGGCGGCCCACGCGAGCACCTCCTCGACGATCACGCCCCCGGCGACGATCACGTCCGCACGCTCCGGCTTGACCGTTCGTAGACCCCGCCGCGCCTCGAGCCGCATGGCCGCGAGCGAGCCCACCGCCGAGACGACCTCGTCGCGCGACATACGCGCGCCATGGACACGCGAGGCGTCGTACGGGAACACGTCTCGCGCATAGGCCGCGAGCGTCGTCACCGTGCCCGCCACGCCGACGAGCGCGCCGCTCGGCGGAAAGCCCGCGCTCGAGAGCGCAGCCCGCACGTCCGCCCTCACCGCTTCGAGCTCCGCGGCGGTCGGCGGGTCGCTCTTCACGTGCCGCTCGGTCAGCCGCACGCTGCCGATGTCGAGGCTCGTCGCGCGGGCGAGCCCCGAGGCCGCGTCGCCCGTCACGATCTCCGTGCTGCCGCCCCCGACGTCGAAGACCGTGACCGGCCCCGAGAGGCCGAGCCCCGAGAGCGCGCCCTCGAAGGTGAGCTCGGCCTCCTCGCGCCCGGAGACGACACGCGGCTCGACGCCGAGACGCGCCTTCGCCTCCGCGCGGAACGCGTCGCCGCCGCGCGCGTCGCGCATCGCGCTCGTGCCGACGGCCGCGACACGCGAGACGCCGGCCGCGCGCATCGCCTCGCCGTACGCCGCGAGGCAGTCGAGCGTGCGCGTCACGGCCTCCGGGGCGAGCGCGCGCGTCGCGTCGACCCCCTGACCGAGCCGCGTGATCGTCGCGCGCTCGAGGATCGGCACGAGCTCGCCTCCCCGCGGCTCGGCGATCAGCAAAAGGACGGAGTTCGTGCCGATGTCGATCGCGGCGAATCGCATGGAGCTCGAAGGATGGGAGGACAAACGGGGGGGTCGCTCAGTTCGCGAGCGTCTTGAGGTCGAGCATCTCCTCGACGTTCGGGAGCACGACGAGCTCGCAGCGGCGGTTCGCCAGCTTGTTCTCGGGCGTGTCGTTCGGCTTCACCGGGTCGGTGTCGCCGTAACCGGCGGCGCTCCAGCGCGCCGGGCTCAGGCCGCCGCCGCCCTTCTCGGTCGTCTCGATGAGGTACGCGAGCACCTCACGGGCGCGCATCACGCTGAGGCCCCAGTTGTCCTTGAAGCGGCCACCCGCGAGCTTGTCCGAGTCCGTGTGACCCGCGACCTGGAACGAGCGCTGCGAGAGGGCCGCGTCGTTGCGCACGACCTCGGCGACCTTGAGCAGGATGT
The DNA here is from genome assembly GCF_009649845.1 of Polyangium spumosum. NCBI lineage: Bacteria > Pseudomonadati > Myxococcota > Polyangiales > Polyangiaceae > Polyangium > Polyangium spumosum. The sequence goes on from NZ_WJIE01000003.1 coordinate 819,209, forward strand.
CCTGCCCGTCCTTCTTCAACGTCTCCTTGCCCGGATCGAAGAGCACGTCGCCCGGGAGCTGGATGACCATGCGGTTGTTGCGCACGGTCACGTTGAGGCCGAGCTTCGTGAGGGCCTGGAGCTTCTCGCGCAGCATCTCGAAGCGCTTCTTGATCTGCTCGAGCTGCTCGGCGCGACGGCGGTACTCCTCGAGGGCCTTCGACTGCTCCTCGAGGTTCGCGTTGAGCTTCGAGATATCGACGCCGGCGTTCTTGAGCTGCTGCCTGAGCTGCTCGACCTGCGCCTTTGCATCGTCGAGCTCGCCGCGAGCCTTCTTGTTTTGCCTCTCCTGATCGGCGAGCTGGCCCTTCAAGGCCTCGATTTCACGAACTTTGGCCTGCATCTCCTCCTCGGAGTAGCCGCACCCCGCAGCGCCCGTGAAGGCGAGGAGCGCGGAACCGAGCAGGAGCCACGAGGTCGTGCGACGCATCGACATCCTGTCCCTCCTGGACGCTTGACGGACGCCCGGACGGTAGCCGAGGTCCCCCACGCCGCACAAGGGGGGACATGCTCCCGGAGCCCCGAAGCACGTTCTTTACGTGATGTCAATAGGCGACATTCGGCGACGAAAGGCGAGGTTGTAGGCGCTTGGAACCGCGAGGGACACTACACCTCATCTGTTCCTTCGTTCCGCCCTCGCAATGCTTGCAGAGCGATCTCCCTTCAACCGAAGGGGTACATCAGAGCAGGCCTTGCAAGAATTTCCTTGACCGTCACCATGCGTGGCAATATACGTCGTGCAACATCTGTTGTCTCGGGGCTCGCGACTCAGGCAAATAGGCGAGAGCGAGAGCGAGGCGGCCAATCAGGAGGGTCAGATGGCTGCGAAGAAGACTGCGAAGAAGCCCGCGAAGAAGGCGACCACGAAGGCCGCCACGAAGGCCACGAAGGCCACGAAGGCCGCCAAGAAGCCCGCCAAGAAGACGGCCGCCAAGAAGACGGCCGCCAAGAAGACGGCCGCCAAGAAGACGGCCGCCAAGCGCGCCCCCGCCAAGAAGGCAGCGAAGACGGCCGCCAAGCGCGCCCCCGCGAAGAAGCGCGCCGCCGCCACGACGAAGCGCACGGCGAAGAAGGCCACGAAGCGCGCCCCGGCCAAGAAGTCGGCCGCGCCACGGAAGGCTCGCGCCGCCAAGGCTCCCGCTCCGAAGTCCGCGCCCGCTCCGGCGCCCGTCGCGCAGAGCGACGACGAGGAATAGGCCAGCCAGCCGTTTCACAACGCTCTTCGCAGTCCTCTCGGAGGCGGACGTCGCGTCCGCCTCGCGGGAGTCGGGGCCTCGAGAAACTCGAGACATGATGTGCCCCGAACAGGCTCGGATCCGTCGGACAGGACATCGAAGAGCCTCGACCGGATGGACGTCGGAACAGACCGTACGTCCATTCGTGTTTTTGTGCGCCTCTTTCCGTAGTCTCGTCCCGTGATCAAGAGCCCGCGCGCGATCCTCGCGCTGCTCACGGCCCTGAACCTCCTGAACTACGTCGATCGCTTCGTCGTCACGGCCGTAGGACCACGCATCCAGGAACACCTCGGGCTCTCCGACAAGGGGCTCGGCCTCGTCACGAGCGCCTTCATGCTCGGCTACTTCGTCACGAGCCCCGTCTTCGGGTGGCTCGGCGACAGGTTCCCCCGAAAGGCGCTCATCGCCGCCGGCGTCCTCGTCTGGTCCGCAGCGACCGCGGCCTCCGGCCTCGCAGGCGCGCTCGCGTCGCTGCTCGCCGCGCGCGTCGTCGTCGGCGTGGGCGAGGCGAGCTACGCGACCCTGAGCCCCACGATCATCGACGACGTCGCGCCCATCGCGAAGAAGAACCGCTGGCTCGGCATCTTCTACGTGGCGATCCCCGCAGGCTCCGCGCTCGGCTTCATCCTCGGCGGCCTGCTCGAACAGCACTACGGCTGGCGCAACGCCTTCTACATCGCAGGTGGGCCCGGCGTGCTGCTCGCGCTCGTCGCGCTGCTCTTGCGCGAGCCGGAGCGAACGCTCGCGAAGAAGAAGGACGAGCGCGGCGTCATCACGAGCTTCGCCGAAGACACACGCGCGCTCGCGCAGAACCGCGCGTACGTGCTCACCGTCGCCGGCTACATCGCGCAGACGTTCGCGCTCGGCGGCTTCGTGCAGTGGGCCGTGCCGTTCCTCTACCGCAGGCTCTGCCTCGATCTGCACGTCGCCGACGGCGCGTTCGGCAAGCTCACGGTGCTGACGGGCCTCGTCGGCACGGCCGTGGGCAGCCTCGTCGCGGAGCGCGTCCCCGGATCGGATCGCGTGCGCGCGGCGCTCTGGGTCTGCGCGATCTCCTCCGCGGTGGCCACGCCGCTCGCGGTCTTCGCGATCCTCGCGCCGTCCTCGACGAGCTTCCTCGTGCTGCTCGGGCTCTGCGAGCTCGCGGTGTTCGCCAGCGTCGCGCCGACGAACCTCGCCATCCTGAAGAGCGTGCCCGAGGAGCGACGCGCGAGCGCGATGGCGCTGTCGATCTTCCTCATCCACCTGCTCGGCGACCTGATCTCGCCGCCGATCGTCGGCGCGGTGAGCGACGCGTTCGGCGACGTGAAGGCGCAGTGCACGTCGGGCACGGGCCTCTTCTGGGGCATGCTCGTCTTGCCGATCGCGCTCGCGCTGTCCGCCGCGTTCTGGTTCGTCGGCGCGCGCCGGACCGACGACGCTTTGACCACCAACTAATCGCCGAGGTAGAGCCGGAGCGATCGCGCCGCCGCGGGCCTGTCGAAGGGCACGCCCGCGAGCTCGCGCTGCGACATGCGCTCGAAGAGCTGGATCGAGAAATCGTAGAACGCCTCGCACTCGCGCGCGGCCACGCCGAGGCGCGCGGGGTCGAGCAGATCGGTGTCGCGCAGCGCCGCGAGCGTCGCGATGAGCTCGCGCGCGCGTGGATAATCGCCGAGCACCACGAGCGGATAGCCCATCGCGCGGAAGTAGCCGAGGAAGTCACGCACGAAGCCGAAGCTCTCGGGCACGCTCCATCGATCACTCGCCGGATCCGCGTGCCTGAGCTTGCTCGTGAACGCGCGCGTGATCTGCGCGAACATCCACACGTTCTGCCGCACGCGCGCGATCGTCGCGCGCCGCACGCCGATGTCCTCGAAGACGCGACCCTCCTCCAGCGTCGCGCCGAGCGCGCGCCCGAGGAAGAGCACGCAGAGCTCGATCGCCGGCCGCAGGAGCGCGGTCGCGCTCTGGATCTTCGCGCGCAGCTCCGCCTCCGAGAGCTTCGCGTCCGCGGGCGGCAGCTCGTGCTCGAAGGTCCTCCGCAGCTCGACGCGCAGGCTCGCCGACACCGTCAAGAGCGCGTCCTTGATCGCCCCGAGCCTCTGCCCCTCCGCCACGAGGCTGTCGTGTCGCGCCGCGATGTCCGCCGCGCCGACGCGCGCGATCTCGCGGCCGAGGCCCTCCGCGAGCAGCTCGCCCGATCGCCTGCGCAGGTAGTTCGAGAGCGCGCGCCCGTCGCTGCGCAGCACCGCGAGCACGAGGTACGCGCGCCCTGCCACGCGACGGTCGGTGTGATCGAGCGCGATCGCGTCGAGCAGGCGCAGGTACCTGAGCATGCGAAAGAGCGACAGGAACGTGAGCGCCACGAGCCTGTGCGGGTGCTCCCCCGCCACGTTCTGCATCAGCTCGAGCACCGACGGCGAGGCGATGCGATCGAACTCGGGCCGGAACTCGAGCGCCGAGAGCGGGTTGAAGAACGCGCTCTGCGTGATCTCGCGCATCGTGATCGAGAGGTGCGCGTAGAAGACGCGGTAGCTCACCTTCGGCAGGCGCAACATCGCCGTGCCCGTCTCGATCAGGTTCGTGAACGCCTGCCGCAAGAGGAACAGCGCTGCCTCGGGCGACTCCTGCGCCATCGTCGCGTAGACGAGCCGCGTGCGCGAGTTGTCCTCGGGCAGGACGGTCTCGAGGTAACGCTGGAACACGAACGCGCGGTCCTTCTCGCCGAGCATCGTGCGCGCGAGCTGGACGACGCGCGCCATGCCCTCCTTCGCGTGCGCGAGCTGCTCGCGGAAGTCGTGGCTGACGATCATCTGCTTGCGACCCGAGCCCGGGTGGTTGCGCGGGTTCGCGAAACAAGCGAGCCCCTTCAGCAGGATCTCCAGCTCGAAGAGGATCTCGTCCTTCTGCTTCTCGGCGAGCTTCGAGAACCAGGCGTCGCGCGCCTCGCGTTGCTCGCGGCGCAGCCCGCGCGAGTCACGCAGGAGCTCGGCGTAGGCGTTGCGCGCGCCGCCCAGGCCCTGGCCGCGCGTGGGAGGGTTCGAATCGCTCGTCAAAGGGTGGTCCGGCGCCTAGCGGCGCGCCTTGAACTCGAAGGGGTACGTGAAGATCGTGTCCTTGCCGCTCGGCGACGGCGGGTACGTCAAGCCCTTGGCGACGTCCTGCATGCAGCTCTCGATCTCGGGCGCCGTGGCGTCGCTCTTCTCGGGCTTGACCTTCGCTTCCTTGAGCCGACCGTCCGGCGCGAGCTCGAACGTGAAGGAGATCTTCACCTTCTGCCCCGGGTTGTCCTTCGCCCAGAGATCGAAGCAGCAGCGGAACGCGTCGCGCTTCGACTTCACGAGGTCGCTCATCGGCTGGAAGCGATCACTCGCGCCCGCGTCGCCCGCGGTCTGCGCGTTGTTCATCACGACGCCGCTCGCCGGCGGCTCGTTCGTGAGCTCGGCGAGCATGTCCTTGCAGTCGGAGGCCTTCTCCGGCGCCTTGCGCGGCGCGGACGGAGGCGCCTGGGCCGCGGCGACCGCGCCTTGATCACCCGTCGGCGCCGCGGCCTTCTCGTCCTTCGGCGCGGCCTCTGCGCCGCTCGCCGGCTTGTCCGTCGAGGCTTCGGGGGCGCTCGCCTCCGGGGGTGATCCGCTCGCGCACGCCGAGAACAGCGCCGCGAAGGTGAGGCTCAACGTCGCGAAGAAGGAGGCTGTCGCGCAGGCTCGCATGACGGCCATCCTACTCGATCCACTCTCGACGTGCGCGACCTCGCCTCGCGGCGCGCGCCGGGCCATCCTTCGGCCATGCGTAGGCTCCCCGCCAGGCTGGCGCTTCTCGTGCTCCCGCTCGCATTTGCCCTGCCAGCCGCGTGTGGCGACGGCTTCGACGTTCGTCCCTGCGGTGAGATCCCCGCCCAGGGTTGCCCCGTCGGCCGCGGCGGGACGTGCGACGACCTCACCTGCGTGGCCCTCTACGATTGCGTGGACGGCGCCTGGCGCCTCGTCGAGCCCTGCCCCGGCGGCGGACAGGAGCCCGACGCCGGCGCCTCGCCGGATGGTTGCGCCAAACCTGTCATCGACCGTACCGGCGAGGCCACGGGCTGCATGCCGGACCTGCAGAACCCGGACTGCCCCGCGGTCGCGGCCGAGCAGTGCTTCGAAACCGTTTGCCTCACCGATTGCATCGATTTTTTCATTTGCACGGTAGATGGCTGGAACCTCGTGGCATACTGCAATGAAGAAGGGGCGCTGGTACTGACCCAGTGAGGCGACGAGGTCTGCATCGAGACCTGGGAGCCGCGGCGCTTTTCGCGATGGCGATGGCGCTCGTGGGCTGCCCGGATGAACGCGCGACGGTCGAGGTCACCGCCGAAGCCGCGGCGAACGTCGCGCGCGCGCCGACCCCGAACATGATCGTCGAGGTGGGCTCGGTGCGCTCGGAGGCGGCGATCGACGCGGAGGCGGTGCGCGCCGTGCTGCGTGACGCCGAGCCCGCCTTCTTCACCTGCCTCGACCCCGACGCGTCGACGGGCGTGATCGCGCTGAAGCTCGGCATCGAGGAGGACGGCGCGACGCTCGACGTCGCCTCGTTGCCCGCGACGACCTACGGCACCGACGACGCGCGCGCGTGCTTCGAACGCATCGTGGCGGCGCTCCGGTTCCCGACGACCGACTCACGCGAGCGCTTCGAGCTCACGCTCTCGCTCGAAGTGCGCCCGCGCCACGAGCTTTGAGCCGCGAGCTCAAGCGGATTTGAGGAACGGCTCCCACTCCTTGAACGGCTGCGGCCTGCCGAGCAGGAGGAGCATCGAGGCCGACCAGCGTGGCGCCGTGGGCGCGCGCAGGAGGCGCATGCTGGCCTCCTCGGGCGTGCGCCGGCCCTTGCGCAGGTTGCAGGGCCGACACGCGGTGACGAGGTTCTCCCACGAGTCGACGCCGCCGCGGGATCGCGGAACGACGTGGTCGATGTTGAGGTCACGCACCGGCGGACGCTTCGAGCAGTACTGACACTGGTGCGCGTCGCGCAGCATCACGTTGCGGCGCGAGAGGCGCACCGTCGGGCGACGCACGCGCTCGTAGCGGCGCAGGTGCAGGACACGAGGCACGCGCAGCGAGCCGCCCACGATGGGAAGGCCGTCGTCGGAGTCGCGAACGGGCAAGCGGCGCCAGGAGAGGAAATCGTGGACGTCGCCCGCCTCGTCGAGGGCGTGCGCCGCGCCGCCGAAGAGCAGCAGGAATGCGCGGCGCGCGGTCGTGACCTGTACGGGATGGAAATGCCGGTTCAGCGCGAGGACCGGTAACGTCAGGGGATCTCGGCTCCGGACGTGCAAGCTCGCGTGGGCGAGGTCGTCGTCGATCTCGAACGAGCCGTCGAGCTCGTCGAGCCCGGACGCCACGTCGGCGTCCCCCTCATCCGCGGGGCTCGTGATGAGCGAGTCCCCCAATCGCTTGGAGAGCTCAGTCCTTGGCACGGGCAGAATGTAGCAACAAATGGCCCGGCCTGGCGGCCCCCCGCGCGAAAAAAAGTGAGCGGACGACCGCGGGTCTTTGCCCCGGGCTCTCCATCGCTTACAGCCTCCGCATGTTCAAAGAGCGATGCTTGCAAGGCAGGACCGCGATCGTGACCGGCGGCGGCACGGGCCTCGGGCTGTCCATGGCGCTGAAGCTCGCCGACCTCGGCGCGAACCTCGTGCTCACGAGCCGCGACCCCGGGCACATCGAACCCGCATGCGAGAAGATCCGCGAGCGCGGCGCAAAGGCCCTCGCGGTGCGCTGCGACGTGCGGCACTTCCCCGAGGTCGAGGCCATGGTCGCCGAGGCCGAGCGCGCGTTCGGCTCGATCGACGTCCTCATCAACAACGCCGCCGGCAACTTCCTCTGCCCCACGGAAGATTTGAGCCCCAACGGGTTCAACGCGATCGTCTCCATCGTGCTGAACGGCACCTTCCACGCGACGCTCGCCGCGGGCAGGCGCATGATCGCGGCCGGCAAGGGCGGCGTGATCCTGAACATGCTGGCCACGTACGCCTGGACGGGCTCGGGCTTCGTGATCCCGAGCGCGTCGGCGAAGGCGGGCGTGATGGCGATGACGCGCTCGCTCGCCGTCGAGTGGGCGAAATACAAGATCCGCGTGAACGGCGTCGCGCCCGGCCCCTTCCCCACGGAGGGCGCGTGGAAGGCGCTCGTGCCGGAAGGCATGGAGGGCTTCGGCAAGAGCAAGATCCCGCTCGGCCGCTTCGGCGAACACGAGGAGCTCGCGAACCTCGCGGCATTCCTGGTGAGCGACTATTCGGCGTACATCACGGGCGACGTGATCACGATCGACGGCGGCGCCTGGCTTTCCGAAGGCGGCACGTTCAACCAGATCGCCATGATGGAACCCGACACCATCAAGCCCCTCATCACGATGATGCGCGGCGCCGGCGCAAAGCCCAAGACGAGCGGCTGATGTCGAAGCGGCGCAAGGCCGAGATCGAGCGACAGAAGCACCCCGCGGACGCCGCCGGGCCGCCGCCGGGTTCGCCGTGGGACGACCCCATCGACGAGGCGCCGCTCGTCTTTCTGGACCTCGAGATGACGGGGCTGCGGCCCGCGTCCGATCGCGTGATCGAGCTCTGCGCCGAGCGCGTCCGCGGCGACCGCGTCGAGGCCTCGCTCACGACGCTCGTGCGCCCCGACGACGGCGCCTTCGGCAACGCCCACGTCCACGGCATCCAGCCCGAGGACCTCGCGCACGCGCCGACGTTCGCCGAGATCACCGACGAGCTGCTCGCCGTGTGTGACGGTGGCATCCTCGTCGCGCACGCGGCCTCGTGGGACGTGACGTTCCTCGAGGCCGAGCTCTCGCGGGTGAAGAGGCCCGAGCGGTTCCCGTTTTTCCTCGATACCCTCATCCTGTCGCGTCGCGCCTTCGCGCTGCCGACGCACGCGCTCGGATCCCTCTGCGCCTCGCTCGGCGTCGCGCAGTCCCGCGCTCACCGGGCCGAGGACGACGTGCACGTGCTGCGCGAGATCTGGAAGAAGATACGCGAGGTGCTCGCGCCAAACACGCCGCGGGACCTCTGGCACGTCCGCATCGGGCAGCGGCACGCGCGCCCGGCCATCGTGGCGGCGGCCGTCGCTGCGGCCGAGATCGGGCGGCCCGTGCGTCTGCGTTACCGCCCTGCCCATCGCGGCCCCGAAGACCTCGAGTTCTGCGTGACGGGCGTACGAACGGACCTCGACCCTCCGCGGGTTCTCGGCTATCTGCTTCCCTCGCGCAGCCGCCGGGAGCTGCGGGCCGATCGGATCCTTTTGATCGAGGCTCCCCCGGGCAGCGGCGAAGCGGGAAAGTAGAAGCGAAACGTCCGTGCGAAGCAGTATGTCTCGACGAGATCCCGAAAGGCCCCTGAGCCGCTTCTCCCTCCTCGGCGCGGCAGCCCTCGCGCTGCTGCTCGCGGGTTGCCCCTCGGCGGGCACGCTGCAGAACGCGCGCCCCGCGACGGCCGAGAAGTGGTTCCAGCGCGCGCAGCAGGACTTCAACGTCGCCGACATCAACGAGGCGCGTGACTCCGTCAAGCGCGCGCTCGCGATCGTCCCCGACGACCCCGAGGTCCGCAAGCTCGCGGCCCGCATCGCGCTCGCGCAGCTCGATTACGCCGAGACGCTCCGCCTGCTGAAGGGCCTCAAGGGCTCGGAGGTCGCGGGCCTGCGGGGCCGCGCGCTCTGGTACAACGGCGACCTCGAGGCCGCCGCCGATCAGCTCGACGCGATGCTGAACGACCCCGACGTCGTCGACGAGTGGGCCAAGGGGATCACGAAGCTCGCGCGTCGCGGCCAGGGTCGCACGCCCTTCGCGCTCTCGGGCGCGTTGCTCGCGGCGGTCGAGCTGCCGCACGTCAGCCCCCTCGCGCCCTTCTTCGTGGTGCCCGTCGAGATCGACGGCGAGAGCGCGCTCGCGATGATCTCCACCGGCAACGCCGAGGTCGTGCTCGACAGCGCGACGCGCCCCGAGCCGAGCTGGATCTCGCTCCGCTTCGGCAAGAAGCTCGAGGTGCACGACGTCCCTGCGCTCACGCAGGACCTCTCGGGCCTCACGAAGCAGATGGGCGCGCCGATCAAGGCGCTGCTCGGCGTGAACCTGCTCCGCCACCTGCACGCGACGATCGACTACGAGGGCCACCAGTTCGTGGCGCGCACCTTCTCGCCGCCTCCGCCGCCCGACGCGACACGCGTCGACCTCTCGTACATCCGCGGCGGCGGCATGATCCTGCGTGGCCGGTTCGGCGGCGAGCGCGGCGAGCCCGTGAGCTTGCTGCTCGACACGTCGATGACCTTCCCGCTCGCGCTCGACGAGGGCGGCTGGAAGAAGGCCGGCTCGTTGACGAAGGACCTCAAGATCGTGGCCGAGGATCCGGAGGGCAAGCTGCGCGAGGGCGTGGTCCCGATGGTGCGCCTCGGCGCCTTCGACGTTCCCAAGGTGCCCGGCGTGTTCGGCACGCCGGTCGCGCAGATCGAGAAGCAGATCTCGCTCGACATCGACGGCGTGCTCGGCACGGGCCTGCTCGCGCCGTTCCGCGTGACGTTTGGCGATCAGGGCCGGCACATGTGGCTCGAGGACACGACGGCGATGCTCCAGCGCATCATGTCCCAGGGCTCGAGCGGCGACGGCCTCCCCGCGGATCCGATGCCTGGCATGCCGGATCCGATGTCGCCCTTCGGCCCGCAGCCGGGGCTCGGCGGGCCTGGGCTCGCGCCGCCGGGTGGAGGAGCTCCCGCGGGCAACACGCCGCCGAAGAAGGCCCCGGAGCGCTGAGCCATGCCGAGCCCGATCGCCGTCTACGCTGGTAGCTTCGATCCGCCGACGCTCGGCCACCTCGACTTGATGGAGCGCGCGGCGAAGCTCTTCGACCGCGTGATCATCGCGGTCGGCCGCCACCCGACGCGAAACCCTCTCTTCACCTTCGACGAGCGCCTCGCGCTGCTCGCCGAGGTGACGAAGGGCATCCCGAACCTCACGGTCGACTCGTTCGAGGGCCTGCTCTACCAGTATTGCGAGAAGGCTGGCGCGCGCGTGATCGTGAGGGGCCTGCGGGCCGCGACCGATTTCGAGTACGAGCTGCAGATCGCGCACGCGAACGCCGACATGGCGCCGCACATCGACACGGTCTTCCTGCCGACGCGCACGAATTACGGCTTCGTGTCGGCCTCGCTCGTGCGTGAAATCGCGAGCCACGGCGGCGACGTGAGCCATTACGCGCCGCCCGCGGTGAGCAAGGCGCTCGAGAAAAAATTCGGCCGCGGCTAGCTCCCCTCCTCACCCCTCTCCCGGGACGGGAGAGGGGCGGGGGTGAGGGTGAGCAACGTTCGCACCACGTACGGCACCGACGCGACCCCGGCGAGCTCGGCGAGCGCGTAGGCGATGTGCTCGCGGCTCGCGTGCGGCGGGATGCCCACGCTCGCGACGCGGTAGCCCTTCCTGGACACGTCCTCGACCGCCTCCACCTGCATGGTCGAGACGGCCTGGTAGAGGGCGATCCGGAGCCGCTTCGGCCGCAGCACGTCGAGCGCGCGCAGGGCGAAGCCGATGCGGTCGAACTCCTCCGGGTCGTGGTACTCGACGATGCGCCGCGGATCGGTCTGCTCGAAGCGGGCGTCCTGGAGCGTGGCGCGCGAACGCATGGTCGAAGCGTAGCCCGGACCTTCCGGCCTGGATAGCCCGTCACTCGAACGTCGCGCGCACCAGCCCGAACTTGTTGTTGAGCTCCGGCGTCGTGAGTTTGTCGAAGACGCGGGGCCCGCCGAGCTCGTTCGCGAGCGAGCCCATGCGGCCGTGCTCGGTCATGAAGTAGAACGTCTTCACGCCCTTCTTTTTCTGGTCGAGCACGTAGTCCTGGAACTTCTTGCCGCTGGACACGAACGCCGGGATGGCGTTGCCATTGTAGAAGTTCTCGCCCTTCCAGTTCATCTGAAAGGCGATGAGCGGGCCGGGGATCTCCCGTTTGGCGCGGTTGTACGCGAGCACCGTCTCGCGTTGCCCCCAGTGCGGCGAGGTCTTCATGAAATACACGTCGATGCCCCAGGCGGCGAAGAGCACGGCGGCGGCCGAGAGCGCGGTCACGACGTGGCGACGCGCGCGGGCCCAGACGAGGGCGAACGTCAAGACGGCGGCGGCGCAGGTGAAGACGAGGAGCGGGGTCTTGAAATCGAGCGTCGGCGGGAAGGGCCGCTTGTAATTGTACGTGAAGAGGTGCAGGAGCCGCACCTGCCCGAGCATACCCTCACGCGCGCCCACGAGGTCGCGGCCCACGAAAAAGACGAGCAGGCCGCCTGCGATCCCGGCGACGCCCCAGAGGGCGCGCTCGTATTGTTGCACGAAATCACCTGCGGCTCGTTTCACCTTGCCCGAGCGCTGCACCATCTCGTCGAGCAGGATGCCCGTGAGCATCGCGGCCGGCGGCAGGGCCGGCAGGATGTAATGGTGGAACTTCGTGAGCATGAGCGTGAAGAGCGCGAACGCGAAGAAGAACCACATCGCGAGGAAGATCGAGGCGTCGCTCTTTCGACAGTCCTCCTCGCGCCGCCGGAGCCAGGCGACGAGCGCCGCCGGCACGAGGCCGGTCCACGGGAACATCGCGTAGCCGAGCTGCCAGATGTAGAAGCGGAAGCCCACGTCGTCGCCCTCGTTCGTGTCGTGCACGTGCGTGAAGGCGCGCTTGAACATGTCGTGAAAGAGCAGCCGATCCGTGAAAGGTTGCCCGTGCCGCGCGTACATCGCCACGAACCACGGCAGGGCGACCGAGAGCAGGATGAGCAACCCGGCGACGATCTCGAGGCGGAGCAGGTCGCGATAACGGCGCGAGACGACGATATAGGCGAGGCAGCAGAGCACGGGCAGGCCGAAGCCCGCGGGCCCCTTGGCCATCGTGGAGAGGGCGGCGAAGAACCAGGCCGCGAGGAAATAAAGCCGCTGCGCGCGCCGCTCGCCCCAGGACATGTAAAGCACGAGGCCGAGCGCCTGGATCCACAGAATGGCCTGGAGCGCGGGCTGCAGGCCCTTCAGGACGGGGAAGGCGTCGCCGCAGGGCTGGTTGCCGGGCAGGCCGCAGTTGCCGGGGGATCCGGAGCGGAAGGCGTCCGCGTGGAGGCGGATGGCGAAGGGGCTCGTGAGGATCTCGAAGTTGCGCGAGAGCAGATAGAGGACCTGCGGCAATGCGCAGGCGATGATCATCCCGAGGACGAGGTGATAGCTGGAGAGGCGATACCTCGCGCCGAAGACGGAGACCTCGTAGACGCGCACCTCGCGCTCGGTGTCCTCGTGGATGCCGAGGAGGAAGAGGGCCATCGCCGCGGACATGGTGGCGACGAAGGGCATGTCGGTCATGGTCTGGTGCGAGACCAGAAACCATTGCGGCATCGTGGTGAGGACGAGCCCGCCGAGGAAGCCGGCGCGGCGGCCGAAGACCCGCGCGACGGCCTTGTAGAGGAGGTAGGTCGCGACGAGCGTGAGGAAAAAAATGGGCAAACGCACGGCCCACTCGGGGAAGGGCGTGCGCCCGTCGGCGACGGCGGAGAGCATGGCGCCGGGCCGATAACGCACGCCGAAGGCGGCCATGGCGAGCGCCTGCATCCAGAAATCGAGGATGGGCTTCGACCAGAACCAGCCGTCCTGGGCCCACCAGAGGGAGATCCAGTCATTGCGGGCGAGGATCTCGCGGGCGACCTCGCCATAATGGGTCTCCCAGGGGTCGCTGAGCGAATGGCTGCCGAGCGCGGGCAGGTAAAGCAGCGTCACGAGGGTGACGAGCCAGAACCCATGTCGTCGAAGGAGCGGCAGAGGTTTGCCGGCGGGGTCTTTCTCCCAGGCGCCGAGTTTTTCCCCTGCGCCGTAGACGCCGACGACGGCGGCGAGAAAACAGGCCGGCACGGCGAGGCCCGCCACGACGGGGCCGATGTATCCGGCGACGGCGAGGGAGACGGACACGAAGAGGCCGAGGGTCGCGCCGCCGAGCAGGGCGAGGGGCGCGGCGAGGTCGGCGAGGGCGAGTCGTTTCTCGACGCGGTCGTCGGGGTCGTCGAAGGTGCCGCAGAGGTCGAGCAGGCCGAAGGTCGCGACGAGGACGGCGAGGAGGCCGAGGGGGACGCCGACGCGGTACTGCGGGCGCAAGGCCATGAGGAGGAAGGCGACGAGCGCGCCGACGGCGAGCGTGGAGGTGCCGCGGACGAGCTGGAGCGGGTTGCCCGGGCGAAGGAGAGGATCGGGGGCGGGAGGCGCGTCGGCGTCGTCAGCGTCGGCTTCCGCGTCGGCTTCCGCGCCCGCTTCCGTCTCCGCCTCCGCCTCCTCCGCGGCCGGTTCTTCCGGCCCTTCGGCTTTTTCGTCGGCGTCTTCGCTTGGATCTTGCTTGATCTCGCTCATGGCTCGCGGGCTCGGGCCATGCACTAGCAAGCCTGCGGGCGGGGGCAAAGGGGGAGGTTTCTCCGGGTCGAGAGTTGCCGTGGTAGGCTTCGGCCATGGCCCTCGCTCGCCCCCTCGGCCGCCCCGCGACCCTGGCGGATCTGGAGTCCCTCCCGGAGCACCTCCGCGGCGAGATCATCGACGGGATGCTGTACGTCTTCCCGCGCCCGCGCGCCCTGCACGCCAACATGGAAGCCGAGGTGGCGGAAGCGCTGCGCGGACCCTTCCAGAAGGGCCGCGGGGGCCCTGGCGGCTGGTGGATCCTGCCCGAGCCTGGCATTCAGCTCGCGCGCGCGCCGGAGTTCGTGCCGGATGTGGCGGGATGGCGGCGGGAGCGGCTCGCCAGGCTCCCCGAGGACGCGCCCCTCACGACGGTGCCGGATTGGCTCTGCGAGATCCTTTCGCCCACGACACGCCGGTACGACCTGATCGTGAAGCGGAGGTTTTATGCGGAGATCGGCGTCGGGTATTTATGGTACGTGGACCTCGACGCGCGCGCATTGATGGTGAGCCGGCTCGAGAATGGCCATTGGGTCGAGCTCGGGGTGTACGGGGCCGAGGAGAAGGTGCAGGCGGAGCCGTTCGAGGGGGTGGAGATCGATCTGGCAGCGTGGTGGGAGGTGCTGGAGGCGCAGTGATCCGAGGTCGCAGGCGGGCTACCGATCGGGCTCGACGAGGCGGTACCCTGGGCGCGGGAGGGTCCCATGCGCCGTCATCTCGTCTCGTCGATCCTTCTGCTGTTCGCCCTCGCCCTCTGCGTCTCGCCCGCGCTCGCGGATGCACCTGCGAAGAAGGCGCCCTGGGTCGTCGCGGCGTGCATGCGTCCGCATGGGCCGGGGATCCTCCGGTGGACGTACGACCATTCGGGCAAGCCGGTCACCGAGGAGCCTTGGATCACGCTGATCGCGGAGAGCAGCGCGCACCATCCGATCTTCGTCTTCAATCCGCGGGTGGGGTCGAAGACCCGGTACATGATCCCCACGCGCTACCATTTACCTTGCGAGCCGGCGCCGCCGCCGCCACCGCCGAAGCCCGCTCCTGCGAAGCGACCGGCGCCGAAGAAGGAAGTTGAGAACGAAGGTGGAGGGCGGGGCGGCGAGGATCCCGTGGACGACGAGAGACCCGTCGAGGAGCGCGTCCGCGAGAAGTTGATCACGCAGCCGAAGGAGGAGGCGACGCCGCCGTCACGCCCGGCGAAGCTGCGGCAGGATTCGATCTTGCCGCGCGAGGGCGTCTTGTCGAAGGAGTCGATCCTCCCGAAGCGGGAGGAGAAATGGATTGACGAGGAGCACGGGCTCGTGGATCGCGGCGGGGCGTTGCCGAAGCTCGTCGACGTTCCGGAGCGAAAGCCGCTGAGCGTCTCCTCGTGCGAGCAGACGAAGGAGGGCTGCCCCGCGCGAAAGAAGAAGACGCGAGCCGGGGCGATCCTGGAGCAGGTGGTGATCGCGGGGGCGATCTTCAACCTGCAAATGAACGAGGACCTCCATCGGGCCGACGGGAAGGAATACGGGATCGTCGGCGGGATGAACGCCGATGGGCCGAACGACCCGCGGCTCCAGGCGGCGGCCGTGGCCGTGTTGTTCTCGCCGGTCTCGATGGCGGTGGGGAACAAGTTCATGAAGGCCACGTCGGAGGCCCTGGCGCGTGGCGAGAAGGTGATCATCAAGGATGTGAGTGGGCTGTCGGAGGATGCGGCCAAGTACCTGGCGGCGGAGTTCGGGGAGGAGCTGACGCAGGCGCTCGCCAAAGCGGAGGTGGTCGGGCCGTTTCGGGTGATGCGGCACTTCACGAAGGGGTATGAAAGGAAGTGGCAAGCTCACCATATCTACGAGACGGCGAAGATGGAGGGCATCGGCCTCAACGCCCTGGATGGGCCGTCGGTGATCCTGTCGAGCGAGGCGCACACGGTGATGACGAACAAGCTTGCAAAGCTCACGAAGCACATTCATCCGGCCGCCCTGCCGGCGCTATGGAAGGGATACCAGGAAGCCTACAGTAACTTACCGCATTGGCTAAAGGCCATGGAGCATTATTTTCTGGATTGATAAGGATGGTGGGAAACCATAGAGCGTGAACGATGAGAACAAAGATACGCGTACATTTCGACGGCAAAGCTGTCCCGGGACGCGAGCAGACCGTGCTTTCTGCCGCCGGCTGCGGGCCCGATGTGGCCGAGGTGGAGGACATCCCCGTCCTGAAAAAAGTTTTTGTCGATGTCCGACTGGATGTCACCGACCCTCGCCTGCCCCTCCTGCAAAAGCTTCTCCTCGCCCACAAGGTCGAATGGACCGAGGATCGCTGGGACGAGTACACGGACGAGGAGTTCGAAGCGGCACCCCTCATCATGGCGGGCGGCACCTGGGAAATAGAGGTTCTCGGAGGTCCGCGGTTCGGCACGGATTACGACATCTCGAACGCGTGCGGAGCTTGTGGCGCGGGGATGCGGCAAACCTCCGCGTACGTGCTCGATGGCACCAGCAGGGACAGCATGCCGAAGCTCGGGCAGTATCGCGTTGTCGTCAGCTACAACGAGATCCTCGTCGACGAGCGGCTCGCCGAGACGCTCGAGAACGCGGGGCTCTCGGGGCTCTCCTTCCGGAGCGTGTACGCAAGGCAGAAGGACATGCGGCAGACCAAGCTGCCCTGGAGGCAAATGTGGGCGTCGCACACGCTCCCCCCGATGTCGCCGCGCTCGACGGGCGTCGAACGGAACAAGGTGTGCAAGACGTGCGGGCGCGGCAAGTTCAACACCTCCACCAAGGAGCCCTTACGACTCGCCTACCACGCTCGGGACCTCGTCGGAGCCCAGGACGTCAACCGGATGTGGGAGCGCTTCGGGATTGCGCGCTGGAACGGCGACCTGAAGACGGCCGTCTTGTGGCAACCCGATTTCCTCGTCTCCCCCAAGGTCTGGCGCATCTTCAAAGACGCAGGCGTCACCGGCTTCCGATGGCTCCCCATCCGCGTCGTCGAGGATGACGCCCCCGCTCCGTGACATCCCCTCCACATTTTAAGAGCCGACAGGCTGAAGAACCGCGCATTTCAGGCCCTGCGCGCGCTCGGAGCGCGCGTCCCTCGCCAGATTTTTTGTTTCTACATTTTTCAGCCGTCGCCCCACCCGGAGGAACAAACGCTCCGCCGAGGCGGAGCCTGCGTCCCTCGTGAAGGACGCGCCCTCCGCCCACGCGCGGCCCGTCCTCCCTCCCGAAGGACGCGCCCTCCGACGCGGCCTACGCCCGTTTTTCGACGCGACGACGCGCGCTCCGCGATCTCGGAACGCGCGTCCCTCCGGACGTCCCGCGCCTCCGCCCGGTCGGAGCGCGTGTCCCTCCGGGAGGCCAGGCGCTCCGGCCGGGCGGAACGAGGTTTTCTCGCGACGTCCAGGCGCTCCGCTCGCGCGCAGTCACTTTTTGTCCAAAACCGCCCCTCTCGCCACCACACACACCCTGGCACACCCGCTGCCCCCTCCGCTCCCCATGCCCGCGGCCCCCACCCTGCTGCTCCCCTTGCTCACGCTCGCCGCGTCTCTGGCGCTCCTCGCCTGCGAGCCCGATCCTGCCCCTTCCCCTCGTTTCGCCCTGCGCCTCGACGATCCGAACCCGAGCGCGGAGGCCGATTACCCCACCGTGTACGAGATCGACCCGCTCACGCCCTTTTTCCTCGACCCGCGTGGCGCCTCGACCGGCGATCCTTATGCCTTGACGTGCGCGGACGACGAGCTCGTGGTCGGGCTCCGGGGGCGCAGCGATGGGACGATCGGCGCGCTCGGGCTGGTGTGCGCGCGAATGCTGGACAATGGCATGTTCACGAGCAGGGACGAGAGGCCGATGAT
Organism: Polyangium spumosum; assembly: GCF_009649845.1. Classification (NCBI taxonomy): domain Bacteria; kingdom Pseudomonadati; phylum Myxococcota; order Polyangiales; family Polyangiaceae; genus Polyangium; species Polyangium spumosum. The sequence continues at coordinate 836,714 of NZ_WJIE01000003.1, forward strand.
CGGGGCGATGACGGGGGAAACGTTCTCCTCGGATTGCCCGCAAAACGAGGCCGTGATGGCCGTGCGTGGTCGCGCAGGCACGACGCTCGATCGGATCGGGGTGCGCTGCGCGCGCGTGCGGGCCTGGGTGCAAATGGGCGCGCCCGGGAGCATCGAGCCCTCGTCCGGGGGCACCGGCGGCAGCCCGTTCACGGAGACCTGTCCGCCCGGGTATTTCTTGCAAGGATTGCTCGGCTACGCGACCTCGACGGCCATCCACGGCGTGCAGGGGCTCTGCGTGCCCATCACGACGTGAATCAGCGGTAGAGCGTCACCGTGTAGGAGCGAGGCAATCCAGGGCCGAGGTCCGGGTCGAAGGGGTGGCTCCGGTCGATCGAGCCCACGTTGACGCCAACGACGAGCAAACCCGCGAGGCCCCGCACGTCGCGGATCTCGCGCTCGGCGTGCGTCGCGCCATTGATGCCCGCGATGCTCACGCGACCGACCTCCATCCCCGCGGCGTCGATCTTCAGGAGCGACCAGTGGAAAAAGACGCCGAGCTCCCAGTCCGCGGCGAAGGTGATCGCGGCGTCCTCGGGCGCGCCCTTCAAATCGAGCCACAGATAGGTCGCGCCGGTCGCCTCGATCGGGCGGAGCGGGGCGAGCCGGCGCGGCAAGCTGTCGTAAGGGACGGACCACTCGAAACGCACGCGGCCAAAATCGCCAAACCGATCGACGTCCGAGAGGTGCCCGCCGTCGCTCCGTGAGCCCACGAAGGCGCGGTGAACGGCGAAATCGAGGAGCAGGTCCTCGAAAGGTTTCTCCCGCGCGCGGGTGTTGCTGCGCAAGGCGTCGAAGACGTCGGGCTCATTGTGGAAATGGAGGGCGGAGGGCGGCGTGCGCTGGCCCGCGACGGCGAGCAGGCCCAAGAGGACACCCGAAGGCACGCCCGTGCCGTAATGGTCGTCGAGGAACCGCGCAAAAAGGAAGGAGCCCGCGGGCGCGCCAGGGTCGCGGAGGGTGGTGAGCGCGCGCTCGGGGGCGCGCTGGAAATCGTCGACGGCCGCGGCGTCGAGCAAACCACAATCGTCGATCGCCGCGGAGAGCTCGGCGCCGGCCATGGTTATGGCCGAGGCCTCGGCGCCCGCGTCGAGGCGGAGCACGGAGGCATGGACGAGGGCGCGGGTAATGGCGGCGTCGACGTCACAACCCGCCGCAGGATCGGGCGGCGGGAGGACGGAGAAGGCCGCGGCGCGGTCCCAGGCAAGGCCGGTGGTGATGCCGTCGGGCACGGTGAAGGGCGCGGAGGCGCCTTCGACGAGGTAAAGGTCGTACCGCGCGTCGCCGCCGCGACCGTCGTCGGGCAAAGGGAGCGGCAAGCCGAGCGCGATCATGGCGCGGAGGGAGCGCTCGGCCGAGGCGAGCGCGCGGAGGATCGAGCCCTCGGCCACGGAGGCGCCAGCATGCACGCAGACGGGCGCGTGGAAGGAGCAGGCCCGCGTCGGGGTCGAAGCGGCGCTCGGGCGCTCGCGGGCCGGAAAGACGGAGGGCCCCGCGGGCGCGGACACGGGCGCGGACGCGGGCGCGGCGGCGGCGGAAGCGGCGGCGGCGGCGGCGGTCACGAGAAGTGCCACCCACCCCGCGGCCCGGCGCCAGCGCCACGAGGGCGACGCCGCCATTTGACACCCCTCGGCGCGACGCCCTACAACCATGAGGTCCGAGCTCGTCGGGCTAGAAGGCCGCTCGACACGGGAAGGTATGTACACGAACGCGGGGACTTTGTCGTTCGACCTCGCCGAAGGGCTCGTGCGGCTCGGCGGAGAGGCGCGCCTCGTCGTGCCCGCCTCCGCGCTGATGGCGCTCTGGGGCGGCGCGAGCCCGGCCGCGCGCCGCGTCTTCGCGCGCGCCCTCGGCGAGTCGATCGGGCGCGCCGCGGAAAAACGCCTCGCCGCCGAGGGCCCGGACGCGCCGCGCGGGATGCTCGACGCGAGCCCCGAGGCCGCGCTGTCGGAGCTCGCCGCCGCATGGGCGCTCGCCGGGCTCGGCGCGCTCGACATCGAACGATGGGGCCGCGCGCTCGTGTTCGTCGTGGCAGGTTCGCCGCTCGGCGGAGACGGCGACGAGCTCTGCGAGATCGCCCTCGAAGGCGCGCTCGCCACGGCGAGCGGCAAGGGCGTGCGTGTCGTGCGGCTCGAGCGCGTGGAGTCACGCGCGCGGTTCTTCGTGAGCAGCGCTTCGGCGACGGCGAGGATGCGCGCCGAGCTCGCGCGAGGCACGGTGTGGGCCGAGGTGCTCGCCGAGCTCGACCGGCCGGCCCCACGAGGTGACGCTTGAGCGACGACGACCAGCCCTTTTCCGGCTCGCCCGAAACGAAGGTCTCGAAGTCCACGCCGGACCTCGTGCCGCCCGCTTCGTCACGGCAACCCCGCTCGATGAAGGACGAGCTGCCGCTCGACGACGCCCTGCCCGGCATCCTCGACCCCGAGGCCGAGCCGAGCCCCGAGTCCGAGGAGCGAGCGCCCGCCTCGCGCAAGGTCGCGAGCGTACGCGCCGCCGACGTGCGCGGCGACGAGGGCGTCGACGACTACTCGACCTGGGAGATCGACGGCCTCACGGCAGAACCGCCGCCCACGCGCAAGGCCGGCTGGCTCGGCGTGGAGCGAAAGGCGCCGGTCGAGGAGGCGCGCGTGCTCGTCGAGCAGAGCTCGTCCACGGGGCCCGAGCACGTGCGGCGCGTGTTGCCGGAGGACGAGCTCGTCGCGCTCGGCTCGCCCGCACGCGCGCACCACGGCGCCACGTTCGGCGAGCTGCTCGACGCGACGCTGTCGCTCGGCGAGGACGAGGCGTAGCTCAGCCTCACCCCCCCTCGACGGGCATGCAGAGCCGTGCGAAGGTCCGGCCCACGCGTTCTTCGCATGGAAGGGTGCAGCGACGGTCGCTGCAGGATCGAGGATGGTCGGGCCGCCATCCGAGCCGGCGAATCCGCCGGCGAGGGATGAGGCATGTCGACCACACACGCACCGGGGCGGAGCCCCCTTCCTTCGACGCCGCCCGAAGCCTGGGAGCCGCTCTTGCGCCTGACGCGGCTCGCGGGCCGGCCGCTCGAGCGGTTCCTCCACATCGAGGCCGCGAGCGGCATCCTGCTGCTCGTCGCCGCGGCCGTCGCGCTCGTCTGGGCGAACTCACCCTGGGCGGAGAGCTACCAGCACCTCTGGCACACGCCGCTCGGGATCCGCGTCGGCACGTTCAGCTTCGAGCGCTCGCTCGAGTGGTTCGTCAACGACGGGCTGATGGTGATCTTCTTCTTCGTCGTGGGCATGGAGATCCGGCGCGAGATCCACCACGGCGAGCTCTCCGAGTGGCGGCGCGCGGCGCTGCCCGCCGCCGCGGCGCTCGGCGGGATGATCGCGCCCGCGGCGCTTTACCTCGCCTTCGCCGGCGCCCCCGCGATCCGCTCGGGCTGGGGCGTGCCCATGGCGACGGACATCGCCTTCGCCGTCGGTATCCTCACGCTGCTCGGAAAACGCGTCCCGGCCGCGCTGCGCGTGCTCCTGCTCGCGCTCGCCGTGATCGACGACCTCGGGGCCATCGTGGTCATCGCGCTCTTTTATTCGAAGGGCATCTCGGTCTCGGGGATCGTGCTCGCCGCGGCGGGCTTCGCCGGGGTGTTCGCGATGCAGCGCTTCGGCGTGCGGCAGAAGCTCGTGTACATCGTGCCGTCCGTGGTCGCGTGGGCCGGCATCTACATGGCCGGCGTGCATCCGACGATCGCGGGCGTGATCGTCGGGCTCGCGACGCCGGTGCGCGCGTGGCTCGGGCCGGACGGGTTCATGGTCGGCATCCGGAGCGAGCTCGAGCAGCTCGCGAAGGCCCCGGCGGACGCGCTCTCCTCGCACGCGCTCGCGGAGACGCTCCGCCACGTGGACCGCGCGCGCCGCGAGGCCATGTCGCCCGCCGAGAGCCTGATCACGATGCTGCATCCGTGGGTGGCCTTCGGCATCATGCCCGTCTTCGCGCTCGCGAACGCGGGGGTCACCGTCGCGGGGGGATCGCTCGACGACGCCTCGCAGCTCGTGATGATCGCGGCCGCCGTGGGTCTGCTCATCGGCAAGCCGCTCGGCGTGCTCGCCATGTGCTGGGTCACGCTGCGCCTGCGGATCGCGACGTTGCCCGTGGGCCTCGGCGGGCGGCACCTCGTGGTGCTCGGCGTCGTCGCGGGCGTGGGCTTCACGATGGCCTTGTTCATCGCGCAGCTCGCGTTCGTGGACGCGAAGCTGCTCGCCGCGGCGAAGCTCGGCGTGCTCGCGGCGAGCGGCGCCGCGGCGGTCCTCGGGCTCGTCCTCGGCCGGCTGCTGCTCGCGCCGGCCCCGACGCCGGGCGAGGCGCGGACGGCGGATGAGGCGGAGAGCTCGACGGAGGTGTAAATGTCGAGCCCGGTGGTGGAATGACGAACCCGTGGATTCAGCTCGCCGGCGGCGGCGTGCTCCTCTACTTCGGCGCCGAGTGGTTCGTGGGCGGCGCGTCCGCCCTGGCCCTCGCGCTGCGCGTGCCGCAGATCCTCGTCGGCCTGACGGTCGTCGCGTACGGGACGTCGGCGCCCGAGGTGATCGTGGGCGTGCAGGCGGCGATCGACCAGCACGGCGAGGTGGCGCTCGGGAACGTCATCGGCTCGAACATCGTGAACATCGGGCTGATCCTCGGCGTCGCCGCGCTCATCCGGCCGGCGCGGGTGGACGGGTCGCTACGCCAGCGCGAGCTGCCGATGTTCGTGGCGAGCGCGCTGCTCGTGCCGCTGCTCTTGCTCGACGGCGCCGTGCGCACCTGGGAAGCGGCCGGGCTGCTCCTCGTGGCCCTCGTCTACACCGGGTGGATGATCCGCGCCGCGCGCTCGGCTTCGATCGTCGCCGAGGCCCGCGCGGACACGCTCGCCACGGAGCGGGCCGCGGACGAGGCGGGCGCGCCGAAGCCCGGCGGCGCCCTGCGCGCGGCGGCGACGGCGGCGGTTGGTTTGCTCGTCCTGCTCGTCGGCGGCGACATCTTCGTCGACGGCTCGGTCGCGGTCGCGCGCGCGCTCGGGATGAGTGATCGGCTCGTCGGCCTGACCATCGTCGCGGTGGGGACCTCGTTGCCGGAGCTCGTGACGGCGGTGATCGCGGCGCGACGCGGAGCCTCGGACATCGCCATCGGCAACGTCGTGGGCTCCAACATCTTCAACACGTTCCTGTGCCTGGGCGCGGCGGCGCTCGCGGGCCCGGTCGCTGCCCCGCTGGGGACGCTCGGGATGGATCTCGCGGGGCTGCTCGTGATGACGGCGCTCGGGGCGGTGTTCATCCGGAGCGAGCGGACGATCTCCCGCCTCGAGGGCGCCTTCGCGGTGGGTCTCTACGTCGCGTTCACGGTGGTGACCGTGCTGCGGGGCTAGTCGTCCTAGCCCTTCTTCGGCGGCTGCTGCGGCGACATCGTCCGCGCCATGAACGAGTAGACGTCCATCTTGTCGCGCGGCGTCTGCCCCTTCTCGATGAGCTTCTGCGCGATGTCGTCGACGAGCGCGCGCATGCGCTCGTACGTGGCGGCGCTCGGCGCGCGCTCGTACTTGAGCGGGAAGCTCATCATCGCCGCCTGCTTCTCGTAGAACGAGGGCTTCACGAAGACGTGGCTCTCCGGCTCCATGAGCGCCGAGAGCACCGTCACGAGCGGCCACGTCGCGAGCTTGGCCTTGCCGAGGACCACGACGAGCCGATCGAAGCGCGCGTCGTACGCGTCGGCGCCGTAGAGCAGATCGCGGATCGCCTCGGCGACGTCCTTGTCGTGCTCGGCCGCCATCTTGCTGAACGGGATGATGTCGCCGAGCGGGTGGAGCAGGCCCGTCGCGGCCTTGTGGATCGTGCGCACGTTCGCCACGATCTCCGTGAAGGCGCCGGCCTGGATCTGCTTGTCGAGCACGTCCCGCGCGAGCAAGTCCTTCGCCGTGGCCATGGCGATCGCGCGCGTGGCCTTGGCCTTCTTGGCCGTCGGGTTCGGGTCCTCGACCCCACGCTCCTCCTTGGCGAAACGCGCGCTCGTGAAGCCCCCCGGGAAGATCTCGAGGAAGAGCGAGAACTGCGCGTCGAAGTTCGGCAAGACGGGCGCGACGGCCTTCTGCTTCGGCTTGCCCGAACCCGACCTCGACTCCTTGAGCCCGCGGACCTTCTTCTCGAGGGCCCGCGCCTCCGCGGCGCCGAGCGTGACCGGCTCGAGCTTCGACCAGAAGGCCTTGGCGATCGAGTGGCTCATGCCGTCCTCGAAATCATAGAAACGCTTGTCGTCGCGCTCCTCGGAGAGAAAGCCGAGGCCCCACTCGGGGCAGCCCGGGTGCTTGACGATCATCGGCGCTTCGGCGGAGGCAGGGGGGACGTTCACGGTCATGGGCGGCCAGAGTAGCCCATGAGGGGCGCGACGCACGCGCCGAGCGGGATCAATTGAGCTCGCGCCCGCCCGGCGCGAGCGTGTGCCGCTGCATCGCGAGGACCTCGGCGACACGACGAACCCGCGCGCGTGGCGAGAGCGTCTCGAGGATCGCTTGACGTTCACGCGCGTCGAGCACGAGGTGGTGGGCGCAGAGGTCGGCGAGCAAAGCCGGCTTCGCGCCCTGCGGCAAGCGAAACTCGAAGCCCCGATCCCGCTCCCGGACGAACTGCGTGAACGCCGTCGCCGTCGAGACCAAGGCCGAGAGCTCGCTCTGCGTGATCTCCTCGTCCGGAGGCACGAGCACGTCCGCGCGGGCGCGCCGGTACGGCGGCACGAACGAGAGCTCCGACAAGCGCACCCGCGCGCGGCCCCGGAGGAGGATGTTGTAACGACCGCCCGGCAGCTCGGCGTGATCGAGGATCGTCCCGAGCCCGGCGACACCGGCGATCTCGGGATGACCATGCGCGTCCACGGCCCGCTCGTCCGTGATCATCACGATCGCCATCGACCGGTGCGTCGCGAGCGCGTCCTCGACCATGGCGCGATACCGAGGCTCGAAGACGTGCAGCGGCAGGTGCGCGCCGGGGAAGAGCACCGTGTTCGGCAGCGGGAAGAGCGGCAACGCCTCGAGCGCCTCCAGCAGGTCCGAGAGGGTGTTCATCGACGGAACGTAGCACGCACCACGCGTGGATCAGCGGCCGAGCGCCGCGAGCGCGAGCGCGCGCCCCTCGCTCGTGGCGAAGGATCCCGACAGCGCCATGGTCTCCACGATCGCCCCGGTCTTCCGCTCGCCGCGCGACACGAGGCAGGTGTGCGTGAGCGAGAGCTGGCAGAGCGCGCCCTTCGCTTCGAGCTCACGGACGAGCAGGTCGACGACCGTCGCGCCGATCTCCTCCTGCAAGGTGAGCCGACGCGCGACGACGTCGACGACGCGGGCGAGCGTGCCGATCCCCGCGACACGCGCGCCCGGCTGGTACGCGACGATCGCCGTGCCGATCGCGGGCAAGAGGTGGTGCGGGCAAACGGTCGTGACGGCGAGGTCCCGCACGACGACGATGCCCATGCCCGTCTCGCGCGCGCCGAGCGAACCTTCGCGCAGCACCGCGGCGGCGTCGATGGACTCGCCTTCGAGCAGGTCGTCGGCCCACGCGTCGGCCACGCGCTCGCCGGTGCCCTCGAGCTCGCCCACGGGCTCCTTCCCGAGGGCGCGCAGGAAATCAACGATGGCGCGCGCGGCCGCGCTGCGATCGATCATGGTGCCTTCAGGCCGGCTCTTTCTCGCCCTCGGCCCCGCCCGCCGCGGCCGCGGCCTTGCGCGCCGGATCGTGGTGATTGCAGGGGTTGATGGACCAGAGCACGCGGACGCTGCGCGGCAAGACCGGCTGCGAGGTCATCACGGTGCAGGTCTCGCAGGCGGTGGGGAACGCCTTTTCGTCCTCGCAACGCGTGCAGGGCTCGACGACCTTGGTCGTCTCCTCGAGGTCGTCGCGCAGGCGGTTCAGGATGGCGAGCTTCTCCTTGAGCTCGTCGATCCGCGCGGCGAGGACACGCGTGGCCTGCTGTGCGGCCGCGGCCCCGCTCGTCGCGCTCTTCTTCACGTCGAGGATGGCCTTGATGTCGTCGAGCGACAGGCCCGCCATGCGCATGTCCGTCACGAGCATCAGCCGATCGAGCTCGGTGCGCTCGAAGAGCCGGTGCCCGCCGTCCGTGCGCCGGGCAGGCCGGAGGATGCCTTCTTCCTCGTAAAATCGCACCGTGCGGAGCGTGCTGTTCGACAGCCGCGCCATCTCACCGGTGGTCAGGAGCTGTGTTTCGCGCGGGCGGTCCGTCTCCGCATTCGCGCCGGGCGAATCGGCGCGCGGAGCAGGGGCATGAGGATCCACGGGTTTCCAAGGTACATGAGGTTACGTAACCGGCAAGGGGGTCCCACCTCCCGTCGTGTGCTTCACGTCCACACGCGCGCCTCGCCCGCGTCGCGCAGCCGGCTATGAACGAGTGTTCTCACTCCCCGAGGCGAGGCACGAAAGTCGGCGATTTCGCTTGAATGCGGCAGAGGCACGTCGCTTGCTGATGGGCCGGCATGCTCTTGCGCTTGCTCCCCCTCACGGGCCTCGTCGCGATCACGACCCTCGCCATGACCCAGCGCGCCGACGCGGCCGGCGCCTGGCTCCCGAGTGGTCCGAGCGAGCCGATCGAAGCGCGCGTGGCCGTGGCCGTCGGCCCCACGCGCTCGACGCTCTGGACCAGCCTGCGCGTCGACGGCGTCGAGGAGCCGTTCGCGATCGTCGTCCCCGTCTCGCCAGGCGCGGCGCTCGATCACAGCTCCGACGCGTGGTTCGAAGCCCTCGCCTCGGCCACCGCGCCCCGCGTCCTCGGGCCGGTCGGCGTGAGCCCCGTCTGCCCCGGCGAAGCGCCGAGCGCTGCCGATCTGTTCCACGTGACGGAGAGCCTCGACCCGTCGGGCAGCGTCGCGCCCGTCGAGTCCGTCCTCTTGAAGGACGCGCAAGCCGTCGTCGCCTGGGCGACCCAGCGTGGCTTGGAGGTCTCGCCGGACCTCGCCGTCACGCTCGGAGGCATGGCCGGCAAGCGCTTCTTCGCCGAGCGCTACAACGCGCCGAACGCGAAGTTCGTCACCTCCACCCTGCGCGTCGTCTCCCCCACGCCGGAGGCCGCGCTGCCGCTCGCCCTGACGCGCGCCGGGAGCACGGAGCTACGCGTCACGGCGTGGATGATCGGCGACGGCCGGGCCGCGCTCGCGGGCAGCAAGCCGATCACGCTCCCGATGAGCGAGCTCTCCTGGAAAGCGGCGTCCGCGGACTCGAACTACAAGGTGCTGCGCGCGGACGAACTGCGCGTCGGCGGGCCGAGCGCGGCGCTGATCGAGGCCGCGAGCCACGACGCGTTCGTGATGAACGAGCCGATCGCGAACGGCACGAGCTCGATCACGGGCGTGGTCACGAGCTTCTTTCAGCGCGCCGCGGGTTACGGCGACGGCGACACGAACGCGTCGCCCTGCATCACGGCGGCCGCGGTGGCGCTCGACGACGTGTACCCGGTGGCCGAGAGCTGTCCGCGCGCCGAGCTCGGCGTCGTGGACGGGAGCCTCGCGTGCGCGGAGGTGCCCGCCGGCGGGGAGATCGATCCCGAGAAGCTGCGCTGCGGCGGCATCACCGACGACCTCGCGGTCGGGTTCGCCGGCATGGTGCCGAGGGACGTGGTGCTCACGCGCGTGACGATGCTCATCCCGGCGACCAAGGCCGGCAGCACGTGGCCCGTGACGTTCGAGCCCGCGGCCCCCGACGTGAAGCCGCTGCTCACGGCGCAGAGCCTCGACCTCGCCTCGTGCAACACGAGCAGCTCGAGCACGAGCACGAGCGCCGGCAGCAGCTCGAGCTCGGGCGGGCAGCAAGGGGGATCAAACGGCGCAGGCGCAGGCGTCGGCGCGGGCGCAGGCGGATCGGCCGGCTACTACGACGACGACTACGACGACGTCGGCTGCGCCTGTGTGGGCACCGCGGAGCCGATCGTCGACGACACGACGGAGACCTACGACGACGGCTACTACGACGACACGTCGAGCGAGGACTGCGGCGGCGACACCTCGGACACCTACGACGACAGCTACTACGACGACACGTCGAGCGAGGACTGCGGCGGCGACACCTCGGACACCTACGACGACGGCTACTACGACGATACGTCGAGCGACGACTGCGGCGGCGACACCTCGGACACCTACGACGACGGCTACTACGACGACACGTCGAGCGAGGACTGCGGCGGCGACACCTCGGACGACGACTCGAGCAGCAGCGACTCGTGCAGCGGGGACACCGACGACGGCGGCGACGACTGGGACGACGACTGGGGCGACTGGGAAGAAGAGGCGCGCGCGCCGAGCAGCGCGGCTCGACGCGTCGCGACGATCGACGCGTCCCGCCATGACGAGACGTCCTCGATGGCGCACCGCGCGCACGCGAAAAAATTGCGCAAGCGTGGGCCCAAGGCGAGCGTGATCACCCTGGGCTTGCTGGCGATCCTCGCGCCGCTGCGGCGCCTCGCGCGGCCGGATCGTTCGCGGCGCAGCGCCAAGGACAAACCACGGCGCGAGCGCTCGTCGTCTTGATCCGGGCTGTCCCGGGCGAGCGGGCCATGCGGCGCGCGCTCGCGTGGCAGGAAAACGTCGAAAGGGCCCCCTGATCGGCCGTGTTGCCAGGAGGGACGACGTGGTAGGATGTCGGAATCATGTTTCGTGCCGGGCGCCCTCCTCGCGACGGGGTACAGCGTCTCCGCATCACGGGTGGAGATCGCCCGCGCGCCACGCGAGCGAAATCCGCTATGATCTGCGGGCACGAGATGCATGAACCCGCTCAACGAAGGATGGCGTTCGCGTGGACTCCCTGTTCGACCAAGTAGTCCAGCGCAGCGGCCTTTCGCCGGTCTTCGCGAAGGGCACGATCCAGCGCGCCTTCGCGCGGATCGGGGTCGACGCAAACAAGATGAAGCGGGACGATCTCGAACGCGCGCTGCCGACGCTCCAGGCCGCGCTGGGCGTCTTCCTGCCGCCGCACGAGCTCAAGGAACGCATCACGGACATCGGCAGGCTCTGCCGCTGATCGCGGAGCAAGGGGGGCGCACGTGGGCGCCATCATCGACGCGCTGACCGAACTGCAGCACGAGCACGGCTGGCTCGAGGACACGCGCCTCGTCGAGCTCGCGCAGAAGCTCGGCGTGCCGCTCTACCGGATCGAAGGCCTCGTCTCGTTTTACCCGCACTTCCGCCGCGAGCCGCCGCCACGCGTGGAGGTCGCGCTCTGCCGCGACATGACCTGCAGGCTCGCCGGCGGCCGCGATTTCCTGACCCGCGCGCGGCGAGCGCTCGCGACCGATCCGTCCGTGGCCGTGCGCGACGCGAGTTGCCTCGGCCGCTGCGATCACGCACCGGCGGCCACGATCAACGAGAGGCCGGTCCACGCGGGGGACCTCGTCGCCCTCGCCGAGCTCGTTCGCCGGCCCGAGGAAGCAGGGCCCGACGAGACGACCACGACGGCGCGACGCTGGGCGAGTGATCCGTACGAGGACCAGGCATCCAGGTACGGCGTGCTCGTGTCGCTGCGCGGGGAGGCGCTCGCGGCCGATCGGATCGTGGCGACGCTCGAGGCGAGCGGGCTGCGTGGCATGGGCGGCGCGGGTTTCCCGACGGGGCTCAAGTGGAAGTTCGTCCGCAAGGAGGCGGCGCGCCCGAAGTACGTCGTGTGCAACGCGGACGAGAGCGAGCCGGGGACGTTCAAGGACCGCGTGATCCTCGACGAGCTCCCGCACCTCGTCCTCGAAGGTATGGCCATCGCCGCGCTCGTGGTCGGGGCCTCCGAGGGGATCGTGTTCATCCGCCACGAGTACGGGCCCGAGAAGGAGAAGCTCGCGCGAGCCATCGAGGAGGCTCGCGAGAGCGGCGCGCTCGGCCCCGACGCCCTCGGCCCAGAAAAGCCCTTCGACGTGCGGATCGTCGTCTCGCCGGGCGGGTACATCCTCGGCGAGGAGACGGCGCTGCTCGAGTGCCTCGAAGACAACCGCGGCGAGCCGAGGAACAAGCCGCCGTTCCCCGGTCAGAAGGGCCTCTTCGGTTGCCCCACGCTGATGAACAACGTCGAGACGTTCTCGTACGTGCCGCTCATCGTGAAGGAGGGCGCGGAGGCGTGGAAGGCGCGCGGCGTGCGCGGCTCGGGCGGGCTCAAGTTCATCGCGCTGTCGGGCGACGTCGCGGCGCCGGGCGTCTATCAAGTGCCCATGGGCACGACGATCGGCGAGCTCATCGAGCGGGCCGGCGGCACGCGCGACGGGAGGCCGATCCTCGCGATCGCGCCCGGCGGGGCGTCGTCGAATTTCTTGCGCGCGGACGCCGTCGACGCGCCGCTCGACTTCGACGCGCTGCAGAAGCGCGGATCGATGCTCGGCTCGGGCGCGGTGCTCGTGGTGTGCGAAGGCGCGGACATCGTCGACCTCGTGACGAACGTGGTGGCCTTCTTCCGCAACGAGTCGTGCGGCAAGTGCGTGCCGTGCCGCGTGGGCACGGAGAAGGCCGTCGCGATCCTCGAAGAGGCCGTCCTCGGCCGCGGGAAGAAGCGGCACCTCGCCGTGCTCGGAGAGCTCGCCGAGACCCTCGCCGAGACCTCGATCTGCGGCCTCGGCCAGGTCGCCGTCGCGCCCTTCCTCTCCGTCCTGCGCGCGTTCGAGGACGACGTGCGCGCCCGCTTCCCGGAGGACTGAGCGAGCATGAGCGGCAGAGACGTGCGCATGCGCGGCTTCCAGAGGCGCGCGAGCGTCGACGAGGCGCTCTCCACGCTCGCGTCCCGCTCGATCGCGCTCGACGCCGAGCGCGTGCCCGTGACGGAGGCGAGCGGGCGCGTGCTCGCCGAGGACGTATGCGCCGCCGTGAGCGTGCCGCACTTCCGACGCGCCGCGATGGATGGATGGGCCGTCGTCGGTGAGTCGACGTTCGGCGCGAGCACGTACGCGCCCGCCTCGCTCGTGCTCATCGGCGAGGCGAGGCCGGGCAGGCCGTTCGCAGGCGCGCTTCGTCATGGTGAGGCCGTGCGGATCACGACGGGCGCGCCCGTACCCGAGGGCGCGGACGCGGTCCTCATGGCGGAGCGCGCCGAGGAGATCACGCGCGGGGACCGGACGATCGTCTCGGTCGTGGAGCCGGTCTCGCCCGGCAAACACGTCGGCGCGGTGGGCGAGGACGTGCCCGCGGGATCGATCGTGGCGCGGCGCGGGCGCAAGCTCCGGCCGCAGGACGTGGGGCTCCTGGCGAGCGTCGGCGCGGCCCTCGTGCCCGTCGTGGCGAGGCCACGCGTGCGGGTCGTGATCACGGGCGACGAGCTGCTCGCGCCGGGCCAGATGCCCGAGGGATCATGCATCGTGGACTCGAACAGCGTGGTGCTCGCGGCGCTCGTCGCGCGGGACGGCGGCGCGCTCTCGCCGACGGTACGCGCGGCGGATCGGTACGAGCTCGTGCGCGAGGCGATCGCAGCGGGTGACGAGGACGTCGTGCTCGTCTCGGGTGGCTCGTCCGTGGGGCCGGAGGATCACGCGCCGCTCGCGCTCGCCGAGATCGGCGAGCTCACCGTGCACGGCGTGGCCATGCGCCCTTCGAGCCCGGCCGGCTTCGGCTTCATCGCCGGCAAAACTCGCGAGCGCACCGTCTTCCTCCTGCCGGGCAACCCGGTCTCGTGCTTGTGTGCGTACGAGTTCTTTGCAGGTCCAACGATCCGCGCGCTCGGAGGCCTGCCCCGGGCGTGGCCACACAGGCGCGCGCGCGGCCGCCTCGCCGCGAAGATCGTCTCGGAGCTCGGCCGCGTGGATTACGTCCGCGTGGCGTACGACGGCGCGCGGGTCACGCCGATCATGACGAGCGGCGCGTCCATCCTCTCCTCGACGACCCGCGCGGACGGCGTCGTGCTCGTCTCGGCCGGCAGCGAGGGCCACGCCGAGGACGAGGAGGTCGAGGTCTTCCTGTACGATTGACCTCGGGGGGCGTCGTGAAGCAAGCGCAGTTCCTCAACGTCGTGGACCGAGCCGAGGCCGAGCGTCGCTTCCGTGCGGCGATCGGCGAGCTCGGACCCGTGGGCGCCGAGGTCGTCCCGCTCGACGCGGCGCTCGGGCGCCTGCTCGCCGAGGACGTCGCGAGCCCCGTCGACGTGCCCGGCTTCGATCGCTCGAACGTCGACGGCTACGCGGTGCGCGCGGCCGACACCTTCGGCGCGACCGAACACGAGCCCCGCCGGCTGCGGCGCTTGCCCGACGTGGTCGCGATGGGCCGCATCCCCGAGGCGACCGTCGAGCCCAACACGGCCCTCGCGATCCCCACGGGCGGCGCCGTGCCCCGCGGCGCCGACGCGATCGTCATGGTCGAGCACACGCAGCTCGACGGCGACGACGTGCTCATCACGAAGGCCGCGATCCCCGGCCGATCGATCACCTACGCCGGCACCGACGTCGCGCAGGGCGAGGTCGTGCTCCGCGCGAAGGAGCGTCTCACCTCGCGCGAGACGGGCGTGCTCGCGGCGATCGGTCTTGATCACGTTGCGGTCCTCGCGCGGCCTCGCGTGGCGATCCTCTCGACCGGCGACGAGATCGTCCCGCCCGGCCAGCCTCTGCCGCCGGGCGCCGTCTACGATTCGAACGCCCGCATCCTCGCCGACGCCGTCCGCGAGGCCGGCGGTGAGCCCTTCCTCGCGGGCATCGTGCCCGACGACGAGGCCGCCGTACGCGGCGCGCTCGTCCGCGCCCTCGCCGAGGCCCACGTCGTGCTGCTCTCGGGCGGCACCTCGAAGGGGCCGGGCGACCTCAACACGCGTGTCCTCGCCGAGGCCCTCGAGCCGCCCGGCATCGTCGTGCACGGCGTCGCCCTCAAGCCGGGCAAACCTCTCTGCCTCGCCTCGAGCGCGGGCAAACCCGTCGTCGTCCTGCCCGGCTTCCCGACCTCGGCGATCTTCACCTTCCACGAGTTCGTCGCGCCCGTCGTCCGCGCGCTCGCGGGCCGCTCCGAGCGCGCGGACGACACGCTCGCGGCGCGCCTGCCCTTCCGCGTCACGAGCGAGCACGGCCGCACCGAGTACGTGCTCGTGCGCCTCGTCTCGGACGAACACGGCGCGCTCGTCGCGTATCCCATCGGCAAGGGCTCGGGCTCCGTGACCACCTTCTCCCAGGCCGACGGCTTCTTCATCATCGACGAGCGCGTCGAGATGCTCGACGCCGGCGACGTCGTCGCCATCCACCCCGTCGCCGGCTCTCGCCCGCGGCAGGTCGACCTCGTCGTCATCGGCAGCCATTGCGTCGGCCTCGACGTCTTGCTCGGCCGCCTCGCCGCTTCGGGCACCACGAGCAAGCTCATCGCCGTCGGCAGCGAGGCCGGACTCGCCGCCGTTCGTCGCGGCGAGTGCGACGTCGCGGGCGTCCACCTCTACGACCCCGAGACCGGCACCTACAACACGCCTTTCCTCGGCCCGGGGCTCGAGCTCGTCCGCGGCTACGGCCGCATGCAGGGCGTCGTCTTCCGCCCCGGCGACGCGCGCTTCGAGGGCAAACGCGCCGAGGACGCCGTCCGCGAGGCCGCGCGCGCGCCCGGCGTCGTGATGATCAACCGGAACCGCGGCAGCGGCACCCGCGCGCTCTACGATCGCCTCCTCGAAGGCGCGCGCCCCGCCGGCCACTCCGTCGAGGCCTCCTCCCACCGCGCCGTCGCCGCCGCCGTCGCCCAGGGCCGCGCCGATTTCGGCGTCGCGATCGACATCGTCGCCCGCGACCGCGGCCTCGGCTTCCTCCCGATCGGCGAGGAGCGCTTCGACTTCGTGGTGCCCTCCGCGCGCCTCGCGAGGACCGCCGTACGCGCGTTCCTGGCGGAGCTCGCGAGTGAACCTGCGCGGAACACCCTGCGCGCCCGAGGGCTGCTCGCTTGAACGAAGCACGTATCCCCGGCCTCGGCGCCGTCGTCCTCGCGGGCGGCAGGAGCAGCCGCATGGGCCGCCCCAAGGCCTGGCTGCCCTTCGGCGACGAGCACCTCCTCCAGCGCGTCGTGCGTCGCCTCGCCACGGTCGCCTCGCCCCTCGTCGTCGTCCGCGCCCCCGGGCAGGACCTCCCGCCGCTGCCGCCCGACGTCATCCTCGCCGACGACCCCGTCGAGGGCCGCGGCCCGCTCCAGGGCATCGCGGTTGGCCTCGCGTCCCTCACCGGCGCGGCCGACGCCGCGTTCGTCTCCTCCACCGACGCGCCGTTCGTGGATCCCGCGCTCGTGCGTTTCCTCTGGGAACTACGCGGCGCGTCGCACGACGTCGTCGTCCCGCGCGCCGGCGGCCATTACCACCCGCTCGCGGCCGTGTACGGCACCTCGGTGAAATCCGAGATCGACCACCTCCTCGCAGAGGACCGCCTCCGCCCGTTTTTCCTCTTCGAACGCGTGCGCACGCTCGTCGTCCCGGAAGATCGGCTCCACGAAGCGCCCGGGCTCGCCCTCTCCGGCGACGAGATCCTCGCCTTGCGAAACCTCAACACGCAGGACGACTGGCGCGCCGCGCTCGACGTCGCGGGCCTGCCGAGGCCACGCGATCCGGCTTGAGCCGAGGCCGAAGGCCGGCCACCCTACGCCCGATGCAAAGGGACCAAGCCGAGACGACCGACCTTCGCCCCGCGGCCCCCGCAGAGGCCGCCGAGGCGCCTCTGCAAGATCCCTATGCCGACGCCGCCCCGGCCGCCGCGGGGCCGCTCCGGTGGCAAAAGAACCTGCTCCTCTTCCTGCTCACCATCGTCTCGACCCTCGTCACCTTCGCCCTCGCGAACGGCCTCATCCCGGCCGGTGCGCCCTTCGCCGAGCAGATCCGCGGCGTCCTCCGCGCCTGGACCTACACCGTCCCGCTCATGGCCATCCTGCTCACGCACGAGCTCGGCCATTACTTCGCGGCGCGCCTCCACAAAGTCCCGGCCTCCTTGCCCTTCTTCATTCCGCTGCCCCTCCTGAGCCCCTTCGGCACCATGGGCGCGGTCATCGGGATGAGCGGCCGCATCAAGAGCCGCAATGCATTGCTCGACATCGGCGCGGCCGGCCCGCTCGCCGGGCTGCTCGTCGCCATCCCCGTGATCCTCTACGGCCTGCGCACCTCGCCCGTCCTGCCCATCCCCGAGGAGGGCATCCAGGAGGGGCAATGCCTGCTATATTTCGTATTGAAGCGCCTCGCCCTCGGCGCGATCCCCGAGGGGCACGACGTCTTCCTCAATGGCCCCGCGTTCGCCGGCTGGGTCGGGCTCTTCGTGACCATGCTGAACCTGGTCCCCGTCGGCCAGCTCGACGGCGGGCACATCGCGTATGCCCTCTTCGGCGAGAAGCAGAATCGTTATGCCCGGATCGTCCACGTGACGATGCTCGGCATGTTCCTTTTGAACCTCGCCCGCTTCCTGCCCCCCGCGCTCCGCGCCGGCGAGGGGATCGGCGACGCCGTCGGCAATTCGATCTCGTGGCTCGTGTGGTTCGTCCTGGTCCACCTGCTCGGCCGCCTCGGCGGCAAGGACCACCCCCCGACCGAGCCCGGCGAGCTCTCGCCCGTGCGCCGCGGCGTCGCCGTCCTCTCGCTCGTCGTCTTCGTCCTGCTCTTCATGCCCACGCCGTGGGCGACCTACTGAGCATCAGCCCGCCGCGCGACGCCGGAGCCCGCCCCGCGGCCGCCCCATCCGCCGCGCCCGGGCCACGCGCGCCCCGAGCGCCTGCACGTCCGCGGCGGCGTCGGACGCAGGCCGCTCCTCCTCCTCGTCGTCGAATTCGCCCAGCACGAACTCGACGAACGTCACGGCTTCCATGTATTCGTTTGCCGTGAACGACCAGGGATCGGCCGGGACGGGCCTCCGGTCGTGGCGCGCAATGGATGGACGGCGGCGAATGCGAGGAGCAAGAAAGCGCATGGTGTTCTCTCGAAGGTAAGATGGTTACAGCTCTAAGTACGTAAGAAGAGATGCCCGTCCCGCTCTTTTCGCTCGCCTCCCGTCACGAAAAAGAGCAGGGCGTTTTCAAGGTTGCTTCGCTTTGACGGCCTCCGCCATCGCCTCGACGAGCGACATCGCCGGCGGGGGCACCGAAGGTATCGCCTCCTCCTCGACCTCCGCCGCGGGCGCCTTCGTCGTCGCGACGGTCGGCGCATTCCGGTTCGTCCGGGGCACGTGGCTCTGCCATTTCGGCGCAGGCATCGCCGCGGCCTTCGCCGCCGGCAGCGCCATCACCGGCTCCGGCGGCGGCGGCGGCAAGATCGTGGAGAGCCGGAAGCTCGTGGCGATCCGGTGCGCCCGCTCGGCCGCGCCCGCCATCACCTTGCCCGCGAGCTCCGGCGCCGATAACGACGAGCGCCCCGCCCGCGCCGTCCGCTCCACGCCGACCTTGTACCCCATCACGAGCGACCCGCCGACCGCCACCGCCAAGAGGACCCGGTCGAACGTGAACGCCCGCGGCGGTCGCGACGACGAAGGCGCACGCTCGCGCGAGGCGTCGTTGCTCGTGGCCGGCGCGGCCGGAAAGAGGTCCACGCCGCGGATCGCCTCGCGGACGCTGAGCGACACCTCCCCGATCCCGGGCATCGGCGGCGGCAGGATCGACGCGCGGGACGAACGATCGGCGAGCTCGTGCAGCTCCGCGATCCTGTCCCGCGTGCTCCGCGGCCCCTCGCGCCCGGCCCCGGGCGTCCAGATACACGTCGGATCCTCGTCCGGATCCGAAATCTCCGTTTTCCCCAAGAAACGCGCGGCGAAGACCTCCGACACGCACCGCGGACAGATCGCCCCCTCCGGCACCGGGCGCTCCCCCTCCCCGGTCGACCCACAGACGCCGCAACTCGATCTCATTGGATCCCCCCGAATCCAAGCCGTATGATCAGCTAGTGCCTCATATTACCAACCAAGGGCGGCCGCGCTTGTCCATTCGACGCTGTTCGCCTGGTGCGGCGAGCGGGGGATAGGCGCTTGCTCCGGGCGGAAGGGGCGTTTCGCGCGGGGCGTGAAACTCGCGCGCGGCCGGGCTCGTGTGCTAGGACGGCGTTCGCTTTCAGAAAGAGGAAACGAAGAATGGGACTCTCGGATGCGCTCGCGGACAAGGACAAGAAGAGCCGGATCATCTCCGACTGCGCCACGCTGATCGACGAAGAGGTCGCGTCGAAGGGGTTCACCGCGCTGCCGCTCAAGGCGGGTTACAAGGCGATCAAGGGCATCAAGCCCGGCTTCATTCCGCACGTCATCGAGTCGCTCCTGCCCGAGATGGCCACGAAGGTCGACCCGATCTGGGACGAGGGCGTGTCCACGGGCAATCCCGTGAAATTCTTCCAGGACAACCGCGGGCGCGTCGCCGACGCGCTACTGTCCGTGACCGACGCGAAATCGAAAAACGCGAAAAACGCGATCGTCCGTTCGACCTACGAGTCGCTGCGCGGAACGGCCAAGAAGCACGTCGAGGAGGCCATCCCGCGCCTCTCGAAGGTCATCGAAAAATACGCGTGATCAGGCGACCTGCGCCCCCGCCACGCGCGGGATGTCCGGCTCGACGAAGCACCAGCGGACGTCGCTCCGCCGGCTCCGCAACGCCGTCTCGAACTCGTTGATCGACGTGCAGACCTCGTTCGTGGTCACGCCGTCGTAGAAGCTCACCTTCACGCAGACGAGCACCTCGCCCGGCCCCTGCTGCACCGTGATCACGTGCAGCACCCGGTCGATCTTCGGGTGCTTCGCGATCACCTGCCGCACGGCCACCTCGACCTCCGGATCGGCCGACTCGCCGATCAGGAGCGACATGACCTCCACCGCGAGGAAGACGGCCACGGCCATCAGCACGACCCCGATCGCGATGCTGCCGATCGCGTCCCACTTCGGATCGTTCGTCACGTACGCCGCCGTGAGCGCGAGCGACGCGAGGATGAGGCCCAGCGAGGCCGCCGCGTTCTCGCCGAAGACCACGACGAGGTCCGAGTCCTTCGTGTCGCGGAGGTACTGGAAGAACGGCTTCTGCCCGCGGCGCTTGTTCATCTCGCGGATGTTCGAGATCGTCGCTGCGCCCTCGATCAGCAGGGAAAACCCGAGGATCCCGAGGCCGAGGTGCACCTTCTCCACGGGCTCGGGGTGGCCGAGCTTGTGGATCCCCTCGTAGATCGAGAAGACGCCGCCGCCCGAGAAGAGCAAGAGCGCCACGAGGAACGACCAGAAGTAGAGCGAGCGCCCGTAGCCGAGCGGGTGCGACGCGTCCGGCTTCTTCCGCGCCCGCTTCACGCCGAGCAGGAGCAGGAGCTGATTGCCGCAATCCGCCGCCGAGTGCAGCGTCTCGGCGAGCAGCGCGCCCGAGCCCGTCATGAACGCGACGACGCCCTTGCCCGCTGCGATCGCGAGGTTGGCGAAGAGCGACTGGACGATATGGGAGGTCGAGTTGTCTTCCGACGACGACACGGAAGACCTTGTATCACGAGCGCGCCGCCCCAAAACGAAAACCCCAGCACGGCCAGGCCATGCTGGGGTCCTCGCTCTCCTCGGGCGCGCCTACGTCAGTCGCGCTTCGAGGGCGGGTCGCCGAACGAGCGCTGGAAGAGCTCCTCGATCGCCTGCTTGCCGTCGTCGGTCAGGTTCTGCGTCCCGATGCCGGCGAAGGCCTCGCTCTTGATGAGCGGCAAGGTCGCCATCTCCCACGCCGACCCGCTCCAGCGGAACCACGTCCGCTTCTGCTGATCGAAGACGTAGAGCGGCTTCTTCCAGAGCCTCGCGAGCTCCGCGCCCCAGCCCGTCCCGCCGCGGACCGTGCCGTCGTCCTGGATCTGGCCGACGACGAAGACCTCACGCGCCGCGTTGATCTGGTACCAGATCGTCTGCAGCACGTTGCGCACCAGCGGGATCTCGCTGAGCACGCGGCCGAGGCGCTTCGAGACGTAGACCAGGCTGAAGTCGCCGCGGCGCAGGTCCGCCTCGCTCAGCTCCACGACCCCACGCGCGCGCTCGCGCAACGTGTGGCCCTCGAAGCTGTAGTTCGTCTCCGTGAGGCCCCAGCGCTCCGCGCACGCGCCGAACGCCGCCTCCGCGCCCTTCGCGCCGCCCGAGAAGAGGCGGAAGCGCTTCGCGTCACGCGGGCGCTCCGAGGCCGGAGGGATGTCCGCGTCGATGATCCGCATCGTGTGCGGCTGGAGGCGGAGCGAGAGATCGGCGATCTCCTTGCTGTCGTGGTCCTTCAGGAGGCGCAGGCGCACGACGTCCTTCTCGGGGTCGAGGTAGACCACGACGCCGAGTTTGTCGAAGAACCGATCGATCGGCGCGGGCGCCGAGCCCGGCTTCGCCTCGCCGGCGCCCTTCGTCGTCCTCGACGAGAGCCAGAGCTCGGCCGAGTGATCCCGGGCGATCGTGGCCAGCGTGTTCACCATGGCCTCGGTCGCGTGGGCGAAGTCGAAGCCGTCGATGATGATCACGTCCGGCGAGAAGTGCGCGATCTCGCGGGCGAACGCGACGGTCTCGACGAGCTTCTTCATCGACGACGACAGGCCCTCGGTCGTGTTCGCGTGGCCGAGGAGCGAGAAGATCAGCCGGTGACGCTCGAGGTCGAGGCGCACGGCCTCGGGCTCGGCGAGCTTCGTGTACGTCGCGATGTCGTGGAAGAGCTCGTCGTAGTAGGCGCGCACGTGATCGACGGCGTGCTCCGTCGAGATGTGCAGGACGCGCCGGTCGCGCAGCAGATCGTCCAGCGCGATCTGCACGAGCAGCGCCGTCTTGCCGACGCCCGCGCGCGAGAGCACGACACCCACGTTGCCGCGGCCCAGGCCGCCGTGCATCGACTTCTCGAAGACCCGCATGGGGCTCCGCTCGTTGACCTCTTTGCGGTACATGGGTGCCCTCACTTCCCCTTCTTCGCCAGCTCTTCTTTGTGCTTCTTGATGAGCTCCTCGGAGATCGCTCCGGGGACCGGGGCGTACCGGGAGAACTCCATGGTAAACTCGGCCTTGCCCTGCGTCGCGGAGCGAAGAACGGTCGAGAACCCGAACATCTCGGCGAGGGGGACCTCCGCCTCGACGCGGCAGAAGCCGTCCGACTCCGTCGTGCCGATGATGATGCCGCGGCGCTGCATCAGGATGCCGACGACCCCGCCCTGGAACTCGGCCGGGCTCTCGGCGGCGACCTTCATCAGCGGCTCGAGGATCTGCGGACCCGCCTTCGGATACGCCTCACGCCACGCGCCGCGCGCTGCCTCCTGGAACGCGATGTCCGAGGAGTCGACCGCGTGGGCC
Organism: Polyangium spumosum; assembly: GCF_009649845.1. Classification (NCBI taxonomy): domain Bacteria; kingdom Pseudomonadati; phylum Myxococcota; order Polyangiales; family Polyangiaceae; genus Polyangium; species Polyangium spumosum. Next base: position 858,922 of record NZ_WJIE01000003.1, read on the forward strand.
GCGCCGTCGTTGATCGTCACGCGCACGCCCGTCACGGGCGCCTGGATCACGAGGCCCTTCGCGAGCATCGAGCGGAAGCCCTTGTCGCAGGAGGGGATGAACTCCTTCGGGATGGAGCCGCCCGTGATGTCGTCGACGAACTCGTACGCGTCGTCCATGGGCTCCATGAAGCCCGCGACCTTGCCGTACTGACCCGAGCCGCCGGTCTGCTTCTTGTGCGTGTAGTTGAACTCCACGCGGCGGGTGATCGTCTCGCGGTACGCGACGCGCGGCGGGCTCGTCACGACCTCGGCGCCGTACTCGCGCTTCATGCGCTCGATGTACACGTCGAGGTGCAGCTCGCCCATGCCCTGGACGATCGTCTCGTTCGTCTCGGGATCGCTGCCCACGCGGAAGGTCGGGTCTTCCTTCGTGAAGCGCTTCAGCGCCTTCGACATGTTGACCTGCGCCTTGTTGTCCTTCGGCGTCACGGTCAACGCGATGACCGGCTCGGGCACGTGCATGCTCGTCATCGCCACGCTGAGCGTGCCGTCGGTGAACGTGTCGCCCGAGTTGCAGTCGACGCCGAACATCGCGACGATGTCACCCGCGCCCGCGCTGTCGATGTCCTCCATCTCGTCGGAGTGCATGCGGACGAGGCGGCCGACCTTGTGGCGCTTGCCCGTGCGCGTGTTCGTGATCTCCTTGCCCTTCAAGACCGTGCCCTGGTAGACGCGCAGGTACGAGAGCTGGCCGTAGCGGCCGTCCTCGAGCTTGAACGCGAGCATCACGAGCGGCTTGTCGGGATCACTCTCGAGCGCGATCTTCGCCTCGTCCTTCTCGAGGTCGACGGCGTGGTTCGTGACGTCCGTCGGGCAGGGCAAGAACTTCGTCACCCCGTCGAGCAGGAGCTGCACGGCCTTGTTCTTGTAGGCCGAGCCCATCATCACGGGCACGATCTGGAGGTTCACCGTGGCCGAGCGGATGGCCTTGTTGATGAGGTCCTCGGTGACCTTCTCCTCGAGCATCGCCTCGGTGAGCTCGTCGGAGAACATGGAGAGCGCGTCGAGCATCTCCTCGCGGCACTTCTGCGCCTCGGCCTGCATGTCGGCCGGCACGTCGGACTCGAGGATCTTCTCGCCGTTCGCGCCCTCGAACCGGAACGCCTTCATCTTGGTCAGGTCGACGACGCCCTCGAACTTGTCCTCGAGGCCGATCGGGAGCTGCAAGAGCACCGGGTTCAGGTTGAGCTTCTCGCGGAGCTGATCACGCGCGCGGAGCGGGTTCGCGCCGGCGCGGTCGCACTTGTTCACGAACGCGATGCGCGGGACGCCGTAGCGGCGCATCTGCCGATCGACCGTGAGCGACTGCGACTGCACGCCCGCGACCGAGCACAGCACCAGGATCGCGCCGTCGAGCACGCGCAAGCTGCGCTCGACCTCGATCGTGAAGTCGACGTGCCCGGGCGTGTCGATGATGTTGATCTGGGTGTTGCCCCAGTTGCAGAAGGTCGCCGCGGACTGGATGGTGATCCCGCGCTCGCGCTCGAGGTCCATCGAGTCCATCTTCGCGCCGACGCCGTCCTTGCCCTTCACGTCGTGAATGGCGTGGATCCTCTTCGTGTAGAAGAGGATGCGCTCGGTCAGCGTGGTCTTCCCCGAGTCGATGTGGGCGCTGATTCCTATGTTCCTGAGCCTGGACAGATCGCTGATCACGAAGAGGACTCCTGCCGCCTACCTCAGGGAGGGCGGCTCTCGGCAAAAAACGCGGCGCGCTATAATCGTTGGCTGGGGTGCACGCCAGGGGAAAGTGGACTGGCGTGCCCGCTGACACCGTCTCGTCACGCCGGTGAGGGACGAGATTCCCCTCTTTTCGGGCTCGCCCATCGCATCGAAGGGCGCTCGACGAGCACCCACGATGCGTAGCCCACGATCAGCGAGGCGACCAGCGCGAACGACGTGGTGCCCGCGAGGTTCTTCCAGGTTGGAGGGGACTGGGGCTCGAGGTCCGAGAGCCCGAGGGCGAGCTGGTGATACAGAAACACGCCGTAACTCACGATCCCGACGAAGGCGAGCGGGCGCGGCGCGACGATCGCGAGCGCGCGGCCGCGGCAGAGCACCGCCGAGAGGACGAGCGCCGCCGTCACGAGCGAGAGGAGCGCGTAGGGCCATCCGCCGCCCGGCTCGAGGTAACGGAGCCCCTCCAGCCGGAACGCGACGACGAGCGCGGGCACACACGCCACGAGCGCGTAGGGCGCGATCGCAGCCGCGCGCGCGGATCGTGAGAGGACGACGAACGCCCGCGCCGCGAGCGCGCCGAGCACGAACTGATCGAGCCGGCTCGGGATCCACCGCCGCTGCGTCGCTTCGAGCAAGCCCGTGTGGACCCCCGGCTCGAGCACGATCGCGTGCAGCGCGGCGCGCGCGAGCCAGCTCCCCACCACGAGGGCCGCGCCGATCCAGAGCGCCCGCCTGCCCTCCCGCAGGATCACCGGCGCGAGCCACGGGAACAGGAGGTAGAAACAAGCCTCCGTCGTGAGCGACCACGTCGCCCCGATGATCACGATCCCGCCCGGCGAGACGTATCCTTGGAGCACCAACAGATGCGCGGCGAGCGAGGCGGGCAGCGCGGGCGCATCGAGCACGCCGCGGTGGAAGGCGAGCGTCACGACGAGCGCGACCCAGTACGCGGGCAGGATCCGCGCGGCGCGCCGGAGCAAGAACTCGCGCGGGGTTTGTCCTCCCGAACGGAGCCACGAGAGCCCCAGCGAGAAGCCCGAGAGCACGAAGAAGAGATCGACGCCCCACCACGCGTGGTGCAGCACGGTCAGGATCCACGGGACGAGCGGCGACGGCGCGTTCGCCTCGATCGCGGGTCGCACGAGCGGCAGGAACCGATCGCCTGCGTGCTGGACGAAGACGGCGAGGATCGCCACGCCGCGCAGCGCGTCGAGCTGCGGCAGGCTCGGGCCCGCGCGAGGCAGAGGCCTCTCGAGGGTCAGCGGCATGCGCCTAGCGCGGCTGGATGCGGGGCAGGCCCACGGTGTCGTCCCACTCGTCGCCGTACCCTTCGAAGTGGATGCGGTACCGCTCCTGCCCGACGATGCCGACGATCACGGCGGGGTACATCGTGCCGTGCCACTCGACGCGGACGCGATCGCCGATCTTGTAGATGTTCGTCTGCGCGGCCGCGATCGCCTTCGCGCGCACCTTCGCGGGCGGCTCGGGGTGCACGACCGTCCCCTCGACGAGGCCCTTCACGCGGTCGCGGGGCACGACCTCGTCCCAGATCGCGTCGTAGCCCTCGTAGTGCACCTTGAACTTCGTCGTCCCCTGCGTCTCGAGGATGACCGCCGGGTAGTTGTTCTTCTCCCACTCGACGAGGACCTTGTCGCCCACGTCATAGCGGCGCTTGCAGCCGGTCGACGTGACGGCGGCGAGGAGCGCGAGGGAGATCACCGAGGACCGAACGAAGGCCATGACGCGGAGTTCGAGCGTCGGAGAGACGTCTCCGGCTCCGGCGAGATACCCCCGAGGGACGGGGCTTGCAAGCACGCCGCGACCTCGCCCACCCAAGCGCGTGCCCTCGCGGTCGCATCATCCAACTGCGACAACTCCCTTCCACGAGGAAGTTGCATTACACGTTACGATGTCATCCATGGAACGCTTGAACCTCCTCGCTCCGGACGTCCGCCGAGACCCCTACCCTCACTACGCCGAGCTCCGCCGCTCGGCCCCGGTGGCCCTCGTCGATCCGGGCGTGTGGGCCGTGAGCCGCTACGACGACGTCGTGTCTGTCCTGAAGAACCCTGCCGTCTTCTCATCGCAGGGGCTGAAGGCGGCGACCACGCAGCCGTGGGTCGAGCACAACCCGATCGCCGAGTCGCTCGTCCTGCTCGACCCGCCGCGGCACACGGCCATCCGCGCGCTCGTCACGCACGCCTTCACCACGCGTGTCCTGCCCCGCGTCGAGCCGCTCGCGCGCCGGATCTGCGCCGCGTTCGCCGCGCGCGCCGGGCGCGGCCTCGAGGTCGACATCTGCGACGAGCTCTCGTCGACCTTGCCCGCCGGGGTGATCGCCAACCTGCTCGGCTTCGACGGCTCGCTCGCCGCCAAGTTTCGCACCTGGTCCGAGGACATCGTGGCCATCACCCCCGTGACGCCCGAGGAGGCGCGCCCGCGGATCGCCGCGTCGATCGCCGAGCTCACGCGGTACATCGAGGAGGTCTTCGTGGATCGCAAGCGCGCGCGTCGGGACGACCTCGCGAGTGATCTGCTCGACGCGGAGGTGGATGGCCGGCGCCTCGACGACGCCGAGCTCATGAGCTTCATGTTCCTCCTGCTCGTCGCCGGCTTCGAGACGACGACGCATCTGCTCACGAATTCGATGCGGATCCTCGCCGAGCGCCCCGAGCTGCTCGACCGCCTGCGCAGAGACCCCTCGATCATCCCGACGTTCGTGGAGGAGGTGCTCCGCTTCGAGCCGCCCGTGCACGCGACGCTGCGCCTCGTGCTACGCGACACCGAGCTCGCGGGCGTGGCATTGCCTGAGGGAACCGTGATCGCCGCGCTCCTCGCCTCGGCCAACCGCGACGAGACTCGATTCGACGACGCCGAGCGATTCGACATCGACCGCGGCCGCCGTCCGAACGTGGCCTTCGGGCACGGCATCCATTTCTGCCTCGGGGCTACGCTCGCCCGCGCCGAGGCGCGTATCGCGCTCGAGGAGCTCGTGCCGCACGTGAAGTCGATCCACGTGACGGAAGAGCCCACGTGGAATCACGGGCTCACCGTGCGTGGCCCCGTGCGTTGCGGGATCCGGTTCGAGCCGCTGTGAAAGGTCGGGTGGGATCGGGCTTCGTTCTGCGCTAGCATCGCGCGCGACGTGAGGTTCCGCCACATCAAGCTCGAAGCGGCGAGGGCGTGGGGCGCGGGGGTCGTTCCTCTCGGCCTTTGTGTGCTCGTCGTGGCGTGCGCGCCGAACCTCACCACGACGGGAGGCGCGGGCGGCGACGGCGGCGACGACAACGGCGGCGCGGGCGCGGGCGCGGGCGGGAGCGGAGGGGCGGGGGGCATTGGCGGCGGCGACGGCGGCGTGGTCCTTTGCCCCGAGGCGCCGAACACGCCCACGATGGTGCCCGTGTCGACCTCGGCCGGGAATTATTGTATCGACAGCACCGAGGTCACGAACGACCAGTACGCGACCTGGCTCGGGCTGGTCATGGGCATGGAGATCCCGCAGGTGACCGAATGTAGCTTCAACACGAGCTTCGTGCCGGCGAATGGAATGGCGCCGCCTGCCGACGAGGCTCCGGTCACGCTCGTCGATTGGTGCGACGCCGCGGCCTTCTGCGCGTGGCACGGAAAGCGTCTCTGCGGGAAGATCGGCGGCGGCTCGGTCCCGTACTCCGAGATCACGAGCGCCGCCGTGAGCCAGTGGCACAACGCGTGCAGCCATCACGGCGAGCTGTTTTTCCCGTACGGAAATACGTACTCGGTCAGCGCGTGTAATGGCCAGGACAAGGGGCTCGGCGCCGCGGTCGCGGTCGGCAGCCAATCCATCTGCGAGGGTGGTTTTCCGGGGATCTTCGACATGAGCGGCAACGTCTGGGAGTGGGAGGACGCCTGCGACGGGGCGGCGGGGGAAAACGACACGTGTCGCCGGCGCGGCGGCGGGTTCGCCAGCATCGGATCGGACCTCGATTGCTCGACGGCCGGGGGTCAGGCGCGGAGCACGGCGAATGCGACCACGGGCTTTCGTTGCTGTGTGGATGTCCCATGAAAGAACTCACCCCCGGCTCCCTCGTCGACCGCAAATACGCCATCGAAAAACCCCTCGGCGAGGGGGGCATGGGCGTCGTCTGGCTCGCGCGTGACGTGAACACCGACGTCCCCGTCGTCGTGAAGGCCATTCGCGCCGAGTACGCCCACCGCAAGGATTTCCGCGAGCGGATCCTCGCCGAGGGCCGCGCGCTCGCCCGCATCGACCACCCGAACGTCGTCCGCCTCAACGCCGTCGTCTCCGACGAGGACGGGCTCTGCCTCGTCATGCAATTCATCGAAGGCGAGACCCTCGAGGACCGCATCGCGCGCCATTCGAGATCCGGCGCGCCGCTCTCCGTCCCCGAGGCGCTCGCCCTCTTCCGCCCCATCGTACAGGGCGTCGCCGCGGCCCACGCCGAGGGCATCATCCACCGCGACCTCAAGCCCGCGAACGTGCTCATCCGCGGCAAGGACGGCATCGTCAAGGTCACCGATTTCGGCATCGCCAAGGACGAGGACGACGCGCAGAAAGGCAAGGGCAACACCGAGGGCGTCATCGGCTCGGTGCTCTACATGTCGCCCGAGCAATGCACCGGGAAGAAGGGCCTCGACAAACGGGTCGACGTCTACGCGCTCGGCATCCTGCTCTACGAGCTGCTCGTCGGGCAGGTGCCCTTCGACGATGACAGCCATTACATGATCATGACCTCGCACGTGAAGGAGCCGCTCCCGAAGATCCGGGCGAAGCGGCCCGACGTGCCCCCCTGGCTCGAGGCCGTCGCCGAGCGCTGCGCCGCGAAGAGGCGCGAGGATCGGTTCGGCTCGTGCGAGGAGATCCTCGCGGCCCTCGACGCGCAAGGCCGAGGTTTTTCCGGCCATACCGCTCCCGCCGCGCCGCTCCATTTCACCGCGCCGGCCGCGCCTCTCGGGGCGGACGTGGCGGCGCCGGGTTTCCCGCAGACGGCGCCGGCCTCGGTGATCACGGCGCCCGGCAACGAGCCGCCCCCGAAGCGCGGCCTCGCCGTGGCGCTCACCGTGGGGATCGCGGTCCTCGCCGGGCTCGGCATCTCCTATTCGCTCGGCCTCTTCGGCGCCCCCGAGGGCAAGGACGAGCGCGCGCAGGCCAGGGACGCGCCCGCGCCGGAGAGCCCGCCGAGCGCGACGAGCGCGGCCACGCAGGCGGCCCCGGAGCCGAATGCGGACGGGAAAAACCCCCTCGCCGCCCTCGCCGGCCCCTGGCGGAGCGACAGCGGCCGCGAGTACGACGCGGTCCTCGTCGGAGACCGCCTCGAAATGCGGATCCGCGACGCCAAGCCGTTTGCCGTCCAGGGCTACGAGCAGGGCGAGGCTCGGTTCGTGCTCCTGGTTTTACCGGGCAAACAGGACGTCTTCGGCGTCGAGGACCGACTGCGGCCGAACCCGCCCGCGGGCCATGCCTACGACGTCGAGCTCGCCCGCTCGACCTGCATCGTCCCGTACACCGAGATCGCGGGCAAACGACTGGAAGCGCGGCTCGACGGAGGGAAGCTCCACGTCTCCATGGTGCAGACGCAGCCCCCCCCGGCGAGCTACACGCGCGACGGCAAACGCGTCACGGGCTGCAGGAACCTCGCCGCCGCGCCGCTCACGCCCATTCAAAGCGTGCTCGGGAGGCCCTGAGCACGTCCCTCTTCCGAGCGGTCATTTCGCCTTCCCCGCCTCGATCCGCTGGATGATCGCGACCTCGTTCGCGAACATCTGCTTGCGCTCACCCATCTCGAACGTGGGCGCCGGGCCATTCGGGCCGGTGCGGCCCTGCTCGCCGGACGGGCCGAACTTGCCGAGCGCGCCATTCTTGCCGCTCCTCGGCTTGCAATCGGGATCCCCCGCCTTCAGCGCGCCGGCCTCGCCGCCCCGGCCGCCCTTCCCGCCCGCCCCGCCCGGCCCGCGATCGCCGCCCGGGCCGCCGAGGCTCTGGACGAGCAGCCTCCCCTTGAGTTTGTCCGCGTTCGCGTCGTCGAGGATCACCCGGATCGACCCGCCGGGCCCGCCGTCGCCGCCCCGGCCGCCCGGTCCGCCGTCGCCGCCGTTCGTGCCGTCGAGCCCATCGGCGCATTCGTCCGTCGCGTCCTTGCCGTCCCTGCCCCGCTCGCCCGGCGCGCCCTCGAGGCCCCGGCCGCCCTCCCCGCCGTACGTCGTGATCCGCACGGGTTTGTCTGCGGAGGGGCTGATCATGTAGGCGCGGTTGCCCGGCCAGTCGAGGCGGAGGAGCGCCGCGTCGGGGAAAAACGGCGTCGAGAGCGTCGTGATCGAGATCGTGAGCTCGGGCCCGGGCGCGCCCATCTCACCGTCGCGGCCCCTCGCGCCGCGGATCGTCTGCTGCATCTGGCAATCGTAGACGGGCTCGAGCTGGGCCTCGCCCTCCATCGATTTGCCGCCCGTCGCCGATTCGAGCCAGCCGCGCAGGCCCATACCCGTGTCGGCCGTCTTGAGGACGTCCTTGTCCGGCACCCAGATGAAATTGCCGCCGCCGACGATGCCGCTCGAGCCCTGGATACGCACCATCTCCGAGGCGATGACCGTGTCCTTTTCATTCATGCACCCCTTGTTCGGATCGACGTTGCTGCAGGACGTGCCGTCCTTCAGCTTGGCGACGACCTCGACCTGGAAGGGATCCCCGGGGCAAAAGAGCAATTGCCCCGACGCCGGCCGGACCGAGACGTTGACCACGTCCTTCGGCTCGATCTGCGCGTGCGACGGGCCGCAGCCGACGAGCGCGGGCATCGCGACGAAGAACGGGAGGGTGGCAAGAAGACGCAAAAGAGACATGGCTGAGCTCCTCGATGGACGGCTCGATGGACGGGGAAGCCGGGAGATGATTCAGGCGCCGCCGGCGGGCGGGACGTACGGCGTCTGCGGCGACGGCGGAGGCTGGCTCGACGGGGTCTGCCACACGCCGGCCTTGCGCTTCGTCGGGTCGATCCCGGCCGCCTTCGCCCGCCAGCAGCCGCGGGGTACGTCTTGCCAAACGCCGTTCACCTGCACGGCCTTGAGCAGGACGCGGCGGTTCACCGGATCGTCGACCTCGTCGCCCCTGTCCACGGCGGGGCAATATTCGCCGTATCCGACCGGGACCAGCCGGTTGCGGTCCACGCCGCCGCTCACGAGGGCGTTCGCGATGGCCTGGGCGCGGCGCTCGGTGAGGTTCAGGTTGTAGTTCTTGTCGCCCTTGCTCGAGGCGTGGCCCTCGATCTCCATGCGCTGGATCTGCGGGAATTGCTTGAGCACCTTCGCGATCTCGGCGACGGTCCCCTTCGCGGCCGGCGTGAGCTCGGCCGAATCGAGCTCGAAATCGACCCGCTTCGTCTCGGGGATCACGATCTCGTGTGACGTCTCGTCGTACGCGACCTCGCCCGCGGCCTGGTCGGGGCAGCCGTCCTCGTCGCGGTAACCATTCTGCGTCTCGGGCTGCTGCGGGCACTTGTCATTGACGTCGGCGACGCCGTCCTGATCGCCGTCGGGCGCGGGGCAGCCGTCGCTCGCGTTCGGCGGGAGGTTGTCCTCGGGCTGGACGGGGCACTTGTCGAGCGCATTCGCGACGCCGTCCTGGTCCTCGTCGTCCGAGGGGCAGCCGTCCTCGGCCTTCGGCGGCAGGCCGTCCTCCTTCGCGTAGGGGCATTTGTCGTCGGCGAGCAGGACGCCGTCGTTGTCGGGGTCGGTCGCGGGGCAGCCGTCGTTCGCCTTCGGCGGCAGGCCATCCTCGGCCTCCGCGGGGCAAGCGTCGTCGATGTCGGCGGCGCCGTCTTGATCCGTGTCCGCGCCTCGATCCGCGCTCCCGTACGTCGGGCGCGGCGCATAACCGGAGCCGCAAGCGACGGGCAGGAGCGAGAGGAGCAGGGCGACGAGGGGGCTACGAGCGAAGGTCTTTCGAGGGGACATGGCTGAAACGGCCGGGGAGCCTAGCCGGCCTCCGTCCCGTTGGGAAGTAAAGAGGTCGGTCGGAGCGCGGACCGCGCCTTCCACCCTTGCCATCGGGGCCGAAAGTGGGGAGGCTTCGAGCGTGATGGGACCCGACGATCGCGACGTTCTGGCGGAGGCCTCCGAGAGCGCGCCGCTCGTGCCGGCCGAGGCCTTGCTCGCGCCGCCGCGGGCGAAGGTGCGGGCGTCGGTGGCGCGGATGCTCGGCCACTGGTTCGTGGTGGCGGCGTCGAACGAGCTCGGAGATCGGCCGATCGCGCGGACCTTGCTCGGCGTGCCGATCGTGCTCTTCCGCGACGGCGAGGGCAAGCCGGGGGCTCTGCTCGACCGCTGCCCGCACCGGAACGTACCGCTCTCGATCGGCGAGGTGGTGGAGGGGCAGCTCCAGTGCTCGTACCACGGCTGGCGCTTCGATCGCGGGGGCACCTGCAAGTTCGTGCCCTCGCTGCTCGGGGACGCGACGGCGAAGGCGCGCAACGCGCCGAGTTACGCGGCGCGGGAGCAGGACGGGTTCGTCTGGGTGTACGGGGCGCCGAACGAGGCGCCGAAGACCGAGCCTTACCGCTTCCCGCAGCTCGGCAAGGGGTACACGACGGTGCGGCGGCGCGTGGAGTCCGAGAGCACGATGCACGCGGCGCTGGAGAACGCGCTCGACGTGCCGCACACGCAGTACCTGCACAGCGGCCTCTTCCGCTCGAAGCCGCGGGGCATCCAGATCGAGGCGCGCGTGACGCGCACGCACGACCGCGTGGTGGCCGAATACGTGGGCGAGCCGCGGCCGACGGGCCTCGTGGCGAGGATCCTCTCGCCGTCGGGCGGGGAGGTGACGCATTTCGACCGGTTCATCCTGCCCTCGATCGCGGAGGTCGAGTACCGGATTGGCACGGAGAACCATTTTTATGTCTCGGCCGCGATGACGCCGGTGACGGATTTCCTGACGCACATCTACGCGGTGGTGAGCTTCAAGGTGCGCCTGTTCCCGGGCTGGCTGCTCAAGCCGTTCTTGATGCCGCTCGGCCTCAAGGTGTTCGCGCAGGACGCGGCGCTCCTGAAGCTGCAGACGGAGAACATCAAGCGCTTCGGGGGCGAGCAGTACGCGTCGACGGAGATCGACGTGCTCGGCCGGCACATCTGGCGGCTGATGCGGCAGGCCGAGCGGGGCAGTGTGTCGACGGGCGAAAACGTTCATGAAGAGACGGTGAAACTTCTGGTGTAGCCAGGTGAAAATTGGTTCCAGAAGGTAAAACGGTTTCTTTTCCCGGCGAGAGGAGCGTGGTAGGGCGATGGGCAAGGAGGCAACACAGATGAGAGAGGCCGCTCGCAAGCTCGTCACGTTCGCCGAGTACATCGCGTTCGAGGAGAAGGCGGAGACGAAACACGAGTACAGGGACGGGGAGATCGTCGCGATGACGGGGGGGTCGTACGAGCACGCCCGTCTGACGATCACGGTGGGGCGCATGCTGGGAAACCAGCTCGAGGGACGGCGCTGCGCGGTATTCAGCCCGGATGCTCGTTTGCGGGTGCTCGCCACGGGCCTCGCGACCTATCCCGATCTGAGCGTCGTCTGCGGCAAGCTGGAGAGGGATCCGGAGCACAAGCACACGATGACGAACCCCACCGTGCTCGTGGAGGTCCTCTCGCCGAGCACCGAGGCGTACGACCGCGGGGATAAGTTCGTCGACTACCAGCAGATCCCCTCGCTGAAGGAGTACGTGCTCGTGTCATCCGAGCGGCGGCGCATCGAGGTCTTTCGCCGGCAGACGGATGGCTCGTGGACCTACCACCACACAGCAGAAAAAGGGGTCACCGAGCTCGCCTCGATCGGCTGCAAGCTCGATCTCGACGAGATCTATCGCAATCCGCTGGAAGAAAGCGCCTGAGGTCTCCGCTCCGGCGCGCTCGGCTTTTTTTTGCTTTCGAGGTCAATCATGCATGGGAAAACTCTCTCCGTCAGCGCCCTCCTCGTCGGCCTCGCGCTCGTCGCGTGTTCTCCCGAGACCCGCAATTACGGCACGGGCGGCGGTGGTCCGGGCGGCGGCGGACCGGGCGGCGGCGGACCGGGCGGCGGCGGACCGGGCGGCGGCGGCGCCGGCGGCAATCCGAGCTGCGCGGTCGGGACCGATGATTGCGACGACATGCCCGGCTGCGAGACGAGCACCGTGGACGATCCCATGAACTGCGGCGGCTGCGGCGTCGTCTGCCAGCGATCGTGCGTCGCGGGGGTCTGCGACGATCCGGTCCAGGTCGCCCTCGGCAACCGGCACTCGTGCGCGCGGACGGGGGGCGGGGACGTGTATTGCTGGGGGAACAACTCGGCGTACGAGCTCGGGATCGGCAGCAGCACCAGCACGCCCACGCCGCAGAAGGTCGCCGTCGCGGGCAAGGCCATCCACCTCGACGCGGGCGGGGGCATGTTCAAGAACGCGGCCGGCGCGGACCTGCTCATGGCGCACACCTGCGCCGTCCTCGACGACACCACGGTCCAGTGCTGGGGCTGGAACACGAGCGGGCAGCTCGGGACGTCGAGCGGCAACTGGCAGGACAAACCCACGACGGCCGTGAGCCTGGTCGGCGCGACGGAGGTGAGCGTCGGCGGGCGGCACACCTGCGCGGTGACGGGCAAGGGCGAGCTCTACTGCTGGGGCGCCAATGACAAGGGGCAATGCGGCCTCGGGACGCCGAGCGAGAAGGTCGAGATGCCCACGCTGGTGGCGCTCTCCGACGTCGCGCACGTCTCCGCGGGTTACGAGCACACGTGCGCGGTGACGAACGGCGGCACGCTCCATTGCTGGGGCGTGAACGGCATTTATGGTCGGCTCGGGATCGGGGACGGGCCCGATCAGCCCGCGCCGAAGGTCGTGAGCTTCACGGCCGTGGAGCAGGTCTCGGCCGGGTACGAGCATACCTGCGCCTTGAAGGGCGGGCAGCAATATTGCTGGGGCAACGGCTATCAGGGCCAGCTCGGCATCGACGGCGAGTTCACCTGGCGCACGGCGCCCTCGGACCCGTCGGCGCTCCCCTCGGCGAGCTTCGTCTCCGCGGGTTTTCAGCACACGGCGAGCGTGACGGCGGACGGCCGGGCGTATGTGTCGAGCACCCAGGTGCGCATCGGCGACGGGACGACCGAATCCACGTACGTGCCCTTGCCCGTGACCCTGACCGACGTCGCCGAGATCGCGGCCGGATCGAGCCACACCTGCGCGCGCACGAGCGAGGGCCGGATCCACTGCTGGGGCAACAACAAAGAGGCGCTGTTCACCGAGCCGGGCATGGCCGACGAGGTCCTCTCCCCGCTCGTCATCAACTTCCCTCCTTGAGATCCTGATTTTCCGCCCTGGGTACGCTGTGATAGGTCTGTAGGCCGCGCGGGCGGCCACGTCGGGCGTCCAGAGGGGAACTTCCGTGAAAGCGACTTACGCATTGAGCAAGCCGACGATCGTCGTCGGCGAATCCACCAAGTTATCGCTCGTCGTCCGCTTCGGCGCCGACGGGAAGAAGGAAGACGCGCCGAGGAGGAAGCTCAACCTGAGCCTCGTGCTCGATCGCTCGGGGTCGATGGGCGGCACGCCGCTCCGGCAGGCGATCAAGGCCGCGCAGGCCCTCGTCGGGGAGATGAAGGACGACGATCGGGTGAGCGTGGTCATCTTCGACGACAGCGCCGACACCATCGTCGACCCGGTCCTCGCCAAGGACAAGAAGGCCATCCAGGACAAGATCGGCAAGGCGCGCGCCGGCGGCTGCACGAACCTCTCGGGCGGGTGGCTCGAGGGCATCAAGCACGTGAAGAAGCACGCCACGAAGGACGAGGTGAACCGCGTCCTGGTCCTCACGGACGGCCAGGCGAACATGGGGATCACCGCGCCCGACGTGCTGAAGAAGACGGCCCGCGAGAAGGCGGGCGAGGGCGTGGTGACGACGACGCTCGGCTTCGGCTCGGGCTTCAACGAGGACCTGCTCATCGGCATGGCCCGCGAGGCCGAGGGCAACTTCTATTTCATCGAGCACCCCGAGGACGTCGAGCAGGTCTTCAAGATCGAGCTCGAGGGTCTGTCCTCCGTGATCGGGCAGAACCTCGTGGTGAACGTGCGGCCCGACGACGCCGTGGAGCACGGCTGGGTGCTGAACAAGTACCGCATCGAGGAGAAGGGCAGCGAGCTGCAAGTCACGCTCGGCGACGTGTACGCGGTCGAGGAGAAGGTCCTCGCGCTCGAGCTCGAGGTGAAGCCGACGAAGGCGGGGACGATCAAGGTCGCCTCGATCGGGTTCCAGTACCAGACGGTGGTGGACGGCTCGATCAAGGACGGGTCGGGCGAGTTCGTCGTGACCGTGAACGCGGGCACGGCCGAGGAAGCGGCCGCCGCGGCGCAGGACATCAACGTCATCGGCGAGGCGCGGCGCCTCGAGACGGCGAAGCTGAAGGACGAGGCGGTCGACCTCGCGGACAAGGGCGACCTCAAGAACGCGGCGCAGAAGCTCCGCAAGATGGCCGAGGACCTCCGCAACAGCCCGCTCGCGAACCAGTTCGCCTTCGCCGAGGAGATCGAGCAGCTCGAGCACTTCGCCGATCGGCTGGAGAAGCGCTCGTACGACGGCGTGCTGCGCAAGGAGCTGCGCGATCAGTCCTACCAGGCCGGCGCGCGTAGCCGCGGCGATCTCGCGCAGCGCGGCACGGCCGGCGGCAGCGCGGCGGGGCTCGCGACGGTCACGAGCGCGGACGGCGGCGTGGTCCTTCGTTGCGAGAAGGAGGGCGGCAAGCTCCGGATCAAGGTGACGTCGGACGGCTTCGACGTGAACAAGAACGTGCAGTTCCCGCGCGCGATCCGGCAGGAGGGCGTGACGTACCTCGTCGAGTCGATCGTGCCGAGCGCCGACGGGAGCTTCTACCGCGCGCAGGGCTGGATCAAGCGCCTGCTCCGGCCGGGCGAGACGGTGAGCGTGAGCTCGGGCGGGTCGAGCCGCAGGTCGTCGTCCTCGTCGAAGGCGGCGAAGACGCCGGCGACGGCGGCGGATCTGCCGACGTGCACGGAGATCGGCGACGGCGTGCTCGTGCAATGCGTGCCCGAGGGCAAGAAGCTCCGCGCGCGTGTCGTCTCGGACGGGTACAACCCGAACTACAACATCCGCTTCCCGCGCAGCATCCGCGAGCTCGGCGTGCTCTACGTCTGCGACGAGGTCGTCGAGGCCGGCGGCGGCGGCTCGTACATCGCGCAGGGTGAGATCAAGCGGCTGATTCAGTAGCCGCACCCCCCCGAAATCGTCGACCGAGGGGGTCGCCTCGCGGCGACCCTCGCGCGTCACCTCGCCGCGGGCCCTCCGCCCCGCGGACGACCCCTCCGCGTCACGTTCACGCGTGCCCCTCGCCTCGCGGCGACCCACGCGCGTCACGTTCGCGCGTGCCCCTCGCCCCGCGGCGACCCACGCGCGTCACCTTCTCCCGGGCCCTCCGCCCCGCGGACGACCCCCTCGCGTCACGTTCGCGCGTGCCCCTCGCCTCGCGGCGACCCACGCGCGTCACGTTTGCCCGCGTCCCTCGCCTCGCGGCGACCCACGCGTACCAAGAAAAACGCCTCGGGGCGGCTCGTGCGGCGTTTCGTGGGTGAGGAGGCTCTCGCGCCCGTGCTAGGCTCCGCGCATCCCATGCCTCGCCCAACACAAAAGACCGCCTCGAAGACACCCGCCAAGCCCACCACGAAACGCGCCGCCCCCCGGAGACGCGTGGCCGAGGCCGGCGGCGCGATCCCTCCCTGGGCCGCGCTCAACAATCGCGGCAATCGCAAGCAGGAGGAGGGCGACCTCGACGGCGCGATCGACGATTTCACGGAGGCGATCGACCTCGCGCCGGAGGAGCACGCGCCGAAGTACAACCGCGGCAATGCCCGCTCGCTCGCCGGCGACGTGGAGGGCGCGCTCGCCGATTACACGGAGGCGATCGACCTCGCGCCCGCATTCGCGCCCGCCTGGCAACGCCGGGGCCTGACGAAGCAAAGGATCGGCGATCTCCTGGGCGCGATCGCCGACCTCGACGAGGCCGTGCGCCTCGACCCGAGCGAGCCGAGCGCGTTCGGCGAGCGCGCCGCGCTCCGGGCCTTGCGCGCGGATTTCGCGGGCGCCGTCGAGGACTGCGAGCGCGCCCTCGAAATGGCCCCGCCCGACTGGCACCACCGGCAGAGGACGCAGAACCTGCTCGACACGATCCGCAAGGTCGCGGGAAATCAGAGGACCGAAGGAATGGACGAGAAGAAATCGACGAAGAAGGGGCGCAAGGGCGCGGCGAAGGCCGCGGAGGCGCCGCAGACGGCCCGGATGGTGGTCGAGGAGATGCTCGGGGCCACGGGGTTTTCGTTCGCGTGCTCCGAGGACAACACGGAGGGGTACATCGACTACCTCGCGGCGGCGAAGCAGGGCATCGTGGAGGCGTTCGCCGTGCGACTGTCCGAGGAGCTCGAGCGGGTCGTGGTCTACGTGCTCTTCGAGCCCAAGGCGAAGAAGGAGCTGCGCGCGGAGCTCGCCGAGTTCGTCACGCGCGCGAATTTCGGCATGGGCGACGGCAATTTCGAGATGGACTACGAGGACGGCTCGGTGCGGTTCAAGGTCGCGCTCGATTACTCGGACGACCGTCTCACCCCGATCCTCGTGCGAAACATGCTCTTCGACGCGATGGATACGACCGAGGTCTACGCCGACGCGCTCGCGAAGGTGATCGCCGGCAAGGCCAAAGCAAAGTCGGCCGTGCGCGCGGCGGAGAAGGCGGCGATGGAGTCCGGGTCGCTGTAAACACCCCTCACCCCCGGCCCCTCTCCCGAGAGGGCCGCGCCCGCTGCTACGTCCGGATCCCGAGCAGGCGCAGCGCCTCCGACCAGAGGGGCCAGAGTGTCCGGAAAGGATGCGTCGCGAGCAGGACGCCGCCGTTCGGGAGGCGGCGGACGTGGGAGGGGGCGTGCTCTTCGATCAGGCGCCGGTGTTCGACCGTGTGCACGAGTTCGTACGTCGGCCCTCCTGCTTGCTTCATCTCAATGGCCTTGCGGGCCAGCGGCTCGGCCGCGCGCCACACGTCGTCGATGAGGGCGGACGCCGACGCTTCGAGCGCGTCGAGCAGCTTATTCGGCGGCAACGCGAGCGCTGCGAGCACGCATCCGCCTGCGCGCCGAAATGGTCGAGCAAGCTCGCGAGCTCGTCCTTCAAGTCCTGCACGCTCTTCTTCAGGTCGTCGAGGAGCTGCTTCAGCGCGGCCCGCGTCGCATCGTCGATGACCTCCTCGTATCGCTTCAGAATCGCGTCGAGGTCGACCGCGCTGATCTCGTCGAGTGGCCTCGAAACGAGATCATGCAGCTCCATGTCGAGCTGCTGGAGCAGATCGAGCCGCTCCGCGAGGTCCGCCGCCTTCGAGGCATTCTCGAGCAGCCACTTCCGTTCGGCCGCGATCTCGACCTCCAGGATGGCGATGTCCTGCGCGAGCGGCGGGTTGATCTCGGAGAGCGTGAAGCCGACCTGCGTGCTGCCGTTGAAGGCGACCCCGTCGCGCCGGACGAGGAACAGCGGCTTGGGGAGTATCGAGCGTGGGCGCGACGAGGGTCACGATGTCCAGCGCTTGGACGCAGCTATCGAAGACGTCTTCCATTGCCGCGACGCTCTGGTGAAGATAGCTCTGTCATTCATGCTTCTTCCTGTTCCATGGCGCGCCCACACGGTCTCGCCATGCACACCACCCCAGTGGCAAGTCGGCAAGCGAGGCAATGGTCGGATCTGCGTCGACAATGGACCGAAGGCTCACCACGGTTGCTTCTGCCTCGGGTGCCGGGCCCTTCGACGCGTGGAATTGCCATGCTCCGTCGTCTTCATCGTGGCTGACGTACGCTATCCACTCCTTCCCGGACATGATCCTCTTGCTCGTGAAGACCGCGACGTTGGGGGGATCTGCGAAGGGCCATTTCATGGGTCAGTCTTGCTCCCTTTTTGTAGGTTGTTCAACCTCGATCTGACTTCCGCGTTGGCGGCGCTGTTGGGTCCGCCCTTCGACCTGGGCTGCCTGTGGTCGACGTGCGCTTCATTTTCGGGCGGCGACACGCCTTTTTGGTGCTTCTGCGGTCGAACGAGAGGTTCGCCCGTCCGATCGTCCTTGAGCGCGCCGCCGTTTCTTGCTTCGTTTTCGGACAAGAACCTTCGTTTCTGTGCCTTTGTGTAGTCCTTTCCTGGACCAACACTCGAATGATCTTCGAGGTGTGAATAGGGGCCAGCTCCCGAGTCACCTGACGTCTTCGGCGCGCTCGCAGCCCCACCGCTCCCCGCCCCGCCCTTCGGCTTCGCCCCTTTCGGTTTTCCGAAGGGCCGCGTCCTGGTCCGGACTGTCGTCTTCGGCGCGCTCGCTCCCCCGCCGCTCCCTGTTGACAACGACTGCCCATCATGCTTCCCGGCGGGCTTCTTCCCTCCGTTCGGCTGGAAGTTCTTGTGCCGCGAATGGCAAAACCCCTTGATGCACTCGTAAGCTCGTTCGAGGCGCGCGGTCTCCTCGGGCGTTTGGCGCCAGGTCTCGTATTGCCATACGTCACCCGGTTCTACCTCGCTCGGGTCCTTCGGCACGGGTGGCTCGACCGGGGGCGGCCGATTCGCCGCGACGACGACGGGCTCCATGCGGTCCTCGACGAGGACCTTCGTGCAATTCCGCGAGCCCGTGCCGCCGCGCCGCCGCGTCTGTCCCGGGTCCTGGCACCGCCGGGACGGCTCGACCTCGCGGGGGCTCTCCACGACAACGACGGGCTCCGTGCGGGCCCGGACGACGACCCTCGTGCAAGTACGCGAGCCCGTGCCGCCACGCCGCGCCTGCCCCGCCTCGGGACACCACTCGCTCCGCTTCGCAATCGGCCGCGGCTTCGGCTTCGAGGGCTCGGGCCTTTTGCTCTCCTCCTTCTTCTCTTCGCCCTCTTTCACCTTCGCCACGACGACACGGGGCTTCGGCGGCGCCGGGCATTCGAGCCGATGATGCGGAATCGGCAAGAGCTTCGCGCTCCGGGGAGGGGCATTCGGGTCGAATACGTATACCGCGAGGCCATTGCGCCTCGCGATGTCCACCTCCGAGGGCGCGGTCAGGGGACCGCCGCTGGCGGTGACGGCCCAGGACGCCTGATTCTTCGGCACGTTCGGCGGACGCACGCAGACGTGAATGACGTTCGGCGCCTCGAAGACCCGGGCCATGAGCGGGTCGCGCGACGCGGCGCACCCGGTCGAAACGCACACGAATGCGACGAACGCCGCGACGACGAGCGCCGCGACGAAGAAATCCCATCGTCTCATCTGGAATCCCCTCCTCGGATGAGGTCTGGCCCTATCTATCCGGAGGACGAACGGGTCGGGCAAGACAAAACACAGAGCGCGCGGACATTCCCTGTCCGGGTCGAGCCCCGACCCACCTGACCCGCACCCTCCCCCGACCCAGGTCGACCCCCCTCCGAGCCCGACGACATCCGCCGTCCTCCCTCCGAAGACGCGACTCGAACTTCGCTCGAAGAGGTCCCGCCCCTCTTCGTCTCGCACGCGTATGCCGACACGCGAGGGCTCGGACCTCTTCCCTCGTGACACGAGCGACGAAACAGGAGGACGCGCCCCGCCTCACGCGGTGCTCGGGTCGCGCGCATCGAGCCCCGCGACCTCCTCGCGCGCCGGTCGCGCGCCGCGCGACTGCGCGTTACACAGCTCTTCCCCCCTCGGTCCAGGCGGTGCCTGGTCGGGTCGAGGGGTCGGGGTGAGGGATTCGTGCCTCTTGTCCCGCGCGCCCAACATGCGAGAGTAGGCCGCTGGAGGGTTTGCGTTTGCCTACCGTTCGGGATGGCTACCTCGCCGTGTTCGCGTCGGCCCGCAGCGACGCGGGGCGCGCGATGGCCCTGGCCAACGTCGCGGCCCTGCTCGCCCACCGCGGCGACAAGGTCCTCGTCGTCGACCTCGCCGTCGACTCGCCCACGCTCACGCGGTACTTCCCCGACGACACGAAGCGCCGCCCCGCCGCGTCGAGCCCGCCGTGGCAGAGGGCCCCCGCGCCCGGCGTCGTCGATCTGCTCGCCGAGATACGCGAAGAGACCCGGCGCCTGCCCGCGACGCGTGGGCCCGCAGGCGGCGCGGCGCGCGAGCTCGTCGAGCGGATCATCGAGGCCAACGACGCCACGATCCGACGCGTGCCCCTGCGTTACCCCGGCCTGCCCGAGGACCGGACGGTGGAGCTGCACTTCCTGCCCGTCGGCGGCGAGGACACGCCCCGCGAGCGCAACCGCCCGCTCGACGGGCTCGAGGCGTTCCCAGGCGTGCTCGAGGAGATCGCCGCCGCGCTGCGTGGTCGCTACGACGCGGTGCTCGTCGACGCGCCGACGGGCGAGAGCGAGACGACGGCCCTGCTCGCCTCGTACTTCGCCGACAAGCTCGTGCTGGTCCTCGACGACGCGTCCCTCGAAGAGGCGATCGACCTCGGCGCGTGGGCGCACGGGCGCCGCGCGATCGCCTCGACCGACCGGCCGATCCACCTCTTCCCGCTGCTCGTGCACATCGCCGAGGGCCCGGCGGGACGCGCGTTCGTCGAGGAGGCGCGCCCGCGGCTCGAGGGCCTGCTGCGCTCGACGCTCGCGCTGCCGACGTGTGACCTCTCGCTTTACCTCGAGCTCGCGCAGATCCCCCAGCGGAGCGCCACGAAGCCCGCCCCGCGCCTCGCCGCCGAGGTCGAGCCGACCTCGGATCCACAAGGGCTCTCGCACGCCTATTTCCGCTTCGTGCAGTGCCTCTCGAAGACGAGCCCGATCAAGGTCGGCGCGCGCGCGCGGCCCATGTCGGCGGAGCTCTTCTCGGCGATCGAGGCGCGTCGCTCGGCGCAGGCGACCCCGGCGGAGGGGCTACGTGTCGTGCCCACGGAGAGGCCGAGCTCGCCCGGGGGCCGCACGACCGACCGCCCCTCGCGCCCCGACCCGTTCTCGACACGCAAGCTCTCGGCCCAGCACGCCGAGCGCCTCGCCGAGGCCATGGCCCTCCGGGCGCAGGGCCGCAACGCGGAGGCCGCGAAGATCTGCGCGGCGATCGTGCGCGAGGCGGTGCGCGACGAGCGCGGGAGCAAGGAGACGGCGAAGGCGTTCCTCGCGCTCGGCGACCTCTCGGCGCAGACCGAGACCGGCGAGTACGACGAGGTCGTCCGGAGGTTCCACGACCGCAGGCACGAGGATCCCGACATCTTCGAGGCGGTGCTGCTCGCGCTCTACCGCAGGGGCAAGCGGCACGCGGCGCGCGAGCGCTTCGCCCTGGCGACCGACAGCCTCTCGGCCGCGCTCGAGCTCACCGGGGAGTGGAGGTTCGCAGGACAAGCCCCCTCGGTGGACCTGCGGGCCGTCGCGGCGGACGCGGCGCTCGTGCTCGGGGTGATCTCGATCGAGCGCGGCGACGACGCGCGCGCGCTCGCGGCCCTCGGCCACGCGGCGCTCGGCACGCCCGGCGAGAGCAGCCCGGCGCAACGAGAGACGGCGGCGGCCGCCGCGTGCCTCGAAGCGTTCGTGCTCGCGCGCTCGGGCAGGCCCGAGGAGGCGGCCGAGCGGGCAGGCGCCCTGCGCGAGCGGCTCGGGCCCTCGCCGGCCCCGCCGGAGGGCGCGCTCGCGGCGATCGCGGCGTGCAACGAAGGCGCCGCCCTCGGGCTCGCGGGGCGCGACGAGGACGCGCTCGCCGTGCTCGGAGCCCTCGCCGAGCGGCTCGCGGGCACGTGGCAGAGCCCCTTCCACGAGGTCTTCGCCGCGGCGGCCTACAACGAGGCGGCGGTGCTCGCGCGCGCGGGCAAGACGGAGGTGGCGCTCGAGAAGCTCGCGCGGCTGCGCGCCTCGCTCGGCGGCCTCGGCGCCGTCGTGCACCGGGTGCGCTTCTCGGCCGCGCTGCTCGAAGGGCACCTCTTCGCCACGCTCGGCCGCAGGGACGAGGCGATCACGCGCCTCGAGGCCCTGCAGGACGCGCTGCGCTGGGTGGATGTTTGTCTCGATCACCCGGGCGAGATCTACATGCGCGAGCGCCGCGCCGACATCGCCTGGTACCTCACGCTGATGCGCGAAGAGGCGCGCGGCGCTGATCCGCTGCCGGGGCTCTTGCAGGCGAGCGAGGAGGAGAGCGACGCGCGGCACGGGCGCGTGCACCTGCGCGCGGCGTTCGAGCTCGTGCGGCACGGGCGCAGGCTCGACGACCTCGGCGCCCACCGCGCGGCCGTCGCCTGTTACGAGGAGGCGATGTCGCGGCTCGAGCGCGCCGGCTCGCGTCCGCCGGGCGACGCGTCGATGCTCGCGTGCGCGGGCCTCGTGGCCCTCTCGCGAGGCGCGGCGCAGCGCGGGATCCCGCTGCTGCGCAAGGCGGCCGAGCAAGGTGGGACGGCCGCGCTGCAAGGGCCACTCGAGCGCATGCGTGGCGAAGGGCTCGATGTCGAGGCGCTCGTGTCGGCCGTGCGCGAGGCGTTCGACTGGGTCCCGAAGGAGCGCACCGACGCGCTGCGCGCCGCCGATCCGCTCGGCGTGACGTTGATCCGCGCGCTCGTCTACCCGGGCCGCGCGCCCGAGCCGCTCCTGCCCTCGCTGCCCTTCCCGCCCGCCGCCGCGCGGTTCGCCGCCTCGGCGACGCCTGCGCTCGCGCAGAACGCGCCTGGCCTGCCGCAGGCCGCTGCGCTGACGCACGTCGGGCGCCTGCTCTTGCTCGATCCGCCCGACGGCACGGAGAACGACCTCGCCACGTTTGGCCCGCTCGCGGCCGAGCCTTTGAGGTCGCCGCGTGTCTCGCCGCTCTCGCTCGCGTCGCCGCTCACCTGGCCCGAGCGGCTCGGCGCGCTCACGGGTTCGGCGGACGACGTGGCGAGCGTGCTCGACGCGCTGTACCCGCGCACGCAGCCGCTCGCGGCGCTCATCACCTGGCAGTCGACGCGTGTCGACGGCGCGCGCGTCTCGGCCGCCCCGCTCGCGGTCGAGGTGGAGCCGCGGGACGGCGCGACCTTCCGCATCGCGGTGCTCTCCGACGTGCATGGGCACGATCGGCTGGTGTACGACGGCGTCACGTCGATCCAGATCCGCGACGGCCAGGGCCCGTCTGCGCCTCGCCGCGTGGCGACGCCCCTGCTCGCGTTGTGGCGCGCGCTCGTGATGGGCCCGCACGTGGCGTTCGTGCTCTCGGTCTCCCCCGTCTCGTCGTCGCCCGCGAGGGTCGTGCTCACGGGCGCGCCGCGTGAGCCCGGCACGGGCATCCTGCGCGTCGAGCTCCACGTCGATCGTGTGCTCCTGGCGCGGCGTGATCCCGCCGCGCTCCGGCGTGTCGTCGCCGAGGACGTCGACGGCGTCGTGCACCACTTCGAGGTCGAGGCGACGGTCGGCAAGATCGAAACCTCGCTCTTCGACCGCATTCCAGGTTTGTAAGTCCGGACGGCGCTTGTCGCGCCGTTCCTGCGCAACCTGCGCAGCCTTCAGGGCGATCCGACGTAGAACCGGGCGTCAACGGCGTGGCATGCCGCTTGGCACGTGACGTGCTTACGTGTACACGTTCGTCCGTCCGCGCCACGTTTTCCTGCCTGGACTGCATCATGGAACACGTCGTCCTGCCAACCGCTCGTGTCGCCGCTCCCCTGGAGGGGTATCGGCCGGAGCTCGAGCCGTTTCATCCGTCGGCGAGCCATCGGATGGACATGGCGGCGCTCTTGACGATGCTCGACGAGCTCTCGTTCCGCTCGATGCTGGACGTCGGCCACCGGACCGGGCTCGTGGTGCGTGAGGCGCGGGAGCGTCATCCGGGGCGGCGCATCGACGGCGTCGATCGATTCGACTTCGGCGCGGGCGAGGCGGCGCGGCGGCTGCGACGGCGTTACGACGTCATCACGGCGGTCCATACGCTGAACCAGGCGACGAACCTGGATCGGGCCGCGGCGAACCTGGCCGATCACCTCACGGCGGGCGGGCACCTCTTGATCGTGCAATCGACCCCGGCGTCCGCGGGGCTCGGCGTGAAATACCTCGACCCGCGGGAGCTCGACCTCGCGCTCTCCCCGCACGGCCTCCGGCGGATGCGGCGGCTCGAATACGGCAACGAGCTCCTGGTGTATCGAAAAGACGGATAGCCGCGGCGCTTCACGCCCCGAGCCGCCCGAGGCAGCGCTCGATCGCCGCGAGGATCGTGGCCTCGTCCCTCGTCTCCGCCCCGAGCGCCTCGAACGAGGCCGCGTCGACCTCGCGAGGGAGGTCCTCCGCGGGCATTACGCGCAGGGCCTCGTGAATCACCCGCGCCGCGTGCCCCGTGGCCGCGATGGGCAACACGACGAGGCCCTGGGCCTTCGCGATCTCGAACTCTTCGAGCACCCCGGGCGCGGGCGCGCCGCGGCGCAACCCTCCCACCACGATCATCACGCCCGATTGCGCGATCAGGTCTTCCCGTGATTTCCGCTTCCACGCGTCCAGCGCCGCGCCGGGCGGGACCACCTCGCGCACGGGGCGCACGACGAGCCGCCTCGAAATGGCCGCGGCCGATCGCCCGTCGAGCGCCTCGACGAGCCCCGTCACCGCGGCGGGGCCAACGACGCGCCCGAGCCCCGTCACGAGCCGCAGGTCCTTCGCCCCCACGATCCGCCCGACGCCCCGCGCGATCGCCGAGACGAACACTTTTTCTTTTTCGTCCCCGTCCTCCGGGAAGCTGCCCGACACGAACACGCTCCGCTGCGCCCGACGCCGCTCGAGTCGACGCAGGATGTCCGTGATCTGCGCGTAATCCTCGACGACGATCGTCCGGACGCCATAACGGCGCAGGTCCGCGACGACGTGCTCGAACCGCTGCGCCTCGTAGGCGCCCGACGGCCGCCTCAGGATCGTGTAATGCTGGCGCTGGCCGTCCTCGAAGCACCGGCGCAGCTCGGCGAAGACGTGCCCGAGGTTCGGATCGGTGAAGCTCAGGCCGAGGAACAGGAACGTGCGCGTCGTGAGGTCGCTCCCGAGGAGCTGCAAGAACCCCGGGCGCTTGCGCGAATAAAGCTCGTAATCGTCCTTCGTCAAGACGACCTCGTCCGGCTGCGAGGCCGTGCCGTGCATCTTGTAGAGCACCGCGTCGGCCTCGAGGTCCGAGGTCGTGAGGTCGCCGCTGCGTGATTTCACGTCGAGGACCCGGCCCGCCTGCCGCCACGCGGCCTCGAGGATCTCGTCGTAGTTCGTGGTCCAGACATGGCCGAACGGGAGCCGGGCCAGGATGCGGTGGTTGTCCGGGATCACGACCTCCCGATCGAACGTGCGCCGGACGAGGGCGGCGAGGTGGGCGCGGCTGCCGGCGTACCGATTGACGTGGAATTGAGCGAGGGAGACGAGGTCGTGCTCTTTGCCGACGTCGAGCCCGATCTCGCGCGCCATGCCCTCGAGCAGCTTGCCCCAGCCGGGCAGGTCGGCGGCGAGCGACAAACCCGCCCCGACGAAGAGGGCCGCGGTCCCGCGCTCGAGCGCGTCGACGTAATCTCGCAGGAAATCGGTGAGGCCCTGATCCATGCTCCGGCTCCTCCATCCCTCGGCCCGCGCCGGGTGTTTGCTCGAAGCGTACACCCGAGGCGCCGCGCCTGGTAGACTCCGCCGTCATGAGCGACGCCGAGAAGGCGCAGGAGACGTGGGTGCTGGTCGCTGGAACGGGCTCACGCGACGCGCCCTTGCCCAGGACGGAGGAGCTCGCCGCGCAGGCGATCGGGCGGGCGCTGGCGCACGCGGGCGCGGGGCTCGTGACCTGCGGCTGGAACGGCGTGGACAAGGCCACGACGATGGCCTTCGCCGGCGAGCTCCAGGCCCTCGGCCTGCCGCTCTCGACGCGCCTCAAGCAAATCGTCCCGCGCCCCGACGAGCCCGCCTTTTTCGGCGGAGACGTGGTGTACGTGGAGAAAGGCGTGCCGGAATGGGTCGAGAGCGTGCGGCGCGCGCAGGCCGTGATCCTCATCGGCGGCGTCAGCGGTACGTACAAGACATACCAAACCGCGCGGAATGAGCAGGTGCCGGTGTTTCCGCTCCCGTCCACGGGCGGCGACGCGAAGAAGGCATTCGACGAGATGATGGCGGATTTCGAGGGCGTGGGGCTCCACCGGCGCGTGACGCGCGCGCAGATCGCCTCGCTCGATACGCCGATCGGGTCACGCGAGGCGGCCGACGACGCCGCCGAGCGGCTCCTCGACCTCGTGACGGAGGAGCTCTCGGGCCGGCGGCCCGTCACCCAGGCAGATCGGCCGAAGGCGCCGCGTCCGCGCAAGAGCGAGGCGAAGGTGAAGCCCGAGCGGATCGATTTTTTGCTCGTCACGGCGCTGCCCGAGGAGCGCGACGCGTTGCTGCGCCGCCTGCCCGGCTTCGAGCGGGTCGTGCCCCGCAAGGACGACGTGCACGTCTATTTTCGCGCGCAATTGCCCGTCTCGGACGGCGCAGGCAGTTATCGCGTCGTGGTGCTGCCGCTGCTCGGAATGGGCCGCGTGAATGCGGCGACGGCGACGGCGGACGCGATCAAGCGCTGGCGGCCGCGGCACGTAGTGCTCGTGGGGATCGCGGGGGGCGTCGCGGCCCACCGCGTCTCGCTCGGGGATCTGCTCATCTCGGAGCAGGTCGTCGATTACGAGCTGCAGAAGCTCACGGAGCAGGGGATCGAGGTGCGCTGGTCGGTGCACAAGGCGTCGCGGAGGCTTTATGCGGCGGCGCTGAACGTGCTCGGCAACGGGTGGACGCAGGGGGTCGTGGTCCCGCGGCCCGGCGAGGGCGCGCCGCGGATCCACCTCGGGCCGATCGCCTCGGGCGACAAGGTCGTCGCGGTCGAGCGGGTGCTCACGGAGTATCGGAACGTGTGGCCGTCGATGATCGGCGTGGAGATGGAGGCCGCGGGCGTGGCGAGCGCGTGCTTCGCGGCCGCGCGTCAGCCCGAGTTTTTCATGGTGCGAGGCGTGTCGGACCTCGCCGACGCGCAGAAAAACACGCCACGCGTGGAGGGGTATCGAGCGTATGCCTGCGACGTGGCCGCGGCGTACACGGTGGAGCTGCTCCGCAGCCACCCGATCCCGTTCACGAAGAGCCGCTGATCACTTCGGCTCGAGCTTCACGCCGTGCAGGACGTTGCGCTTCTTGTCGACCTCCTCGAGCAGATCGGAGTCGATGAGCAGGTGCGCCTGCATGCTGTCCTCTTCGCTGTTCCAGAGCTTGCCGTCGAACGCGATGCGGCCCGCGCTGTCCGTGTCGAGCCAGTAGTTGCCGCTCGCGTCGTCGCCCGCCACGGTCGTCGCGCCGAGGTCGGGGCTGCCGTCGTTGCCCGGGAACGGGTTCGGCGGCTGCGCGAACTGCTGGCCGAGCAGGTTCGTCACGCGGCGCTCGAGCGGCGACGCGGGCGAAGGATCGAGCGCGAGCGGGCGCAGGAACCCGGAATGATCCATCGACACGCGTGATCCCTTCACCTGGAACACGAGCGAGGTGCCCGGCTCGAAGCTCACGGCGAGCGCGCGCGGGCCGACCTTCACGGCGACGCCCGGGGTCTTCGCCGGGATCACGACCTCCTCGATCTGCTTGCCCGAGATGAGCAGCAGCTTGTGGCCCGGCGTGATCTTGCGTCCGCCCGACTCGATCTCGCGGCGCAGCGTGATGCCGTGCGACGAATAAAACTGCAGGTTCTTGACCTCGTCGTCGGTGAGCCCGTGCTCGACGCGGATCTCGTGGGTGAACGGGATGAGGCTCGAGCACCCCGTGAGGGCCGAGAGGGCGACGGCGGCGAGGGACACGAAGAGGGCAGGACGGGCAAGCATCGGGATCCTCCGAGGAGAGCGCAGCGAGCGGCAGCTTTCAAGGGGCGGCGCGGGCGTCATGCCCCGTGAACGTCCCTCGCCCGGCAGGACTTACAGGGGCACGGCGCGCGCCAGATCCCGAAGGGGCGCTGCCGGTTGACGGGCCCGATGCCGGAGCGTATTCGTGGATGCCCCGGACGTAAACGCCACGAATGTCAACGACGGAGCAGCCTTGCAACACGATACGCCTCACATCGTCGCCATCGGCCCCGCCCATCGCTTGACGTTCGAGCCGCCCGACCTCGTGGTGCTGTCGTGGAACGGCGAGGTCGAGCCGGAGCACATGCGCGCCTTCTACGACGTGCTCGCGGACGTCTCGGGCGGGCGGCAGCTCCTCGTGTTGCTCGACATGACGCGCACGATCGAGCCGGGCTCGAAGACGCGCAAGATGGCCGTGGAGGACCCGCGCACCCAGCTCATGGGCGCGCTGGCGCTCGTGAACGCGAGCTTCCGGATGCGGGTGATCGTGACCATGATGGACAAGGCCGTGAGTATCTTCCGGGGACAGACCCGGCGCACGACCTGCTTCGACGACGAGCGCGCCGCGCGCGAGTGGCTGGCCACGCAGAGGCCACACCTCTCGCGCATCGACCTCGCGTCGGCGTCCTAGGCCGCCTCCCAGCCGAGGCGCGCCATCACGCCGCGGCGCTTGTCCATCCACTCGGCGATGCGCTCGCGCGTCGTGCGGTAGGCGTACTCGAGGATGGCGCGGCGCGCGGCGAGGTTCGAAGGGTTGTGCAGGAAGAGCAGGACGTCGCTCGGCTCGGGCTCGAGCACGAGGACGTGCATGCCGGTCTTCTGCTGGATCTGCTCGACGTTCTGGGCGAGCCGCGCGTGCGTGCCGATACGCATGGCCTGGTTCATCACCCAGAACAGGCCCTTGTCGCGCACGCTCTGCCGCACGCCGTGCCCCGTGGGGACCCCATGGTGCGCGACGGAGACGGGCACCATGGGGTTGACGACGACCGCGAACTCGACGCCCGCCTCGGCCGCGACGTCGAGATGCGCGACGTCGCCGAGCCCGCCGTCGATGTAGTGCCGATCCCCGATGCGGATGGGCGAAAAGAAGGGCGGGAGCGCGAGCGACGCGGCGCAGGCGAGCGAGACCGGGATGTCCTCGTGCCCGTCGGCGCCGAAGAGGACACGGTCGCCGCAGTCGACGTCGTACGTGGGGATGCGCAAGGGGCGCGGCATCGCGCGGAAGGCGTTGGGGATGCCGCGGCGGAGGAAAAACTCGGCGAGGAAACGCTCGTACCGGTCGAGCGTGAAGAAGCCCGCGGGCAGCGAGTCCGAGAGGCGATCGATCTGCTCCCAGAGGTAGAGGTGGCTCGGCGCGTTCGGCACGGCCGTGTCGCGGTGCGACGAGAGGCGCGCGAGGGCGTGGCGAATCGCGACCCACGAGGTGGAGAGCGCGCGGCGCCACTCGTCGATGTCCATGCGGAAGACGTGGCCACGCTCGAGCGGGAAGAAGTTGTCGACCGGATCGAGCAGCGCGCGGTAGAGGCGATCGACGGGGATACCGCCGGCGAGCGCGGCGGCGACGCTCGCGCCGCTCGATTGTCCGAGGTAGAGGGAAAAACTCTGACCGTCCATGCCTCGCACGCCGTCGGCGAGCGCGGCGAGCGCGCCGATCTGGTAGAGCGCGCCGGTGAGGCCTCCGCCCGGCAAGCAGAGGGCGGTCTTCGGAGGGTCGTGGGGAGAGCCTGACGCGTCGCTCACGCTGCGTCCTTTCCTCGGGCCAGCCGCGCCACCTCGGATCGTTTCCCGAGGAGGTAGACGAGGCCCAGCAAGACGATGGTGACGGCGGATCCGCCGATCGTCACGAGGAGCGGGATCGGCTGAGCGTCCGCGATCTCCGCCGGGGATCGCGTGTAGACGGACGCGAGCGTGATGCCGTTGAAGAGGCCGTGCATGACGAAGCTCGGCAGGAGCGATCCGCTCGCGCTGCGGAGCAAGCCGAGCGAGAGGCCGACGAGGCCGATGGGCAGGATGAGCTGCCACTCGAGGTGCGCCATCGCGAAGAGGACGCTCGTCACGAGGACGGTGCCGAGCGCGTCGTGACGACGACGCAGAGGACGGAAGAGCGCGCCGCGGAAGAAGACCTCTTCGATGAGCGGACCGGCGAGCACGAGGATGACGAAGAAGAGGATCCGCTTGGGCACGCCGCCCGCGAGCAGCTCGTGGAGCGACTCCTCGCGCGGCTGCGCCGTGGGCCAGCGCCTGACGAGCAGGTCGTAGAGCGCGTTCGCCGGGACCTGCACGGCCATGCCGAGCAGCGCCGCGAGCGGGAAGAAGCCGAGGTGCGTCGGGCGCACGGCGAGGTAGTCGCGGATCGATCTGTCCGGCGCGTGGAGCTGCAGGATCAGGAAGAGCGCGAGCAACGTGGCGACGAGCTGGCAGCCGAAGCTCGTGACGAGGTCGGGGCGGCCCTCGCTGCGGATCGATCCGATGAGCGAGAGGAAGAAGATGTAGACGAACGTCGTGCCGACCGCGAAGCCCGCGGCGACGAAGTAACTCATGCTCCGCTCGCCGCCCTCGGGGCGCGGCACGAGCGGCTGGCTCGATCGCTCGTCGTCGTCCGGGCCCATCAGCGCCCCCGAAGATGAGGCGGGACGCCCCGCTTGACGACCGTGTCCACGGCGTAACGATCACTCGTCTGCGGGTAGTCGATCGTGTGGTGCAGGCCGCGGCTCTCGTGGCGCGCGGACGCGCAGCCCACGATGAGCTCCGCGACGGTGGCGATGTTGCGCAGCTCCAAAAGATCACGCGTCACGAGGTGCCTCCAGTAATACTCGCGGATCTCGTCCTGCAAGAGGGCGATACGCCGCGCGGCGCGGCGCAGGCGCGCGTTCGAGCGGACGATGCCGACGTAGTTCCACATCGTGCGGCGGAGCTCGTCCCAGTTGTGCGTCACGACGACCTCCTCGTCGCTCGGGACGGCGTCGCCGATCTGCCACTCGGGGACCTCGGGCGGCGGGCTCTTGCGCAGCTCGCCGATGTTCGACGTGAGCTTCACGGCGGCGCGGTGGCCGAAGACGAGGCCCTCGAGCAGCGAGTTCGAGGCGAGGCGGTTGGCGCCGTGCAGCCCCGTGCACGCGCACTCGCCGACGGCCCAGAGGCCGGGGATCGTGGTGCGTCCGTGCAGGTCCGTGCTGATGCCGCCGCAGAGGTAGTGCGCCGCGGGGACGACGGGGATCGGCTGGCTCGTGATGTCGATCCCGAAGCGCAGGCACTCGGCGTAGATCGTGGGGAAGTGGTCGACCACGAAGCTCGCGGGCTTGTGCGTGATGTCGAGCAGGACGAACTCGCTGCCCGTGCGCTTCATCTCGAAGTCGATGGCGCGCGCCACGATGTCGCGCGGCGCGAGCTCCTTGCGCGGATCGTGGTTCGCCATGAACGGCGCGCCGTCGGGCAGGCGCAGGATCGCGCCCTCGCCGCGCAGCGCCTCCGTGATGAGGAAGCTCTTCGCCTGCGGGTGGTAGAGGCAGGTCGGGTGGAACTGGTAGAACTCCATGTTCGCGATCTCGGCGCCCGCGCGGTACGCCATCGCGATGCCGTCGCCCGTCGCGACGTCGGGGTTCGACGTGTAGAGGTAGACCTTGCCCGCGCCGCCCGAGGCGAGGACCGTGGCGCGCGCGAGGTACGTCTCGACGAGGTGGCTCTTCGCGTCGTCCTCGCCGTCCTTGCGCGTGGCCGTGTTGAGCACGTAGGCGCCGACGCAGACGTCGGGGCCGCCGAAGCGCGACATGACGATGAGATCGATCGCCATGTGGTGCTCGCGGATGCGGATGTTCGGGTGCGCGCGGCAGCGCTCGAGCAGCGCGCGCTCGACCTCGAGGCCGGTCGCGTCGGCGACGTGCAAGACGCGCCGCGCGCTGTGCCCGCCCTCGCGGGCGAGGGCGATCGAGCCGTCCTTGTCGCGGTCGAAGCGGGCCCCGCGCTCCATGAGCTCGAGGATCCGATCGGGACCTTCGCGCACGCAGATGTCGACGACGACGTCGTGACAGAGGCCGGCGCCGGCGACGAGCGTGTCCTCGATGTGCGCCGCGAAGGTGTCCTCGGGCGAGATGACGGCGGCGATGCCGCCCTGCGCCCAGCGGGTGTTCGACTCCTCGCTGCTGCGCTTGGTGACGACCACGACCTCGCCTTGGTCGGCGACGTCGAGGGCGAAGGTCAGGCCAGCGATCCCGCTGCCGATGACGAGAAAATCGGTCGTGACGGCCACGGGCGGCAGGGTAGCAGGCTCCTTGACGCACAACGACAACGCTGTCATTGAGGCACGCGCCGGGCAGGCGCGCGTCCTGCTCGGCCCGACCCTTTGGCCGCCGAAAGGAGCCTCCCGAACCGTGAAGATCCTCGTCCCTCTCAAGCGCGTCGCCGACCCGGACAACGCCAACAAGGTGAAGATCCCCGCATCGGGAGAGAAGATCGACACCGCCGGGCTCGAGTGGAAGCCGAACCCGTTCGACGAGTACGCCCTCGAGGCCGCGCTGCGGCTCACGGAGAACGGCACGCAGCCGAAGGTCCGTGCCGGTGAGGTCGTGGTCGTGACGTTCGGCCCGAAGGAGACGGAGACGACGCTGCGCGCCTCGCTGGCGACGGGCGCCGATCGAGCGATCCGCGTGGACACGACCGACGACAAACTCGACGGTGACCTCGTGGCGCGCGCGCTGAAAGCGCTCGTCGAGAAGGAGAAGCCGGACGTCGTCTTGATGGGCAAGCAGGCGGTCGACGGCGACTCGAACCAGGTGGGGCAGATCCTCGCGGAGCTGCTCGACTGGCCGATGGCGACGTTCGCCGCGACGATCCGCGAGGAGGCGGGCGCGCTGCTCGTGGGCCGCGAGGTCGACGGCGGCGTCTCGACGCTGCGCGTGAAGCTGCCGGCCGTGGTGACGGTCGACCTCCGTATCGTGGCGCCGACGAGCGTGTACTCGATGAAGACGCCGCAGACCCACAAGTACAACGACGGCGTGCGCTTCGCGGCCCTGCCGGCGATCATGGCGGCGAAGAAGAAGCCGCTCGCCGAGGTGAAGCTCGCCGACCTCGCGGCCGATCAGGCGCTCAAGGTCCAGTACCACGGCTTCGCGGCGCCTCCGGCGCGCAAGGCGGGCATCAAGGTCAAGGACGTGAGCGATCTCGTCGGCAAGCTCAAGAACGAAGCGAAGGTCCTCTGAGGACCCGCGGCAAACGACAAACCCCCATTTCAGAGAAGAGGAATCAGAATGGCTGACGTTCTCGTTGTGGCGGAGGTTGCCGAGGGCAAGCTCAAGAAGACCACACACTCGGCGATCACGTTCGCGCAGAAGGCTGCGCCGGCGCTCGGTGGCACGTTCTCGATCCTGGTGATCGGCGACGGCGCCGGGAAGGCGGCGGCCGAGGCGCAGGGCTTCGGGGCGGCGAAGATCCTCGTGGTGGAGGATGCGTCGCTGAAGAGCTACGTCGCCGAGCGTTACGCGCCGACGGTGGCGGCCGTGGGCAAGGGCTTCGGCGTCGTGGTCGGCACGGCGAGCGCCTACGGCAAGGACCTGCTCCCGCGCGTCGCGGCGCGCCTCGGCGCGGGTTACGCGAGCGACATCACGGAGGTCACGCCGGAGAACGGCAACCTCCGGTACAAGCGGCCAATGTTCGCGGGCAACGCGTTCGGCATCTGCTCGATCACGACGCCGATCCAGGTGGTGAGCGTGCGTCAGAGCGCGTTCGCCGCGGCGGAGCCGTCGGGCGGGCAGTCGGCGGTGGAGACGGTGGCGTACGCGGGCCCGAGCAAGGCGGCCGAGCGTGTCGAGTTCGTCTCGTTCGACCAGGTGAAGAGCGCGCGCCCGGAGCTGACGGAGGCGCGCGTGGTCGTGTCGGGTGGCCGCGCGCTGAAGGAGAAGTTCAACCAGGTGCTCGACCCGCTCGCCGACGTGCTCGGCGCGGCCGTGGGCGCGAGCCGCGCGGCCTGCGACGCGGGCTACGCGCCGAGTGATCTGCAGGTCGGCCAGACGGGCAAGATCGTGGCGCCGCAGCTCTACTTCGCGATCGGCATCTCGGGCGCGATCCAGCACCTCGCGGGCATGAAGGGCTCGAAGGTGATCGTGGCGATCAACAAGGACGCCGACGCGCCGATCTTCCAGGTCGCCGACTACGGCCTCGTCGCGGACCTGTTCGCGACGGTGCCGGAGCTCGTGAAGGGGATCCAGGCGGCGAAGGGCTGAGCCGCCCCGCCTCCGGGCCCCCGAGAGCCCCCTCTTCCGCGTGGAGAGGGGGCTCTTCTCGTTTGTGGCTTTGCCGCGCTGCGCCGCGCGCGAGAAGCCTATCGCATTCCTATGACTTCGAATAGATTGGGGGGTCCGTGAGGCGCGACGCGCCTCCACCCGCTTCTCCTCTGCTTCTTGCGCCACGGAGTTCAGCACCATGGGCGGCAACCTCGAGGTCACGGTCAGCTCGGGCGACGTCTTCGACGTCCGGGAATTCACCATTCACGAGCGGATGTCCTCGATCTTCGACGTCACGCTCCACGCCGTGTGTGAAAACCCCGACGTCGATTTCGACGCCGTCGTGGGACAACCGGCGCGCTTCGTCCTCCATACCGGCCCGAACGTCCGGTTCTGGTCGGGCATCTGCAACGACCTCTCGCAGGTCCGCGTCGAGGAGCGGGGCGTCTCGACGTACCGCCTGAACATCGTGCCCACGTTGTGGCTCCTCACGCAGCGGCGCAACCACCGCATGTTCCAGCAGCTCTCGGAGCCCGACATCGTGCTCCAGATCCTCTCGGAGTGGGGCATCGAGCCCGAGCTCAAGATCGACAAGGGGGCGTACAAGAAGCGCAAGTACCGCGTCCAGTACGCCGAGTCGGATCATGCCTTCATCAGCCGCATGCTCGAGGACGCGGGCATCTCGTATTATTTCACGCAGAGCGGCGACGAGACCAAGCTCGTCCTCTCCGACGCGCCCCACGCGAACGCGCCGCGCCCGGTGATCTCGTTCCGGGACACCCCCACCGTCGCCGACCGCGAGCACGTGACGAACGTCCGCGTCGGGCAGCGGGTTCGCCCCGGCCGCTACGTGCTGCGTGATCACGACTATCGCCGCCCGCCTTCGTACAACCTCGCGGCGAGCGCCGCGAAGCCGCGGGTGAACATCGAGGATCGCCTCGAGCGCTTCCACTACACGCCGGGCGCGTTCCTGTTCGGCGTCGATCGCGGCGAGGACACGCCGAACGCGGACGACAAGGGCAAGGCGCGCACGGACGAGAGCGAGGCGGCCACGCTCGCCGCCAAGCGCCTCGACGCCAAGCGGAGCAGCGGCAACGTCGTCTCCTTCGAGACGAACGTCCACGACCTCGCGCCCGGCGTCGTCGCGAGCTTCATGGACCACCCGCGCAGCGACCTCGCCCCGGGCAAGAAGCTTCTCATCGTCGAGTCCCTGCTCGCGGGCACGCCCAACGGCGAGTGGCACCACGCCTGCGAGTCCCGGCGCGCCGAATCGCCCTACCGGCCGGCCCTCGTGACGCCGAAGCCCAAGGCGACGGGCGTCGAGAGCGCCACGGTCGTCGGCCCGCCTGGCGAGGAGATTCATTGCGACGAGTTCGGCCGCGTGCGGGTTCATTTCCACTGGGACCGCGAGAGCCGGATGGACGACAACAGCTCCTGCTGGATCCACGTGAGCCACCCCTGGGGCGGCGCGGGGTTCGGCGGGATGAACATCCCGCGCGTCGGGCAGGAGGTGATCGTCGATTTCCTCGGCGGCGATCCCGACAGGCCCGTGATCATCGGGCGCGTCTACACGAACCTCCAGAAGGTCCCCTACAAGCTGCCGGACAACAAGACGCAGAGCGGCTGGAAGAGCAACTCGACCACGAACACCGGCGGATACAACGAGCTCATGTTCGAGGACGCGGCGGGCAAGGAGCTCCTGCGCATGCAGGCCGAGCGCGACATGAGCACGCTCGTCAAGAACGACCAGACCACCACCGTGCGTCACAACCGCTCGACGGTCGTTCTCAATGACGACCTCGAGGTCGTCGTCGGGTTCCACACGCAAAACGTGGGGAAGGACCGGACCGTGGCCGTGCTCCAGAACCAGATGCACGCCATCAAGAAGAACGTCGTCCAGCACTCGCTCGAGGGCTTCGCCTATCACAAATCGAAGCAGTTCACGCTCATCGAGAGCGACGAGCAGATCATCCTCAAGGTCGGGGACAAGTCCTTCATTCGGATCCTTCCCGAGGGCATCGTGATCCAGGGACCGAAGGTGCTCATCAATCCGAACGAAGGCGAATAGGCAGAGCGAGCGATGAAGATCAAGCGACTCATCTCGAACGGCTTCCGCGGCTTGCCGGACCGCACGTTCGATTTCACGTCCCCGCGGACGGGCGCCCCGGCCGACATCGTCGTGGTGACGGGGCCGTCCGGGTCCGGCAAGACGAGCCTGCTCGAGGCGATCATCGCGGCCAAGGAGGACGTCGGTCCGTACGGGCTCAAGCGCTCGTCGAACGATTTCGTCCGCCCCGGCGAGGCGGCGGCGAAGGTGCGCGTCGACTGGGTCCTCTCGCAGGAGGAGCGGGCGCGCGTCGGCGCGACGGGCGTGGAGCTCTCGAGCGAGTCGATCTTCGCGCCGAACCTCTTCTCGTCGATCGACCACGACCCCTCGCTCGTCGCGCTCCTCGGCGAGTACGACGTCGATCCGGCCGTGAGCAAGGTCGAGTATTTCCACGCGAACCGCCGCATCCCGCGCGGCGGCGCGCCCAGCATCGCCACGCTCGGCGTCCCCGAGGCCGAGCGGCTCGCGCGGCTCACGCAGGACGACGCCAAGTACGCGCTCGTCTCGCAGTACATCGCCGAGGCGAACCTCGGCCTCCACGACAAGGGCGGCACGCGTGGCGCCGAGCGGCTCGCGGAGGCGTTCGGCAGGCTCTGCCGCACCCGACAGCTCGCGGGCGTCGAGCAGGTCGGACGCGCCATCGTTCCGCGCTTCGCCGACGCGCGCGGCACGGTCGTCGGCCTGGAGGGGCTCTCCGACACCGCGAAGCAGGCGCTTCTCTTCGCGGTCACCTTCCTGCGCTCCGGGATCGAAGGCTCGCTCGTCCTGATCGACACCCCGGAGCTGCACATCCCCGAGCCCGAGGTCGGCGCGTTCGTCGCGGCGCTCGCCCGGATGGGACTCGACAACCAGCTCGTCCTCGCGACGGGATCGCCGGGCGTCGTCGCCGGCAACCCGGACGCGCTCGTCGTCCCGATGTCTTGAGGTGAGGCGTGCGCACGTACCATACCGACGAGCTCATCTTCGACGTGCCGGACGAATGGAGCGACCGCTCCATGAACATCTTCGTCAGCACGCCTGGCGAGCGTGTCCCCTTCAACATCGTGATCACGCGGGACAAGCTCGAAGGTGACGAGGTCGCGCCCTTCGTGCTCGGCAAGCTCAAGGAGCTCGGCAAGCAGATCCCCAAGCTCAAGGTCCTCGGCCAGCGCGCGCGGACCGTGGGGCCGCTCGTGGGGCTCGAGGCGCGCCTGCAATGGCCGGTGCATGGCGGGACGATGTACCAGCACCAGGTCTACCTGCCTTATTATGGCGAGGTCTTGACGT
This sequence comes from Polyangium spumosum, assembly GCF_009649845.1. Lineage (NCBI taxonomy): Bacteria > Pseudomonadati > Myxococcota > Polyangiales > Polyangiaceae > Polyangium > Polyangium spumosum. Next base: position 895,990 of record NZ_WJIE01000003.1, read on the forward strand.
TCACCGCGTCGAGCCTCGTGAAGCTCGCGCCGCAATGCGACGCGTATCTCGAACAGGTCCTCTCGGGCATCAAGTTTCGAAAGCGATGAGCGAGTACACGATCGACGAGGCGGTCTTTTTGTTGCCGAGCGGCTGGTGCGACCGCTCCTTGAACGTGCTCGGCCCCGACCCGAGCCCGGAGGAGTTCAAGGTGCTCGTCTCGCGCGCCGATCAGGATGGGCGCACGCTCGACGATTTCGTGGACGGCCAGGTCAAGGACCTCTCGCAGCGCCTCCCCTGGTTCGCGCTCGAGGGCCGCGCCGAGCGCGTCGTCGCCGGGACGCGGGCGCTCTCGGTCCGCTCGACCTTCCGCGACGGCAAGGCCGACTTGTTCCAGCACCAGGTCACGCTCGCCGCGCGGGGCAAATTCGTCACCATCACGGCCGTGAGCCTCGCGCGTGTCGCGGACGCGTGCTCGAACGAGCTCGAGCGCGTGCTCGCCACCGTCCGATTGCGACCGACCGAAGACGCCGCGCGTTGAACGAAGAGCACCGAGGAGGACGACGCCCATGAGCGAGACCCCGAATGCAGCGCGTGTCGGAGATCCCATCGAGCACTCGACCTCGCTCTTCGGCGCCCTCGTCGGCATCGCGGTCGGGGTCGTCGTCGGCGCGATCATCGCGGTCACCATCATCGCGACGGCGGGCACGGGCCTCCTCCTCGCCGCGGCGATCTTCGGGGCGCTGTCCTCGGTCCTGGGGGGCGCGGCGGCGGGCTACACCCTCGGAGGCTTATTAGGAAAGTTAGGTGGATCCAAATCGGGGGTGATCGCCGAAGGTGCCGCGACCGTCTTCATCGGCGCGGGCTTGCCTGCGGCGGCCCGCGTGCACGATCCCCTCGCTTGCGGGGACCCGCCGATCACGAAATACGGCTGGGCCCTGCTCGGCGCCGTGCTCCTCGGCCCCATCGGCGCCCTCGTCGGTGCGGACTACGCCATTCGATCGAGCGCGCATCCGGGCAAAGTGATCGCCACGGGCAGCGAGACGGTCTTCATCGAGCAACTGAACGCGGCGCGCGTCGAGGACGAGACGACCTGCAGCGGCAAGATCATCGAAGGGGCCAAGACGGTCGGGATCGGCGGCCCCAAGGTGGACATCATCCCCCGGGATCAGTGGTCGGGCGAAATCCCCAAATGGCTCGACGACACGATGTGGTGGGTCGACAAGGCGGGCCTCGTGTTCGGCGTCCTCTCCGGCGTCTACGCGTGGCGGGCGCTCGGGTGGAAGGCCGTGCGCACCGACGCCATCCTGACGGGGATCGATCTCGGGCTCGTCGGGCTCGAAGAGGGCTCGGCCTATCTGTTAGGCAGGGATCACGCGATCACCGACACCATCGAGGGGGTCCGCGCGACCTACGAGACGGGTTTGATGCTCCGCACGGGTCGGAACAACGTCCGCGGCATGCGCACAGGCACGCCCGACGTGCCCAACGTCCCGCGCGCCACCACGCCCGACGTCCCCACCGTCCCGCGCGCCACCACGCCCGACGTCCCCACCGTCCCGCGCGCCACCACGCCCGACGTGCCCAACGCCCCGCGCATCGACGCGCCCAGCGCGCCCACCGCGCCGAAGCCCGTCCCGCAGGGCGGACAAACCATCGCCGAGCGCGCGGCGCAGGGAGGCAACCCGCCGCCTTGGGCCAGGCAGAACCCGGACAACTACTATTACAACCCTGCCAACAGCAGGTACATGAAGCGCTGATCGCGATTCATACCCGGAAAAACCCACGATGACCCGACCGACCTACGAAGGCGCGTACGCCGACGTGCCCCCGCCCGGATACCACGTGATCTCCCGCCTCGAAAAAACGGGCGGCGAGCCCCTGCCCGTCGACGTGATCAAGATCCCCATACTCGAGCCGCGTGACCGCGTCCTCGAATGCGCCTACGAGATCCTCGTGGACGACCTCGACGACGACGAGGCCGTCCGCCTCATCCTCGAGGTCATCCTCGGCGACCTGACGGACCATTATTATCGCGACCAGGCCGGCACGATCGCGCTCGTCAACCTGCGCACCTCGGCCCGGCGGACGATCCCCTACCCGGCTTGACGTTCAGCGCCTACCCGGCATCGAGAGCACGCGCCCGAGCGCCAGCGCCACGAGCGCGAGCGGGTTCGTCTCGTACTGATCCTGCTGCCCACGCGCCTCGGCGATGACCACGGCGCGGAAGCGCGAAAAGAGCGGCAGCTTCGCCTCGAGCTCCTCCGACAGATAACACGGGATCGCCGCCGACGCGCCCTCGGGCACCATCGCCGACCGGATGCGCTTCTCCCCCAGGATCACGCGCTTCTGATAGCTGCGTTGTTCGAGCAGCACCCGCTCGACGTTCTGGTCGAGGTAATTCGTGGGCAACGTCCGGTTCGCCTGCACGAACGCCTCGCGCAGCCGGATCGTCATGCCCTCGGCCGCGAGCGCCGTGCATTTCCAGTCCGACCCCACCAGCTCGTTCGCCGCGTCGAGCGTCTCGCGCAGCCGTTTGTCCGCCCCCGCGAGCGGCGACGTCACCGCGATCGTCGCCTTCAGCGTCTGCACCTCGTGGAAGAAGAGCTGCACCTCGCCCGAGACCACCACGAGCGGCGGCGTGATCGCCCCCTCCTCGTCGATCGACTCCACCATCACGCGCGACACGCCGTCGGCGTCGACCGGCTGGACACGCCGCAGCACCCGCAGGACATCGCGCCGATCCTTGATCTCTTGCTTCGGCTGCTGCGTGTCTTCGAGCGTGAGCCACGCGCCCTGGCTCTCGCCGTCGCGCAGCTCGCTCGCGAAGCTCGCCTGCGCGCGCACCCGCTTGGGCGCGGCCTTGTCGAACCAGAGCAGGTCGACGTACGGGTCCGTCGGCGAGAACCGGGGCGCGCTCCGCGGCGAGACGCTCGGCGCGGGCGGGGCGGGCTCGACGGCGACCGGCTCGACGGCGGACGGCACGCTCTCGGCGACGACACGTTGCCCGATCGAGACCCGCGCGGCGGACTCGACCGCGCTCGGCGGGCTCGGGGTCCACGCCGGGGCGGGCGGCACGGGGGCGGGCGGCGGCGGCGCCATGACGGGCAGGTCGGGCGACGACGGCCAGCGGGCCGGGGGCGCGCTCGGCGGCGCGGGCGCGACCGCGGGCGGGGCTGGGGTCGCGGGCGTCAGGGAGGCGAAGGGCAAACCCGCGAGCGCGCTCGGCGGACGCACGGAGCCCGGCGAGGCCGACTCGGGCGCGCCCTGCATGAAGGGCATCACCTGCCGTGCGGCCTCGATCGGCCGGACGATCGTCGCCTCCGACGGGTCCATGGTCATGGTGAGGGGCCGCCGCGGCTTCTCGCTCGCGGGCGCGGGCGGCGCGGCGGGCGGCGCGGGCGGCGGCGCGGCGGCGCGGGGTTCTTCGAGGCTCACGGTGATCCGCCCCTGCTCGTGGGGGTGCGCGAGGCTCAGCCGTCCTCGCCAGACGAGCGTGCAGAGGCCCCGCTCGGTGTCGATCCACATCGAATCGGCCGTGAGCGTGATCTCCTCGCGCCGGCCGGGGGCGCGCTCCGCGACGGCGCGGGGGTTGAGCCCTGGCAGGCTGGTGGCGAGCCGCTCGTGCTCGGGGTGCAGGTTCTCGAGCACGATGCGCTCGTTCCCGCGCAGCTCGCTCACGTTCTGATCACGCGGCGCCACGTTGAAGAAGGACGCGTCGAAGCCCTCCGGCAGGGCCCTCTCGTGCCAGCGCCGCGGGTCCCAGATGCCGGCGTAGGCGCCGAGCTTCTCCATACGCGTGGGCCACGTCGGCGCGAGGGGGCCGAACCCGATGGGCTCGACGAACTCGCCGCGGCGCGTGGGGGTCTTGCCGGGCGGCAGCAGGTTCGGCAGCGGGATCCTGCCGTATCCGTCCCCCGGGCCATTGCAGCGGACGCCGACCGGGTTCCAGGTCCCTGGCCCGCCGCCTGCGCGCTCGTAGCGGAGCGGCATCCGCGTGATGCGGCCCATGTCCTGGATCGTCCCGTCGGCGGCCCACAGCCGATCCCCCGACACCTCGATCGACTTGTCGATGTCGCCCACGATCAAACGCACGTGGAACGACGGCACGGGGACACGACCGGGCGCGAAGGCGTGGCCGACGAGGACGACGTCGGCGCAGGGTTTGTAGGGGGCGAGGTCGCTCGGCGCGTGGAGGCTCCGGGCGGGATCGTCGTCCCAGTAGTTGTCCTCCTCGTTGATCGGCTCCTGCTCGGGGGCGAGCTGGGACGTGCCGGGGAGGAGCACGTAGGTGGCTTTGCACGCGACCGTGAGCACGGGGGCGCCACGCGCCGTGGTCCAGGTCCGCGTGGAGACGCGGAGCGGGCAGGTGGAGACGACGTCCATCGGGGCCGAACCTATCAGATCGAGGGCGCGACGGGGGAGGCTCCGGGCTCAACTTCGACGGGCGTAGCGGCGGTACGCCTCGGCCATCTTGGTGTGGTACTGGTTCGAGGCGTAGTCCTCGCCGTTGTAGCCGAGCGCGAAGGCGGCCCAGTTCTTCGTGATGAGGTGGCGGGTGAGGCGCTTGTCGCGGCAGAAGCCGAGGAAGGCGCGCATGTGTTGCGCCTCGGAGACGAACATGTCCTCCACGAAGGTGCGGACGCTGCGCCAGCCGCACATCTCGTAATTCTCGCCCATCACCTGGAACATGCCCCACGAGCAGCTCTTCGCGGCGGCCTCGGGGTCGAGCGCGAAGGCCTCGCGCAGAACGGCCCACTGGTCCTTGCGATAACTCTCCCTGCGGCGCGGGCTGTCGTACGGGGCGGAGAGGTGCGGGTGCGTCTGGTCGTACCTTCGCGCGGTGTGCTTGCGGAACTTGTGGACCTCGAAGAGGATCTTGGGCCGCTTCTGGGCATCGAAGCCGCTGCGCCCGCCGGACTCGACCTCGGCGACCGCGCGGACGGCAGCGGACTCGCAGCCGAGCTCACGCGCGGCGGCGTCGAAGTCGGACGGGACGAGCTTGAGGGCGAGGCCTTCACCGGGCAGGGTCCAGTCGCTGTTCGGCGAGGTGAGCGGTGGGTTCGAGCTGACGGCGCCGTTTCCCTCGGAGGTCGTGGGACGCGTGTTCGACGCGGGGTTCGCGCTGCTGGTGCCGCCGCCGCCCGAGCCGCCGCCGCCCGTGTCGCCGCCCGCGTTCGTGGGCAGGGAGATGCGCTGTCCGATGGAGATCGCGTTCGGGTTGGTGATCTGCGGGTTGGCCGAGACGATGTCGCGGACGGTCACGCCATTGCGGGACGCGATCTTGCTCAGCGTGTCACCAGGCCGAATGACGTAGTCCATTGGGGGGAGGATACAGCGAGGGAGACGCGCGCCTCAACGGGCTTGGTGGGAGTTTTTACGTTTCCGTGTTCAGGCGAACACAGCTCACATTGAACGCCATTCGATGCAGCTCCACGACCATTCGCGCCTTCTCCGCGGCGGTCGCCTGGAACCCACGGAACACCCGCCGCTTGCCCCTATCGCCTTCGGCCACCTCGGCCTCGGGCACATAGATTCGCCCGTCGCTCCCCAACCCCAGAGGCGCGCGCATGGCCCAGGTGAGGAGCCCCTCGCGCCCACGCCGCGCGATCTCGCGCTGATGGAGCGCGTAACCAACGAAGATCGCCCGTCCCGCGTACATCTCCTGCGAGACATCGTGGCTGTTTATGTAGATCGAGCCGTCGCTGCACAGCATGAGCTCCGTCTCGACACGCGGATCCGGCGCGGGAAGGTCTCGCGTCTTCATGGCTGGCATCGCAGCTCCACTGCAATGATTCCCTCCCGAAGGATCTCCCGCATCGGATCCCCATTCGGGTCCTGCAACAGCAGCGCCACGAGCCCTCGCTGCTCCAGTCGGATCAGGGCCGGCGCGATCTCCCGCGCATAGGACATGTGACAGAGCCGATCACGCAAGCGCTCTGTCGTGACCCGCCCCTCCCTATCTGGCGCCATACGGGACAGCGCGAAATGGACCACGAAGTCCATATATGCGGTGTCTCCGTCCCGTCGCGCGACGAGGGCGTGATGGGCCACCTCGACAGCCGCGCGTTGGTACACGCGAGGGGCCCGGACGAGGGATAGGAGCATGTACTCGGCGTACTCCTGATCCGGGATCACCCCGTGCGACACTTGCGTCACGAAAGCCGACCGCAACGGCGGAACGGGCGGAAGGCATTTGGAGAGGCACGGAGTACCGAAGAACACATACGCCATCGCGTCGGCGAATCGCTGCGCATTGTCGCAAAGACGCGCCCAGACACGTCCACCGTAGGAAACGTGCTTCGACTGGGCAGGCGCGCCCGTGCTGGAGGCTCGTGAATCCGAGGCGACGGCGCCGGACGGCGTGCTCGCCCGAGCTCCCTCCTTCCTGGCGCCGCCGGCTCCGATCGACGAGCCTTTCCATACCTGCGTCGCGCATTCGTCATCTGGGTCGCCCATCGGGGCGGGCGTAGGTGCATCATCCAGGGCGAGCATGGAGACCTCCCTCGGGACACGTGTACGGAAACGAGTCGCGTTCCTCGCGTCCTCAGTTCTCGTATTGGCGAGGGAGCGGACCCGGTGACACAGGTAGGGAGAATTTTTAGAGAGGGGCCGCGGGGCAGCCACCCTTCACGCTGGCGATGTTCGCCGTCACTGGATGTCGATATAGAGCGAATAAAGACAACAAAACGTCACGGCCCGACTCGCATCCTCCGCCGCGAGCCCCCGCGGCGTCCCCCCGCCGCTCGCGCACGCGCCCGGCACATATTCGAGGTCCGTGATCGCCTTCGCGCCGATGGCTCGGCCGGGCGTGACGACGTTGATACATTTTTCGTAACCGGAGGCGAGGCCGCCTTGCTCGAACTGTGACGTGCACGCCTCGTCGTTGTAGAGTCGGATCGAAGCCTTGCACCCGCCTCCCTCGGGCGGCCCGCACGCGCAGTCCTCGCACCCGCGATCGTCGATCACGTCCTCCGGAGACCCCACGTACCAGGCAAAACGATAATTCATCGGGCAATCCTCCGGCGAGAACGTCCCTTCCCGATGCACGCATTGCAGATACGGCAGGCCCGGATCCGCCACACACGATTTCTTCGTCGAATTGCACGAGTCATCATCCAGGTTCGCCGTACACCCGAGCATCGCCGTCTTCCACTCGGTCTTCGTCGTGAAATCCGGCGTCGCCTTCACCGGCTGACACGGCTCCTCCGTCGTCGGCCCCGGCAGCGCGGAGACCACGACCGACTGCGCGCACGGCTCCCCGCCGCAATCAGCCCCCGCCGGAAGAGCGTTCGCGCTGGTGCACGAGCCGTCCCACCCGGCGGGTCCGTCGAAAGGGACGGACATCACTCCACTCTCCGCGCACGTCCCCGCGCGCACCTCGATCGACGCCGGAAGCTCCGTGCACGTCCCCGAGGAGGGCCCGCATTCACACGGCTCGCATTCGGCCGGCGGCGCGTCGAGGTCGGCATGGAGGCGGAACTGCTCGACCATGCCCGGGGGACACACGAGCGGCGGATCCCCCTTCTTCGGCGTCGTCGCGACCAAGAGCGCGATCGGCTCCTTGCTCCACAGCCCCGCCTGCTGCTCCCCGCCCTCCGGGACGGGCACGCATCGGCCCGCGCCGCCCTGGCAGGACGTCGGATCCTCGTTGGAGGCGGTCGCATCCAGGCCGAGATCGCCGTCGTCGCCCGCGTCGGCCGCGTCCGTGCCGGCGTCCGGCTCCGGATCGACGCACCGGTTGTAGACCGCAAACGGGTCGGGGTTGCACTCCACGAGGCCGAATTCCTCCGGCGCCGAGCACGCGCCGACGACCACAAAGCCAACCGTAAACAGAAGCGCCATCGTCTTTTTCATGTTCAAAACTCCCATCCGCCGCCCACCTGGACACTCATCATGACAGGGGGTTGAGAAGCGATGATTTCATCGCGCAATCCGATCTTGACACCGCTCGGCAGGCCGAGGATCTCGAAGGACCCTTCCAGCGAATAGCTCCGCCCAAGGCGAGCCTTTGCCCCGAGCCGGCCGCCGAGCCCAGGCCTGAAGTAGACGAACTCCTCCGGCAAGAAGCTCGCCTCCGAGGCCACCATCCGCAACATGCCCAGGTGCCCCACCGCGCACCCGAAGGCCCACTTGTAGTGCCCGCACAACGTCGCGAGCCCCCCGGCCGTCATCGCGCTGATCGGCGCTCCGCCTACCCCTGTCGGGAGCCACGCGGCTCGCCCCTCCGCCCCGATCGACAACCAGGCGTTCGGCCGATACCTCGCGCCAATCACGGGCCCCACCGCGGGAGTCCACGACATCACCCCGAACACCATGACCGGCCCCGCGTACACCGATCCCCGCCCCTCGCTCCGCGCCTCCTCCCCCTCCACGCCCCCGCGGATCGGCTCCGCCTTGGGCGGTTCGTCCTCCGGCGGCAGCTCCGGGTTCGCGGCGAGGTCGACCTTGCGCCGCCGCAAGAGCCGCTCGGGCGTCTCGATCGGCGTGAACGTCGGCAGCGCCCGCAGCACGAGCGTGTACTGCATCGTCCCGCCCTTGATCGCGTTGAAATCGATCACCGCGTCCTCGAACCCCTTCAAGCTCGCCCGCAGCTCGTGCGCGCCGGGCGGCACGAAAAGCGTGAACCCCGTCAGCCCGTCGCGGTTCTTCGGCGCCCCGTCGAGCGTCACCCGCGCGTGCGCCTCGCTCACCGTCACCTCCAGCCGGCACACCTCGGCGCGCGCCTTGTCGTACGCCGTGAGCCACGCGTGCCGCTCCTCGGCCGATACGCCTTGCCCGCGGTCGATCGCGTCGAGCAGCAGATCCGCGGCCTGTATCGGGTTGCCGAGCAAAACGAGCAGGGCCCCGAGCCGGCCGCCGACGATCGGGTCGTCCTTCATCTTGAACGCCTCCGCGTACGCCATCACGGCCTCGGCGAGCTTGCCCGCGGCGCGCTCCCGGTCGCCCTTCGAGACCAGCGCCGTGAAGCGCGCGCCTTGCAAGGTCTCGTCGAGCGCGGCGGAGTTCTTCGGCGGAGGGTTCTCATCAGCCTGCGCGACGCCCGCGGAGGCGAGGAGGACGAGCGGGATGCCGAGGAGGTAACGCATGCGGCGAGGGTACAGGAACGGGACAAACCTGACAAGGACCGGCGAGCAGAGCCGCGGGGTCGTGGTCAGCGGTCTCGACGACGAAGCCGCGTAGGTGCAGGAGATGTCATTCCGTTCGCGGCTTTGCCTTCGCCTTGCGGCGAGCCTCTTGACGTTCACGGCGCTCGCACTTGGCGTCGACGAGCTTCGTTTCTTCGTCCAAGAGCATTTTTTCGAGCCGTTGTTGAAACGCGCGCCCGTACGTCCAGGTCACGAACGGGGAAAACCCCGTATAATCTTTTCTAGCCCCTTCCAATCGAAGCGGAATCCCGCTTCGCTCGAGGTCGTAGTGAATGCCTTGAATGGTGTTTTGGAGCGCGGCCATGGACTCGTTGCTGTGACCAAATCGAATCGAGTCATCGCCCAATCCCTCGATGACATACGGGCATCTCCACTCCTCGGCGCCAGGGGGCCATTCAGGGGAGCCGATACGGACCACGACGATGCCCCCGACGGCGTCGCGTCGCTCGAGACGGCGCTCGGCGATCCATCGTATTCGTTTGGTCTTCGTTGTTTTCGCGCTAGCGGGCATGTTTCACCTACCGAATAGATTCCGGCACCAGTTTCGCTTCTCTTGCTCGCTCATTGATGTCTTGCTCCAGCATTCCTGCGCATCGTATGGATCCGGCAATTTCTCCGCTACTGCTCGACAAAACTCCTTCCACATATATTCTCCACCCGCGGCAGCATCCAGGCAGCGGTTCAGGTTCGGATTGGGCCGCCGCTTCGCCGCCTCCGCGATCTCCCCGGTCATCTCCACCGCCGCGACGATCGCCACGGCGGTGGGTCCCACCTCGATGACGAGCTCGGCGAGCGCGATCCACACGACCAAGAGCGCCCCCGGGTGCCCGACGAGCCCACGCTCGGCCGCCGCCTGCCCGTTCGTCGACGCGGGCGAGTCGGGCAAACGCAGCTCGCGCAGCCTGACGAGCTCCTCCGGGACGGTCATGGCTCGCAGCGCGATCCGCATGCATATCGCGAGCTCTTCATGGGGCACGCCTTTGCTCTTGACATCCACCACGTGGCCGTTTTCGTCGACCGTCAACGCGGCGGCGAACGTGAATTGCCCTCGGGGAAGGGCACTGCCGAACTCATCGACACATTCGCGCAGCCGCTCCGCCGTCGCGTCCGGCAAGCGCGGGCGGTCTTCCTGCTGCACGGGATAACGAATCTTGGCACCGCAGCCGAGCGGCAAGAGCGCCGCCGGCGCGCAGCCAAGGAGCCCGAGGGTGAGGAGGGTTCGTGCACACGGAGACGCCATCCACGGAAGGCGACCAGACGTCTCCGCTGGCTGTCAACGGTCAGCGGTCCCCACGACGCAGCAGCGTGAGTCCGGTCGTATCGATCACCGGCGCGCCTCGTCGAGCCGCCGCGTGCTTTTCCCCGGAATGGGTTCGCCCCTTTGCTGGGCCAGGAGCTCGTCACGGAGCTTGTGCAGGGGTTCGAGGTGGTATTCGAAAAATTCCGTGTCGCTCTGCGTCGCCCTCGCTTCTTCGAGCCCCCGCTCGAGCTCCGCGATGAGCGGTAAAAGCACGGCGAGCCCCTCCTCGGGGTTCTCGTCGTACCGACAGCAGTCCGCATAAAACCAGCTCATGGTATATTCTCGTTCCCTGTTCGAGAAGCCGAGGCGAACCATGTCCTTCCAGGCCTCGCGGCAGACCTCGAGGGGGGGGCGCTTCGATTGCGCGAGCGTGAGGATCAGCTCGGCGATGCGTCGCCTCGTCTCGAGCACGTGGAAGTCAGTGTCGCATCCACGCACCACGAACTCCGCCTCGAGCCGGCGGAAGTCGTCCACGCCCTGGGCGAAGCTTCGCTCCTTGTCCAGAGACTTGACCAAGAGGCGGCCGCTGGCGTTGCAGAACGCCAACTCCTCCCCCACCATGTCTCCGCCGGATTCCCGCTCACCGCTCATTTACATCTCTCCCATTTGGACATCATGATCTTGTCGGGCCATTTGCCGTTCCCCTTGCATTTTGCGTGGCACGCGAGGCATATCGAATGTCTCCATACACTCCCCGGTTTGCTTTGTCGCGCCGAGTCGAGGCAGTCGTTCAGAGGCTCTTGACACGGATCATCGTCTTCCTTCCGCACCGTCTTCGCGATCTCCCCGGTCATCTCCACCGCAGCGGCCAGCACGAGGACGGTCGTGCCCACTTCGATGATGACGTCGGCGAGCGCGACGACCACGACCACGGCCACCGCGGGGTGGCCGACGAGCCCAGGCTCGTCCGGCCCCTGCCCGTTCGTTTTCGCGGCCGGCTCGGCCACGCGCAGCGCGCGCACCCGGAGGAGCTCGTCCGGGACCGTCATGCTTCGCAACGCGATCCGCATGCATATCGCGAGCTCCGGATGGGGCACGCCTTTGCTCTTGACATCCACCACGCGGCCCTCTTCGTCGACCTTCACCGTGGCGTCGAACGTGTAATAGCCAGTTCCAAGCTCGCCGCCGAGCTCGTCGACACACGCGCGTACACGCTCCGCGGTGGCGGCGGGGACACGCGGGCGGTCGTCCGCGCGGTCGTGGATCGTGGCCGCGGAGCAGCCGAGCGGGACGAGCGCCAGCGTCGCGCAGCCGAGGAGCCCGAGGGTGAGGAGGGTTCGTGCACACGGAGACGCCATTCCCGGAAGGCGACCAGACGTCTCCGCTTGCTGTCAACGGTCAGCGGTTTCCACGACGCATCAGCGTGAGTCCGGTCGTATCGATCACTGGAGCTGTCGGCGATGGAACCGGCTGCGTGCGGCGCTGCGCCGCGTCGACAGGAAGAGCAGGGCGCGCGGGCAGAAGAGCTGCCGCGTTTGGCACGAGCGCCGCACCCGGACCGCGCACGGCATCCTCCGTATCGTGCCTTGTCTCTTCCGCGACGAGCGCCACCGGCTCCCGAACTCCGAGCCCCGTCCGCGCGAGCGCAGGCGCCGGGCTCGGCCACGGAAAGAGCCCAAACAGAACCACCGTGACGGCCCCACGGCCAGGACGGAGACGCCATAGGCGCCGGGCCAACGTTCGACACCGCTGGAGCCACGAGGCGCGCTCGTCGCCGACGAGCCACACGAGAGGCAGGGCCGCATGGAGGTCGTCTTGCGTGATACGCATCCGCTCACGAAGGAAGCCCCGCGCGCGCTCCAGCCGCTTCTTGGAGGCGGCCTCGGAGATGCCGAGAAGGCGCGCCGCTTCCTCGTGTGATCGCTCCTCGATCGCCACGAGCCAGAGGACCTCGAACAGATCGAGCGGCAACTCCTGGATGGCGCGCGCGAGCTTCTCCGCGAGGTAGCGATAGTGAGCCTGCTCCTCGGGCGACAGCTCGCTCCCGAGCCCCTCCGCGTCCTCGATGCTCGACGTGCACGCGTCACGGGTTCGCCGCGCACGCGCTTGCTCCCGATCGACGTTGTGCGCGACGCCCATCACCCACTTGTCCAGCGCGCTGACGTTCTCGTCGTAACGCTCGGAACACTCGACGATGCGCACGAGCGTGTCCTGCGTGCGGTCCTCCAGCTCCTCGTTCGTCTGGACACGTTTCCGGCTCTGGCTCGCGAGGAAGCGCCGGATGTTGTCTCGAAGCTGGAGCAAGCGTGCAAGGACTCCGGACCGCCCGCCCGCGCGGCCTCCCGTTCTCATGGTCGCAACCCTCCTCACCTGGTATTGGCCGCGCACGTGGAGAGGTGACGAAGATTTTCAGATCGCTCGGGCGCAGGGGCCGCGGCTGCGCTCCTCCGCAGCCAACCCCTTGACGGCCGACCGTGCGCAGACGTACCGTCGCTCCCCACTCGACCCAAGGAAGCACGGACTCCCATGGCGAAAAACACCTACCAAACCTACACCGAAGAGACGCCCCTCGACACGTACCGCGAGGATTTCATCCGTCGCGGCGCCATGTGCGGCGCGCTCGCCCAGCGGTATCCCGGCCTCGCCGCCGTCGGCGCCGAGGCCAACGCCATCGTCGCGGAGATCGACGCCCGCCGGGCTGCATTGCAGAGCGCCGAGGACGATCAGATCCGGGCGCGCGCCATCGAGGACGCCGAGAAGCTCGATGTGGTGGATATCTATACCGAGTTACGGCGAACGATCGCCGTGAAGAGCCCCGAGGATGCGCTCACCCTCTTGCCCGACGCGCCCTCCGCGCTCCGCCGCCTCGGCGCCGCGACGTTCACGGAGCGCACGAGCGCGGCCATCTCGAACCTCCAGACCCTCCCGGTGGACGATCCGCTCCGGGTGGCCTTCCTCGACAAGCTGACGAAGGAGCTCGCGGAGTTCTCGAAGGCCGACAAGAACGAAGACAAGACGCGCCTCGCGCTCCAGAGCGGCAAAGTCGCCCTCACGCTCTACAAGTCCGAGCTTTCGCAGGTCCGCGAGTCGGCGCTGGGCACGATCCAGAGCATCCTCAAGGACCGCGAGAAGACGGCCCTGTTCACGATCCCGTGGCGCAAGACGAGCCGAGCCGGCGCCGCCGCCGCGCCCGAGACGCCCGCGCCCCAAACCACGCCTTGAAGCGCATACGCCCGCGCGGGCGACGGCTCGGGCGCCGGAAAACGCACCCGCGATGGTGCAGGACGTGGTGCAAGCGCCTGCCAATTCCGCCCGCTTCGCTGCAGGAGCGGTCACGCTCGACGGAGCACCTCTCCCGCGTCGGCGCCGGGCTCACCGCAGCCGGCCGATGGAGCCCGACGCGATGCCGCGGAGAGCCCCGCAACCGCCTGAGCTCGACACCGCATCATCGCTCTTCCGCGGGTCAGGGGCTCGTGGACCGCTCCGCGGTATCGCAGGGTCGCGCGTCGGACGTCTGCGTGGAGCTCCGCGCCATGAACTGGGTGGAGCGCGGCGGCCCGTGGCGCCGAGCCGAACTGACGCCACAGCGCACCCGATGGACATCCTGACGACACGGACCCTGCGGTACACCGACGAGGGGGGCGGCGAGGAGGAGAAGGAGGTGGTCCTCACCATCTTCCAGCCCTTCGAACAAGACCCCTGGGACTGGGTGTGCGTGTTCGACTTCGAACCACCCATCAAACCTAGAAATGTGAGGGCGCGCGGGTTCGATCTCATCCGTGCATTTCTGCACTGCCTGACCTATGCGCGCCTCACCTTCGAAACGACGAGCTGGTCGAAGACAGGTCATTGGCAAGGATCACGCGATTGCGGCTTGCCCGCGAAGGCCGAGGGGCCCTTGCCTCTTCAGCCGCCCGAAATCCCACCGCCCGAAAGCAACCCGGGAAGCCTGGAGGTCTTCGCGACCCGAAAGCTCGCCCGTCCCGACGAAACCGGGGCCGCCGCCGAGCTTCTCCTCACCGTCTACGAGCCCTACCCGACAGAGAGCGGCACATGGAAATGCCCCTTCGCTTTTGGTCCAGCCGAGACCACGCCCATTCGCCATGGCATGGGCGCCGACTTCATCGAGGCCGCTCTCGACGGGCTCGCCCTGGCGCGCGCGATCTACGCGAGCATGCTGCCGGAGGGCTGGGCTCCTCCGGAGTCGGGGGATCTGCTCGATTGTGATGACCTCCCGATCAAAATCGGGCGGTCGTTCTCGATGGGTCGGCCGACGCCGTAGCGCCGCGCTCGGGCACGCGGTCGGGACGGAGGCAAATCCGCTGAGCCTCCCGGGAATTCATCGCGGAACGTGTCGCGCGCGCTCTCCAGAAATGACATGCTGCTCCCGTCCGAAGCGATTCACGCGAGGGAGGACAGCATGCAAAAATATGGCTTCACCATTTCCGCGCTGGTCGGGCTCGTAGCCCTCACCGGCTGCAGCGGGACCGAGGATCCGGGCCGCACGACGAACGAGGCCACCGGGCCCACGTATTACAAGGACATCGCGCCCCTCGTGAACGCAGAATGCGCGAGCTGCCATCAGGAGGGCGCCATCGGAGGCTTCTCCCTCACCGACGCCGACGTCGCGGCCGAGATGGCCCCCGCGATGGCGGCGGCGGTCGCGGCCCGCACGATGCCGCCCATGCCCGTCAACAACGACGGCTCGTGCAACACCTTCAAGAACGCGCGGTGGCTCAGCGACGAGCAAATCGCGCTCTTCGAGAGCTGGTCTCGGGCCGGCGCGCCCCTCGGCGACCCCGCGGACGCGCCCCCGCCGCCCGCGCACGAGGTCCCCACGCTCTCGGGCGACATCGTGGAGTTCGACATCGGCGTCGATTACACGCCGAAGCCCGCCGACGACAAACCGGACGATTATCGTTGCTTCATCATCGATCCGGGTATCGACGCCGACGCGTTCATGACCGGATACGACATCCAGCCGGGGGACCGGAAGGTCGTGCACCACGTCGTGCTCTTCTCCCTCGCCGACGCGAATGCCGAGGCCGACGCGGCCGCCATGGACGCAGCCGAGGACGGGCCGGGGTACACGTGCTTCGGCGGCTCCGGCGTGAAGGGGTCTTCGATCATCGCCGCGTGGGCCCCGGGCAGCGGCGCCACGTTCCTCCCCGAGGGCACGGGGATCCGTTATGGAGCCGGCCGCAAGCTCGTGCTGCAGATGCATTACAACGTCCCCGCCATGGGAGGCCCCTTCACCGACCGATCGAAGGTGAAGCTCGCGCTCGCCAAGGACCCCGCGCTCACGCCGGCGTTCCTCGTGCCGACGGGGGCCTTCGAGCTCTCGCTGCCGCCCGGCCAGGAGCGCACGGAGGCCAAGGGCGAGCTGCCGCTGTCGTGGGTCGCCCAGCAATTCAACCTGCCCAGCTTCAACGGGCTGCGCGTCTTCGGCGCCCTGCCCCACATGCACATGGCGGGCCGCACGCTGAGGAGCGTCGCGAAATCGCCGTCCGGCGAGCAATGCATCACCGACGTCGACCGCTGGGATTTCCACTGGCAAGACCTGTGGTGGAACGAGACGCCCCTGGAGGTGAGCGCCGACAGCTCGATCGGAATCACGTGCGCCTACGACACGCGCGGGCGCACGGAGACGACCGTCTTCGGCGAAGGGACGGGCGACGAGATGTGCATCAACATGCTTTACGCGACGGTTTATTGAGGCCGCTCAGCGCTCGCTCAAAGCCTCGACCACGATCTCGCACATATCGTCCCCCCGCAGCGGCGAGCGCGTCTCCTCCACGTGGAAGCGCCCGCCGCCCCCGCCGAAGAGCGCCGCATACGACGCGGCGCTGATCGGGTTCGCCGCGGCGAAATCCACACGGTGGAGGAGCTGCATCACGGCGAGCACCGCGCCCTGCTGGAAAAAGAGGCGGTTGCGCACGGACGCGCCATAACGCGTGCCGTAATAGATGCTCTCCTGCGTGGTCGGGCTCCGCACGACGAGCGACTGGCCCGGGAAAAACTCGACCGAATACCAGCGGCCCCAGCCGAGCACCCGCGCGATCGAGAGCAATTTCTCCAATCGATGCTCGACCGACCCCGTCGCCTTCGACGAGATCGACCACTCCGGCGACGCGAGCACCCCACCGAGCAGATGGAACGCCCCCGCCTGCGCCGCCTCACGCACGAGCGACGCGTACACAGGCACGAGCTCCGGCGTGCGGCTCTCGAGGAGGTGCATCGTGTCGAACGTGATCTGATTGACGTACCCCACCGGCACGAGCGCGAGGCGGACACCAAACGCCCGCACGACGCCCTCCTCGGTCGCCACGAGGTTCCGGATCACCCGCATCGCCGTGGGGATGGCGTGCGGGTACTGCGAGTTCGGCGCGTCGAGCGGCGGCGGCTTGAGCGGCAAGCCCGAGACGACCTGGCGCGTGACCGCGATGCCGAGCCGCGGCCGCTCCGGGCGACGCGCGAGCGTGAAGGCACAAGCCCCGTCGCCCCGCGCCACACACGTGACCTCCTCGGCCTCGAAATGCCCCCAGTCCGAGGGGAACGCGAGGCTCGCCGCCGCCGCCGAGAAGCCCGCCGCGAACGAGTCGACGGGCTGCTTGTGCCGGACCTTCTTGCCGTACTTCTCGGCGTGGCTCGCCCCGTAGAACAGGCCCTCGCCCCGCACCATGCCGCCCTCGGCCGTGACGTCGAAGACGAGCTTGCCGTGGCCCATCGCGGCGAAGAGCGCGCTCGCCGCGTCGAGCCGCGGTTTCGCGCCCTCGACGCTCTCGGCCTTGAAGACCGCCTCGAGCAGCGCATGCGTGCTCTCGAAGGCGGCCTGCTTGCGCACGGCCCAGCCCTCGCCGCCGAGCGCGTCGGAGACCGTCTGGTCGAGGAAGAGCGCGTGGTGGTGGCTCTGGACGTAGACGAGCTGATCACGCAGCGTGAGCAGCGAGTGCGGCTGGAGGTCGCGGACGAGCTCGCCGAGCGCCCTCATAACTTGCTCCGGAGCTCGGCGCGGTCGATGCCGAGGATGTCCTCCGCCGCGGTCTCGACCAAGACCATCGCGTCGGCGCCGAGCGACTCGGGGTGGTCGAGCGCGATCGGCTTGATCCCCGCGCGAAGCGACACACGCAGCCGCACGACGTGCGGGTCGGGCGCGTGCGCGTCGAGGTACGCGAGCAGCTTCGTCGCCCGATCGATCTCCGCCTTCGTGCCCCGCGGCGCCGGGCGCGACGAGCGCACGACGACCGACCCGCTCGCCGGGAACGCGAGCGTACGCGCCGGCTCCTCGTGCTCTTCCTGCTGCGGCTCGGGCTTCGAGACGACGTTCACCGTCGGCGGCGGCGCCGAGACGGCCGGCACACCCGAGGGCGGCGTGATCGACTCCGGCGGCAGCTCCGGCCGGAGCGTGCTGGCGATACGCGCGGCGTGGTAACGGACGAAGCCGAGCGGCACGGTGCTGTCGAAGGAGACCGCGACGACGTGGCTGTGCACGCGCCGGAGCACGATCACGCGGCCGGGCATCTCCAGCGTGATCAGCGGATCGGAGAGGTCGGCCGCGCCCTGATCGAGCAGGGGCGAGGGCGAGAGGAAATCGAGCCTGCGCGCGTGGACCTGGCTCGTCTTGTAGACCTCGCGCAAGCTCTGCGTGATCGCGCCCGCGGTGTAGCCGGATCCCGGGCGGATCCAGGCCGCGTGGAGCTTCGCGTCGGCGATGTGGAACGCGACGATGGCCTCGACGCCGTCGGCGCTCGCGGCGAGCTGCTCGACGAGGGACGCGCCGGCGGGGGCTCCTTTCGGCCGAGCAGGCCGCGCCGTCATGGTCCTCCGGTCCGCAGCGTGTCGCCGAGCGCATGCCGGCAAGCGAGGCGGATGCCCAGAGACTGGTTCGGCGTGAGCGGGCGCGCGCGGTTCAAGCCGACGAAGAAGAGCGTGGGGCCGACCTGAAAGCCGATGAGCTGGAAGCACGGGCCCTCGCCGATGTGCATCTCGAAGGTCGACGAGAGGTTGCCAGGCACGGCCGAGGCGAGCGAGGCGATCGACGAGGCGACGAGGCCCGAGCCCGCGAGCTTCGCCTCGGTGTCACTCACGGCGCCCGCGAGCGGCAAGCCGGCGGCGTCGGCGAGGAAGACGTCGGTCGCGCCCGTGGCTTCGCCGATCCACTGCACGATCCTCTCGCAGCGCTGCACGGGGCTCGTGATGCCCGAGAGGTCCGGCAGCTTCGGCAGGGGCCGCGGCGACTCGCCCGAGCTACCGTCCGCATCGGAGAGCGAGGCCGCGGCCTGCCCGGCGCGCGGGGGCGGCGTGGGGACGTGCGGCGCCGGTGAGGCCTCCGTCGCCGGCGCGGCCGCCCCGGGGTCGAAGGAGACGAGGTCGGCCGGCAGCGGCTCGACGCCCGGCTGCTTCTTCTTGCCCTTGTCCTCGGGCGAGAGCGAGGTCGCGGCCGCGATCGCGTTCGAGAGATCGAAGTCAAACGAGGAGCGGGATCGGGCCATCGTCCTCCTCCGTAGCGCCGCCGCCGTGGGTGTCGAGGCGATCGAGCACGTCGTTCGCGAGCTGATCGAAGACACGCGCGAGCGGCGGCGGGCGCTTCTGCATGAGCAGGAGCGGCGAGCCACGCAGCGAGGCCTCGAGGAAGACCTCGTCGCGCGGGATCACGCTGTCGAGGATGATGCCGCCCGGAAAACGCGTCCAGAGCGTCTCGGCGACCTCGAGCGAGGCGGGCGTCTGCCGATCGAACATGGACAACACGATGCCGAGCAGGGTGAGCCGCGGGTTCTTCTCGGCGCGGACGCGGTCGACGAGCGCGAGGAGCTGGCCGACCGAGCGGAGCGCGAGCGGCTCGGCCTGGAGCGGCGAGAGCACGTGCGTCGCGGCCTCGAGCGCGCGGCTCGTGACCTTGCCGAGGCCGGCGGGGCAGTCGAGCAGCACGAGGTCGAACTCGCTCTCGAGCTTGCTGAGCATGCCGGTGAGCATGCCGGTGCGCGTGAGCGCCTCCTCGAAGCCGGCGACGGTCGTGGGATCGACGCGGCCCACGCTGAGCACGTGGAGCTGCGGATCGCGGGTGCGGAGCAGGACGTTGCCGATGTGCTCGGCGCCCGTGAGCACCTCTGCGATGCCCGGCCGCGCGCGGTCGGGCAGCCCGAGCGAGAGGCAGAGGCTGCCTTGCGCGTCGAGCTCCATGAGCAGCGTGCGGTTGCCGGCCCGGGCGAGGGCAAGACCCAGATTGAGCGAGATCGTGGTCTTACCGACGCCTCCCTTTTGGCTGGCCACGCAGATGACGTGCATGCTTCTCGCGCCATCGTAGCAGGACGCCACGCGAAAAGGTGGGCTGCGAGGGGGACTAGATCAGGCTGATCCGCTTCATCAGCGAGCCGCAGAGATCCGACTGCGGATTTCTTTGACGCTCGATCGCGAGCCCAGCGCGGAAGATCGCGCTCGCGCTTTCCATGTTGCCGAGCACGACGTGACAGACGCCGAGCATCTCGTGATCGGCCGGATCGCCGTGGTTCGACACGAGGTCCGTGAGGGGTGACACAGCGGCGCGGTGGGCCTCGATCATCGGCTCCGTGGGCCGATCGGGGTTCGGCGCGCCTTTCGCCATGATCATGAGCCTGAGCGCGCTCCGCTGGTCCTCCGGCCGATGTTGCCCGAACTCGGGGCTCGAGAAGAGATCGCGGTAGCCCTGGTAGGCCACGTCGAGCTGGCCGTCCCGCCAGTGCTTCACGATGCCCTTGACCGTTTGAACCAGTTCCTCCTTGGTCGCCATTCTGCGAACCATACACAAGAGCAAGCGCGGAGGGGAGCCTGCGAGCACATCCGAGCGCGGGAGGCGTCCGGAACGGGGCGGAGGTCGAGAGGGCGGAAGACGAGAAGCGGGCTAAGCTCCTGCCGGGATGTTCCTCGATTTCCTGTACGAGCTGCGGGCCCGGAAGGTGCCGGTCGGGACGCAGGAGGCGGTGGCGCTCGGCCACGCCCTCAAAAAGGGCCTGCACGACGCGTCGCTGGAGGGTTTTTACCACGTGGCGCGGGCCCTGTGCGTGCACTCCGAGGCCCACCTCGACGACTTCGACCTCGCCTTCGCCAAGACCTTCCGCGGCGTCCACGTGGAGGCGAAGAAGATCGCCGAGGAGCTGCAGGCCTGGCTGCGTGATCCGAAGCAGCTCCGCCAGCTCAGCGAGGAAGAGAAGGCGATGATCGAGGCGCTCGACCTCGAGGAGGTGCTGCGCCAGTTCGAGGAGCGGCTGCGCGAGCAGAAGGAGCGGCACGACGGAGGCAACCGGTGGATCGGCACGGGCGGGACGTCGCCGTTCGGCCGAAACGGCTTCCATCCGTCGGGGATCAGCGTGGGCGGCGGCTCGGGCGGCAAGAGCGCGATCCACACGGCCGACGCGCGCAAGTACCGCTCGTACCGCAGCGACATCACGCTCGACGTGCGCACGATCGAGGTGGCCTTGCGGAAGCTACGCGGCTTCGAGCGCGAGGGCGCGGACGAGGAGCTCGACGTCGAGGGGACGATCGACGCGACGGCGAAAAACGCGGGCGAGCTCGAGGTCGTGACGCGCCCACCGCGGCGGCCGAACACACGCGTCCTCCTGATGATGGACGTCGGCGGCTCGATGGATCCGTACGCGCACGCCGTCTCGCAGCTCTTCAGCGCGGCCAAACGCGCGACACACTGGAAGGAGCTGCGCACGTACTACTTCCACAACTGCGTCTACGGGAAGGTCTACAAGACCGAAGGTTTCCAGGACCCGGTGAGCGTGCGCGACCTCATCCACGAGTGCGGCAAGCACTACAAGCTGGTGATGGTCGGCGACGCGTCGATGGCGCCCTACGAGCTGCTCGGCGCGGCAGGCTGGGGCGAGGACGCGGGCACGCCGGGCGTCGCGTGGCTCGCGATGTTGCGCGAGCACTTCGAACGGAGCGTCTGGCTGAACCCGGATCCGCCGAGCGGCTGGTCACACGGCACGACGCAGGTCGTGAAGGACGTGTTCCCGATGTACCAGCTCACGCTCGAGGGGCTCGGCGAGGCCGTGGCGCAGCTCGTCCGCGGCGGCAAGACGAGGCGCTAGTCCGCGCCCTTCGCGGGCAAGGTGATCCGGAAGAGCGCGCCTCCCGAGGGCGCGGCGAGCGCCTCGATGGTGCCGCCGTGCCCTCGCACGATCGTGCGACACAAGGCGAGCCCGAGCCCCGTGCCCGTCGGCTTGCTGGTGACCGAGGGCTCGAAGAGGCGCGCCGCGATGGCTGGATCGATGCCCGGCCCGTCGTCCTCGACGTCCACGATCACGGCCGCCCCGGCAGCCCACGCGCGCAGGGTGATGCGCCCCGAGGCGCGGCCTTCCAGCGCCTCGCGCGCGTTGAGGAGCAGGTTCACGAGCACCCGCTCGAGCAGGATCGGATCACACGCGACCTCGAGCTCCGGCGGCGTCACGCTCACCTCGATCGTCACGTCCCCCTCGAGGAGCTCGCGCTCCGCGGACGTGACGATCTCCGCGACGGACACGATCTCCTTGCCGAGCGGCTCACCCCGCGCGAGGCCGAGCACGCGGTCGATCACCGCTTGCCCCTTGCGCACCTCGTCCTCCGCGCGGCCGAGGTGGCCTGTGAGGCGCGCGGGATCGTCGGCGTGTCGTCGCGCGAGGTAGAGCGCCGACTCGATCGCAGCGAGCAGGTTCCTGAGCTCGTGGGCGACGCCCGCCCCGAGGACACCTGCGATCACGAGGGCGGCTGCGCGCGCGTCTCGATCGTCCGGATTCGATGCGGTCGTCACGACGCGCGAGCTTAGCGCGGAGCCGACGGCATGAAGCAAGGGTCCCCCGGCGGCGGCGTGGTCCTCGTCGACTCGCTGCCATCACACGCCGACGCCGGGGGACCGATCGAAGCGAAGCAAAGAGAAGAGCGCCCGCGCGCTGCGACGAGGACATCGAGCAAGAGGCGGGCCGCGCCCGCTCGCCCGCGATTCCAAGGTCCCGCCCGCATGCCAGCCGGGGTCTCCCCCTGACAGCGCTGTCGCAGCGGTGGGTCCTCGCGTGCGCAGCGCGCTCTGCCCGGGGCAGAGCGGCTCACGACCCCGCGAGGATCTGGTACGCGAGCCGCGCCGCGAGCGCGAGCGAGACGAGCAGCACGACGGAGCGGATGAGCTGCTCTCCGCCCTTGACGGCCGCGCGCGCGCCGAGGACGCCGCCCACGGCCTGCGCCACGGCCATCGGGAGCGCGAGGCGCCAGTCGATCCGTCCTGCCAGCGCGAAGCTGACCATCGCCGCGAGGTTCGAGGCGAAGTTCGCGACCTTCGCGTTCGCGGTGGCGCGCGTGAGGTCGTCCCCGAACACCGTCGTGTAGAGCAGGATGAGGAACGTGCCCGTGCCCGGCCCGAAGAAGCCGTCGTAGGCGCCGATCACGAGCGCGATCACCGCGGCCGTCGCGAGCGGGCGTCGCGTGGCGATCGCCCACGGCTCGCGCGCAGGAGGCGGCGTGCCCTCGCTGGTTTGCTCCTTCGGCCTGCGCCGGCCGCGCGCCGCGAAGAAGACGGCGACGCCGATGAGGAGCACGAGCACGATCGGTCGAAGCACCTCGGCGCGCGCGGCCAGGAGCGCGCGCGCGCCGGCCGCGGAGCCGAGCCCGGCGGCGAGGAACGTCGGCCAGAAGCGCTTCTTGTCGACGCGACCCGCGCGCACGAAGGAGAGGAGCGACGCGCCCGAGCCGAAGACCGCCTGCCCCTTGTTCGTGCCGAGCGCGAGGCGCGGATCGGCGATCGCCACGAGCAGCGCGGGCACCGTGAGCAGGCCGCCGCCGCCGGCGATCGCGTCGATCAGACCAGCGGCGAGGGCCACGCCGCAGAGGAGCGGGAGGACGATCACGAACGCGAGGTGCTTCTACCGAAGCGCGAACGTGCTGTCACTCGGCGTCGGCGGACGCGAGCGCCGCCGCGCTCGATCCGGAAGCGACGACACGCTCCCGCGCCTGCGCACTCTTCACGGCGGTGAGATCGATCGGCGAGAAACGCGCCTCCGACGGCCCGCCGAAGAGCTCCAGCCGGATGGCGCGATGGGGCGGCGCGACGCCACCTTCGCCGCAGATCACGGCCGCGATCTCCGACGACTTCGCCGCGCCCGAGCCCGTGATCTCCACGAAGACGTCGAGCGTGACGAGGTCGCCGCGTAGCCCCGCGCGCGCGAGCGCGTCACGCGCCTCCGCGCCGCCCACGTCGACCGAGAGCAGGTACTTGCGCACGTCGACGATCTTGCCGATCCCCTCGATCTCGCGGCGGATCGGCAGCGACGAGGCGGCCATCGCCGCGCGGCACGCCTCGGCGAGCGTCTCCTCGGCGGTTTGCCCCGGCGGCACCACGAGCGCCGAACGCGCGAACGCGAGCACGTACCGCGCGCCGCGGATGACGCGCGAGATCGCCGCGTCCTCGGCCCCGAGCAGCGCGGCGCCGCGGAACCGGAGGCCCGACGGGCTCGCGCCGTTCATCCGCTCGACGAGCGACGCGACCTCGGCGGGCTCGAGCACGCGCGAGAGCCGGACGTCGGCGTACTCGTCGAGGCTCGCGACGCCGAGCGAGAGCGCGGGCGAGAAGATCATGTCGGGCTTCGGGTGGAAGCCCTTCGTGTAGACCATCTCCTCGCCGACGCGCCGGAACACGCGCGGCAGCTCGCGCACCACGTCGAGGTGCCCGAGCAGCGCCATCGCGCCCGTCTTCTCGAACCGGATGCGATACCGATGTCCGCCGCGCCCCTTCATCGGCGGCACCTTTGCCTTCACCGGAACCGGCGCCTCCTCGATGAGCTCATCCGCTTCCGCTTCGCCGTTCGCCACGGGCGGCGTCGCGACCGGCGCAGGCGCCGCTGCTTCCGTGACCAGCGGCAGCCGCTTCTTGTCCGCCCCGAGCTTGCGGAGGAAATCGACCCGCTCGCTGCGCATCTGCGTCATGTCGCAGGCCACGCCGCAGTCGTAACAGACGAGCCTGCGTTGATCGGCGAGCGCGTCCTCCACGTTCGTGTGGTGCACGAACGTGCCCGCCACCTTCCCGCACGGCGGGCTGAGCCGGTTCTGCAGCGCCTTCCGGTACTCGCGCGCCAAAAAACCTTCCTCGAGGCCGACGTCGATGTGGTCCCACGGCAGGCGCGCGGTCACGGGGATCGTGCCGAGGAAACGCGAGCGATCGGTCCCGAAGAACGTGAACGCCTCCTCCCACACGTCGAGCCGGAGCCTGTCGTCCCACGAGTCGAAGCGCGCGCCGTTCCGGTACGCGCGCTCGAGCACGTCACACAAGCTTCGATCTCCGCGCGCGAAGATCCCTTCGAGCACGCTCGCCTCGGCGCCGTGCGTCCGGAGCTTCACGTTGCGGTGGTTCTTCACCGTTTGTCGCAGGAGGTCCTGCTTGCGCGCGACCTCGGAGAGCGCGTCCATCGCGGCCCACTGGAACGGCGTGTGGGGCTTCGGCACGTGCGTCGAGACGCTCACCGTCACCTCCACGTTTTTCTTGCCGATCTTGCGCCCCACGCCGGCCGTGCGCGCGCCCATCTCCACGATCCCGACGACGTCGCTGTCCTCCTCGGTCGGCAGGCCGATCATCGAGTAGAGCTTCATCCGGTCCCAGCCGCGCGAGAACGTCCGCTCGGCCGTCTCGAGGAGCTGCTCCTCGGTGACGTTCTTGTTCACCACGTCGCGCATGCGCTGCGTGCCCGCCTCCGGCGCGAACGTCAGGCCCGTCGCGCGCACGCGCTTGAGCTCGTCGAGCAGATCCGGCTCCAGGCCGTAGGCGCGGAGCGACGAGACGCTCATGCTCACCCGCTCCTTCGCGAGTTTGTCCGCGACCTTCTTGATCAGCGGCGAGATACACGAGACGTCCGCCGTGCTGAGCGCCGTCAAGGACACCTCGTCGTTGCCCGACGCGCGCACCGCCTCGAGCACCGTGTTGACCACCTGCTCCGGGTCACGCTCACGGATGGGCCGGTAGATCATGCCCGCCTGGCAGAAGCGGCACCCTTCGGTGCAGCCGCGCGCGATCTCGATCGACACCCGGTCGAAGATCGCCTCCGGCCCGCCCGTCGGGCTCACGGCGGGGAACGGATACTGGTCGAGGTCCACGAGCGCGCGATCGATCGGCAAGGGCAAACCCGGCTCGATCGGCGCGACCACGATCTGGAACCCCGTCTCGGGATCGACCTCCGTCCGGTAGAGCGAGGGCACGTAGACCGCGCCGAGCTTCGCGAGCGCCACGAGCCGCTCGCGCCGCGGCACGCCGTCCTTCTTCAGCCGCGCCCACAGGAGCGCCACCGCGGTGGCCTTCTCCTCGCCGTCGCCGATCACCACCGCGTCGACGAACGCGCTCAGAGCCTCCGGGTGCGTCGCCACCGGCCCACCTGCGATGACCAGCGGATCGTCCTCGCCGCGGTCCGACGAGCGCAGCGGCACGCCGCCGAGGTCCAGCATGAGCAGGACGTTCGTGAACGTGAGCTCGAACTGGAGCGAGAACCCGACCACGTCGAAGTCTCGCAACTTCCGTTTGTTCTCCAAGGAGACGAGCGGGATGTTCCGGCTGCGCAGCTCGGCCTCGACGTCCTTCCACGGCGCGTAGCAGCGCTCGGCGAGCGTGCGCGGATCGTCGTTCAGGATCTTGTAGAGGATCTTGAAGCCGAGGTGGCTCATCCCGATGTCGTAGACGTCGGGGAACGCGAGGCAGACCTTCGCCTCCACGGACGACCAGTCCTTGACGACCGAGCCGACCTCGCCGCCCGTGTAACGCGCGGGCTTCTCCACCCGGTCGAGGAAATCTGCGTACGGGTGGCCATCGAGAATCGCGGGGGCATCTGCCATGGGAAAACCTTTGCGGGCGGGTTCTCTCGGGTAGCACGCAAGGACCCGAGCGAGAAGGAACGCTCGCACCGAAGCACACGCATGGGCACGCCGGGTTGCACGGGCTGCAAGTGGCGACTAGGTTGCTCGCCCTCGTGTCAAGGCGTTTCGAGCTCGTCTCAGGCTTCACCCCGTGTGGCGACCAACCTCGCGCGATCGAGGAGATCAGCGGAGCTTTCGCCCGGTCCGAGAAATTCCAGTGCCTGCTCGGCGTGACGGGCAGCGGCAAGACGTTCACGGCGGCCAAGGTCATCGAGCGCCTCCAGCGCCCGACGCTCGTCCTCGCCCCGAACAAGACGCTCGCGGCCCAGCTCTACGGCGAGATGCGCGAGCTCTTCCCGAACAACGCCGTCCACTACTTCGTCAGCTACTACGACTACTACCAGCCCGAGGCGTACGTCCCTTCGAGCGACACCTTCATCGAGAAGGACGCCATCATCAACGACGCCATCGACCGGATGCGCCACGCCGCCACGCACGCGCTCCTGTCCCGGCCGGACGTGCTCATCGTCGCCTCCGTGAGCTGCATCTACGGCATCGGCTCGGCCGAGAGCTACCACGGCCTGCTCATCAAGATGGAGCGTGGCCAGGAGCTCCGCCGTGACGAGCTCCTCCGCCGGCTCGTCGACATCCAGTACGATCGCAACGACATCGACTTCCACCGCGGCACCTTCCGCGTGCGCGGCGACGTCGTGGAGATCTTCCCCGCGTACGAGGAGACCGTCGCCATCCGCGTCGAGTTCTTCGGCGACGAGATCGAGGCCATCAAGGAGGTCGACCCCGTTCGCGGCAAGGTGCTCGGCACGCTCGACCGCATCGCGATCTACCCCGGCTCGCACTACGTCACCGAGCAGCAGCAGCTCCGCAGCGCCATCGCCTCCATCCGCGAGGAGCTCCGCGATCGGCTCGACTTCTACGACAAGGCCGGCCGCTTCCTGGAGAAGCAGCGCATCGAGCAGCGCACGATGTACGACCTCGAGATGCTCGAGCAGATGGGCTTCTGCAACGGCATCGAGAACTACTCGCGCCATCTCTCGGGCCGGAAGCCTGGCGAGCCTCCGCCCACCTTGATCGACTACTTCCCGAAGGACTTCCTCCTCATCATCGACGAGTCGCACCAGACGATCCCGCAGTGCTCGGCGATGTACCGCGGCGACCGCGCGCGCAAGGAGACCCTCGTCGAGTACGGCTTCCGCTTGCCGAGCGCGCTCGACAACCGTCCCCTCAAGTTCGACGAGTTCGAGGGGCACTACCACAACGTCCTCTTCGTCAGCGCCACGCCCGGCGACTACGAGATCGAGAAGACCGGCGGCGTCGTCGTCGAGCAGATCATCCGCCCGACGGGCCTCACCGATCCGCAGATCACGGTCCGCCCCGTCGCCGGCCAGGTCGACGATCTGCTCGAGCGCATCCGCGAGCGCGTCTCGTGCAACGAGCGTGTCCTCGTCACCACCTTGACCAAGCGCATGGCCGAGGATCTCACCGAGTACTACACGGAGCTCGGCGTGCGGGTCCGTTACCTGCACTCGGACATCGACACGCTCGAGCGCGTGGAGATCCTCCGCGATCTGCGGCGCGGCGAGTTCGACGTGCTCGTCGGCATCAACCTCCTGCGCGAGGGCCTCGACCTGCCCGAGGTCTCGCTCGTGGCGATCCTCGACGCCGACAAGGAGGGCTTCCTCCGCAGCCCGCGCTCGCTGATCCAGACGATCGGCCGCGCGGCGCGTAACGTCCGCGGCGAGGTCATCATGTACGCCGATCGCGAGACGGTCGCGATGCGCTACGCCATCCAGGAGACGGACCGCCGTCGCGCCGTGCAGACGGCGTACAACGTCAAGCACGGCATCACGCCCGCGACGGTCACGAAGGCGATCCTCGATCTCTCGCCGACCTCCGGCGCGCGTGACTACTACGCGGTCCCCAAGGGCAGCGCGAAGGGCGCGGGCCCCGGGGGCAAGGACGCGGCTCCCACCGGCGCCGATCTCGCCGAGCGCATCGAGGCGCTGCGCCTCGAGATGTTCGCCGCTGCCGAGAACCTCGAGTTCGAGAAGGCTGCGCGCCTCCGGGATCAGCTCCGCGTGCTCAAGGGAGAGCTCGCGGAGTCGGGCGAGGAGGTCGCGCCTCCCGCGACGAAGGCCAAACCTCGACCGAAGGCCAAGGGCAACGGGGCGAAGGCTTCGAGCGCTTCGAGCGGCGGCGGCGCGAAGAAGGCGGGCGCGCGTGGCGGGGCGAGCACAGGCCGAGGCCGCTACCGCTGAGCGGCGGCGGGCCTCTCGCTCGCCCTCACGCGTTCACTCCACGCGCTTGATCTTGGGGATGTAGCTCTGCGGGGTCGGGCTGCTGTCGGCGCCCTTCGCTTCGAGCTCCTCGACCTCGTGGTGCACGCGCGAGACCTCCTCGACGAGGGCGCCGACCTCGAGGCCCAGCGTGCCTTCGGGCGTGTCGCGTAGCTGATCGAGGGCGAGCTCGAGGAGCTGCGCTGCACCGCCTGGGCTCTTGGCGCGATGCAGCTTGTGCATGGCCGTGGCGACCAGGACGAGGCCCTTGACGAGCTCGCGGGACGGGTCCGACTCCGGCCGGGTGCGGCGGTAGTCCTCCCAGAGCTCGTGCGCGTCGTAGAAACGTCCGGCGCGGTAGGCGTCGAGGCCGTTCTGGAAGAGCGTCTCCGGGTCTTTCGACGGCGGTGACACGCGTGGCTCGAGCACGGGCCCTGCGCCCACGCTGCTCAGCGGTGGGATGAAGGCGTCCTCGAGGTTCTTCTGGGCGACGGACAGGAGGCGCTTGATCTCGGCCAGGCAGGTACGCGTCGCGTCGCGGAACGTGGCGAGATCGATGCCGCCGTGTACGTCGGGCAGCGCGTCGAGCTTGAGCAGGGCCCGTTCGAGCAGGTGCACCGATCCGCGGAGCTCCGCGTTGTGACGAACCTTGTGCATCGCGTTCGTCACTTGAATGATCGCCTGCAAGAACCGGCGGTTCGTCTCGTTTTGCTCGTCCTGGTAGACCTGCGTCCAGATGTCGTAGGCGTCGAAATGGCAACCTGCGCGGTACGCCTCGAGACCCCGATTGAAGGCACCTTCACGATCTTCGTTCGCGTCGTCGGCCATGGCGGCGTGGGAGACGATACACGACCAGGGTGGGGATTCAAAGGGCAGGTACGTGCTCCTGCACGATCCTCTCCGCGACCGGACAACCTCGTGCCACGCGCGCCCGCGGAGCGAGATCGTCGAAAATTCGACATGTCGGTCCACTCCGACAGCACGTGACACAGACCACGATGTCCGCATCACCATCGTGGATCACATGCCGGCTGCGACGAGGGAGCGCCGTCGAAGGCGGGTCCGATGCGCGGGCGAGCCGAGCGGCCGCGGCGCCCCGCGAGCCGAAATTGGCAATGGAAGGGTCGACGATTGCAATGGCGTCCTCCCCCGACGCGGGCGTGCGCCTGCGCGTGATGTGTGTGGACCTCCGGTCCGTTCGGGGCTACACCTCCCAGGTGACGAAGGATCAAGGGCGACAGGCGCGGCGAGAACGTAAAAAACGCAAGGAGCCTGCCGCGAAGGGCTCGTGGGGCAGCCTCGCCGCGGCGATCGGCGCCGTCGTGATGCTCGGCGTTTTGCTCTACGGCTCCTGCAAGGGGGAAGACCCGACCGCCTCGGTGAGCCCCGAGCCTGCGCCCACCGCTCCCGCAGCTCCCCCCGCCGTCACGACCGCGCCTGCCCCGGCTCCCGCAGCGCCCCGCGGAAATGGGACAAAAGGCGAGAACTGGAACGACGCCCAGATCCCCTGGCAGAGCTACGAGGCCGGCATGGCCCGCGCCAAGTCCGAGAACAAGCCGGTCTGTCTCGTCTTTTACACGTCCTGGTGCCCCCATTGCCGCAATTACGCGAACGTCTTCCACGACCCGCGCATCGTGGCGCGCGCCCGTGATTTCGTGATGGTCCGCGTGAACCCCGACGACGAGGCCGCGATCGGCGACCGGTACGCGCCCGACGGCTCCTACGTCCCGCGCACGTTTTTCCTCGCCCCGGATGGCGCGCTCCTGGCCGACGTCCACGCGCCGCGGCCGAAATTCTTGCATTTCTACGACGAGAACGACCCGGCCTCGCTCCTCGGCGGCATGGACGCCGCCCTCCGCAAGCTCGCGCGGCCCATGTGATCACACCTCCGGATCCAGATCCGGACGGCGCTCCCCCATTCCGATCCCCCACCCCATCGAATACCGCGCGTTGATCTCGCAGCGCGGATTGAACTGCAAGCTCCCCTTTTCGTCCCGCCAGCGGAACGCATCCACGCCAAACGGCCCGAAATACCCCGCCGCCGCGAGCGCCGCGCCCGCCTGCGCGAGGGCCTCGGCGAACCGCTCGGTCTCCTCGCGCCCGAGCTCGCCGGGCTTCGCGGGCCGCGTCGACAGCCACGTCCCGTCCGGCGCCGTCTCCTGCCACGTCGGCTCGCCCATCCACAGCCGCCCCTCCCGCGAGACGAACCCGTGCCAGCCGAAATCGGCCTCGCGCAGGACCCACGGCTCCACCACGAGCGCGCCGAACGAGCGCAAGGACGCCTCGATCCACGCGCGCGCCGCGCCGAGCACCTCGTCCTCCCGCGCCCGCCGCCGCCCGCGCCCCGCGAATCCGTGCGGCCTGCGCAGGAGCCAGTTGCCGCCCGGCGAAGGCGCCGCGAGCGCCTCGCGCACCTCCTCGAGCGTCGTCGCGATTCGTTGCCCTGGCAAGGTCGCCCCGAGCGCGAGCGAGAATCGCCGATCGTTCACCCGCCGCAGCACCTCGTAGGACGGCGCCTCGGGCACACGCGCCCCTGCCTGCGCGAGCGCGAGGAGCGCGCGTGGCGTCGGCAACCACGCCTTTCCCGCGGCCCCCTCGGCGCGCCGCGCCTCGTCTGGCGCGCCAAACAGCACGAGATCGTCCGGACGAACCAATGCTCCGAGCCGCCCCACGAGCTCCGGCATCCGCGCGCGCGCCTCGGCCCCCAGCGTCCGGCGCGCGTCTTCGAGCTCGACCTCAGCGCCGAGGTTCAGGAGCCACGCGTTTCGGGGGTTTGGGGGCGTAGCTCGGCCTGTCCGAGCGTAGCCCCCAAGCGTCAACGGGGCGCCCATTTGTCGAGCTCCTGCAAGAACGGCTCGGGGAAACCTGCACGAATGCGATCTGCTCGATTGAGCGGCGACCCCCGCATCACCATCGGCGAGAGCGGCTCCGGCAGATGCGCCCGCCACGCCTCGAAATCGAGCCCCTCGGTGAACCTGCGGAACCACCGCAGCCCGAAGGCCACGTGCGGCACCTCCTCGGCGCAGACGATCTCCTGGATCCGCGCCCCCTCCTCGTCTCCGATCGCGCGAAATCGCTCCGCGAAACGCACCGTATGGTCGAGGTTGCCCCCTTCGAGCCCCATCCCCATCACGGCCGCGAAATGCGCCGGCGACGTCGAGCGTGGCACCCGCTCCCAGAACCAATCCCGCACCGGAAACTCCCCGAACGCGTGCCCGAGCCCCTCCATGTACCGCGCGTACATCGCCATGTGACGGATCTCGTCCCCGGCGATCTGCAAGAGCCCCTTCTTGAACGCCTGCGGCGCCTCGGGGAACGCGAGCAGCGCCCACGCCATCAGCTCGGCGGCCTGCAATTCGTGATGCAGGAACGTGTGCACGAGCTCTGCCCTCCGCGCCGGGTCCCGGATCGCGTCCGGACCCGGCGACTTGCGCGCCCGTTTCACGATGACGAGCGAGCTCGGCCTGCCTGGCCGCTCGATCCGCCGCGCGGGCGCCGCCTCCTCCCATCCCGCGGGCACCGGCGGCGGGGCGAGCTTGTGCGCGAGCGATTCGCTCGTCACGTATTCGTAGGCCCAGCGCTCCGCCGTCCCTTCCGGCGGGATCGGGATGTTCATCACGCCTGACTCGTCAGTTCTTCATCTCCACGCCGCGCCCGGGCGGGAGCGGATCCCATCGTAACGAATCTCCGACCAGCGTCGAGATCCTTTTCGGCCGCCCCCCGTCGAGCCGCATCACGTAGAGCCCGGGCCCCTCGCCCGACGTGCGCGTCGAGAAAAACGCGACGAGCCGCCCGTCGGGGCTGCACGACGGATAACCATTGCGACCTTGCCCCTGCGTCAGCCGCACCATGCCTCGCCCGCGCTCGTCCGTCGAGACCAGGTCCGTATCCTTGCCGACCCCCACCGCGAAGACCGCCCGCACCCCGTCCGGGTGATTGCAGAACGTCGGCGCCGACGCGAAGAGCCCGTCCGGCGAGATTGGTTTGTCCTCCACGTAGATTCTCTGCCCGAAGCGCCCCTCGCCCGAATAGGCGAGCTTGCCGCTCGGCGTGAACGCCGGCCGCAGGGCCATGCCCACCTCGCTCGCGGGCGAGAGGCTCGCGAAATCCGGGCCCACGAACACCTTGATCGTGCTCCCGTCCGCGATCGACACGGCCACGCGTGACCGATCCCGCGAGAACGCGAGCCCGTACACCGAGCCCTTGATCGGCATGTCGACGACCTTCCCGCTCGCCGTCCGGATCCGGTATTCCCCGTTTTGCGCGCTCGAGGCCCAGTAGAGCTCCTCGCCTCTCCCGAACGCAGGCGCCACCGCGATCTCATCGACCGGCGAGACCGGCTTCGGATCGTGCCCGTCCGCGTCCACCGTGAAGACGCGCCGGAGCTTTCCCATCCCCGTGACGAACGTCATCCGGCTGGCGAACCCGCCGTTTTGCCCCGTCAGCGCCCCGATCACGAGGTCCGAGATCCGGTGGGCCTCCTCTCGCAGATCCGAGGCGGGGATCAAAAATCGTTTGTCGAGGACCGCCGCCGCCCCGTGCCGCACGAGATACACCCGCGCCCGGAGCTCCACCTTGCCCTCGGCCGGCAGGGGCCGCGCGCGCGCCTCCACGAGCGCCTCGACCTTCTTCTTCGCCCAGATCGACACATCGAGGTCCCGCGCCCCCCACGCCTCCTCGGGCGCGTCGTCGTCCGAGAGCACCTCGAATTCGCCGGAGAGCTCGAGATCACGCCTCGCCACGCTCCGCATGATCACGTCCTCCTCGTCCCAGCTCGACGAGGGCAGGACCGCGATCCGCGGCAGAGGCCGCGTCGCGCCCGCGACCACCACGATGTTCCCGAGCAGATCCTCCGGGTTTGGCGGGGCGTCCCCGGGCGGGGGCGCGGGTTCGTCCGCGACCGCGCCCTTCGATGCGCCGATCGAGAGGGACGAGAGGGCGAAGGCGAAAAGCAGGATCTTCTTCAATCGCATAGCGAAGGCGTG
Organism: Polyangium spumosum; assembly: GCF_009649845.1. NCBI lineage: Bacteria > Pseudomonadati > Myxococcota > Polyangiales > Polyangiaceae > Polyangium > Polyangium spumosum. The sequence goes on from NZ_WJIE01000003.1 coordinate 929,480, forward strand.
CAGGTGAAGGTCAACGATATCTGGCTCTGAACGATGTCCGGGTAATTCTCGGGCGGGGGCGGCAATTCCTCCCCCCTCGCGCTCTCCAGCGCGGACCGCGCCGCGGCGTCGAACGCCGCCTGGCCGCTCGATACGATCGCGAAGCTCGCGACCGACCGACCGCCCGAGAGCGTCACCGTCGCGGCGACGCGGAACTTCGTGATCTCCTCGGGGGACAAACCCGACCCCGAGACGCGGAACCTGCGGCTGAACCAGCCCCGGATCTTCTCCCGGTAGATGTCCACCGCGCGCGCCTTCAGCGGATCCATCTCCGTCCCGCCGCGCACGCCGTCCTCGTGGCCTTTTTCATCCACGTTCGGCGGCGGCTCCACCTTCGCAGGCTCCTCGGCGATCGGCGTCTCGACCACCTTCGCGAGCTCCGCGTCGGGCGGCGGCACGGGCGTCTTCGCCTCGGCGACCTCGATCTCTTTCGGCGGAATGGCCTCCTCGGTCTTCTCCGCCTTCGTCGAGACGAACGCTTTTTCCTCCACGCGGCGCTTCGCGCGAGGCTTCAGCCACCTGTCCGGCAGCTTCGCCGGATCCCGCTTTCCGCCGAGCTTCAAGGCCGGCGCCGCGTCGAGATCGAGCACGGGCACCACCTTCACCGGAATGCTCGGCCCCTTGTCGATCTCCGGCGCCAGCGCCGGACGATCGAGGTCCGCCGCGCGCAGCAAAAAGAGCGCCCCGCCTTGCATCGCCACCGCGCAGATCACGGCGATCGCGATCTCGTGCGTCCTGAAATCGCCCTTGGGTCGCGCCGCCGCGTCCGCGCTCACCGCGAAGCCTCCCGCGCCTCGTCCGGCTCCGGCTCGACCAGCAAATTGAGCCCGAGCACGCCCGCCGAGCGCGCCGCCGCGACCACACGTGCCACGGCCGCGTACCGCGCGTCCTTGTCGGCGCGGATGTAGAGCTCTTTTTCTTTTTGCACCCGCGGGTTCGTCGCGAGCACGTCCTCCACGCTCGCCGTCACGTCGTCCTCCCCGAAGAGGATTTTTTCCTCCTTGGTCACCGTCACGACGAGCTTCGTGTCCTTGACGGGCGCCTCCGTGGCCTCGACTTGCGGCAATTCGACCCGCAGCCCCGACGCGAGCAAGGGCGCCGTCACCATGAACACCACGAGGAGGACGAGCATCACGTCGACGAGCGGCGTGATGTTGATATCGCCGAACCCTTTTCCCCGGCTCCGCCTTCCCCCGCCGCTCGACATGGCCATCGGTCGTCCTCCTTTTCGTCGAAATGCGGCTCAGGGGCCTTGCGGGCCCGGCTTCGGGAGCGTCGCCGGCACCTCGGCGACGAGCGCGACCCAGCCCTCGCTCGCCGCCTCGATCGCCGAGAGCAGCGCGTCGATCCGCTTGTTCAGCGCGTTGTAGGCCACGACCGCCGGGATGGCCGCCGCGAGCCCGATCGCCGTCGCGATCAACGCCTCGCCGATCGCCGGCGCCACGACCGGCAGGCTCGCGCTCTTCGCCTGCCCGATCCGCAAGAATGCATCCATGATCCCGTACACCGTGCCGAACAGGCCGACGAACGGCGCGGCCGCGGCGATCGTGGAGAGCGAGGCCATCAGCGAGCCGGCCCGCTGCTCCTGATCGACGAGCGCGCGTTTGGCCACGGAGTCGAGCAATTTCGGGCTGCCCGCGCGCTTCCCGAGCTCGAGCACGACCACGGCGCCCGGCGCGTCCTGATAACGGCTCGCCGCGGCGAAGAGCGCGTCCGCCGAGAGCGCGTGCTTCGCCTCCTGCTCGAAGCGCCGCTCCGCGCGGCTCAACCGGCCGATCTGGAGCATCTTCAGGAGCGCGATGACCCAGACCATGACCGCCGCGGCGACCAGCATCCAGACCACGACGAACACGGGCCCGGACGCGTGCAGGACGAGCGAGACCGGATCCAGGCGGATCGGCGCCGCGGCGTTTTCGAGGGGCGTATCGATCATGGTTTTTCCTCTTCAGTCGGCGAGATACACGTCGACCTTGCGATCCTGGGCCCAGCCCTCCTCGTCGACCCCGCTCGCCTCGATTTCCCCGCGCGACGACGTCTCCAGGCGCGACTTTTCGAGCCCCTTCTTGCCCAGGAAGTCCGCCACGTTGCCGGCCCGCTTCTGGCCGAGGCCGAAGTTGTATTCGGTCTCCCCGCGCGGATCCGCGTGGCCCACGAGCTTCATTCCTTTGCCGGCGAGCGGGCCCGTCGTGAAGCACCGGGCGAGCGCCTCGAGCGCCTTCGTCGCCTCCGGCTCGACCTCCGACGAGTCGAACGCGAAGCGCGCCCGCGGGATGTCGCCGCACACCTTCAGGATACGATCCTCGATGTGGACCGACCCGGCCGTCGGCGTCGCCTTGTCCTTTTTCACGGGCGCGGCCTGAGCGGCCACGGCGGGAGGCTCGGTGGCCGCGAGGTTCGCCGGCAGGGCCACGGCGGCCGTGTTCGGCGCGGCGACGGGGTCCGAGCCACAACCGATCGAGAGCGCGGCGAGCGTGGTGCTGAGGAGGGTGACGACCTTGAAACGCGACATGATTCCTCCGGCGGGACGCCCCCGGCGTCCATCGACACGGCGCTTACCACGTCGCGCTGGTTCGGGCACAAATTTGGCGAAAGCCGACGACTGGGTATAGAGGCCATGATCGCAGCCCTCTTGACGTGAAGTGCGGAGAGCGCCTACTCCTCTTGGGCTCTCCTCGGAGGACCCCGACCATGCCGATTCCCCGTATCCTCGAAGGCCACCTCACGCTCCCCGTGATTGGCGCGCCCATGTTCATCGTCTCCGGCCCCGAGCTCGTCATCGCCCAGTGCAAGGCCGGCGTCGTCGGCTCCTTCCCGGCGCTCAACGCGCGCCCGAAAGAGCAGCTCGAGGCGTGGATCGTGCGCATCAAGAACGAGCTCGCCCAGCACCGCGCGGAACACCCCGGGGCGCGCGTCGCGCCGTTCGCCGTCAATCAGATCGCGCACCGCTCCAATGACCGGCTCGAGCACGACGTCGAGGTCTGCGTCCGGCACGAGGTGCCGATCATCATCACGAGCCTGCGCCCGCCGGCCGAGATCGTGAAGGCCGTGCATTCCTACGGCGGCATCGTGCTCCACGACGTGATCAACGTGCGGCACGCCGAGAAGGCGGTCGAGGAGGGCGTGGACGGCCTCATCCTTGTCTGCGCCGGCGCGGGCGGCCACGCCGGCACGCTCTCGCCGTTCGCGCTCGTCAACGAGGTGCGCCGCTTCTACCAGGGCACGATTTGCCTCGCCGGCGCGATCTCCACGGGCCGCGACGTCCTCGCCGCGCAATCGTTCGGCGCCGACCTCGCCTACGTCGGCACGCGCTTCATCGCGACCGAGGAGGCGAACGCGATGCCCGAATACAAGAAGATGCTCGTCGAGACGACGGCGAAGGACATCGTGTATTCGTCCCTCTTCACCGGCATCCACGGCAATTACCTGAAGCCCGCCGTCGCGAACAATGGCCTCGACCCGGACAACCTCCCCTCCGCGGACAAGTCCACCATGAACTTCGGCTCCGGCGGCAACATGGCCGCGAAGGCCTGGCGCGACATCTGGAGCGCGGGTCAGGGCGTCGGGAGCATCACGGACGCGCCGCGCGTCGAGACGCTCGTCGGCCGCATGCGCGCCGAATACGACGCCGCGTACGCGGACCTCGCCGGCCGGGCCGCGGCGTTCCGCGGATAGGTCTGTCCTGCCAGTCTTTCAGGCCACGCGCGGCTTCGCCACGACCGCGCGCTCCCCCTTCGCGAGCCCCTCGCGCGGGATCCCGAGCCGCTCCCGCAGATCCCCGAGCGGCATCTCCAGGAGCTCGTCGAGCGTCATGCCCTGCCGGTAGAGCGCCCTCGCCGTCCTCGCGTCCTCGTATGCCTTCCACATACGACGCGGCGCGAGCACGACACCCAGCATCGCGGCCGATACGTTCAGGAAGTACACGACCCACGTCTCGCATCCGCCCATGAGCTCCCATAAACCGATCTCCGCCTCGCCCGTGAGATCGACGCCATACCCCGTCGCCACGTGGTGCAGGTCGTGCAGCGGGATCGCCCAGCGCCGCGGCGGCGGGTTCGGCAGCGTCACCTTGAACCTCCCGCCGAGGATCAACAACGAAAACGTCTCGGCCGTGTATTCGTCCGTGGTGAAGCCGTTCTCCGCGAGATACGCGTCGCGCGCCGCGCGCACGGTGAGCGTGGGAGGCAGCGGGCGATCACGCGGGAAGAGGGGCGACGGAGCGGCGTCGTGCATCGAATCGAAGGCCGTGGTCGTCATCGTGATCTCCTTCATTCCAGAAACAGCCGCGCCTCGGCGCAGGACCGCGTGTGGGGGTCGAATTCGAGCAGCCCGATCCCCCGCCGCCGGGATCCCAAGGCCGTGAGCGAGCACCGGAACGCCGTGAAAAACCCGGCGGAGATCGGCGCGTCGACCTCGAGCGACGCGCCCTGCCCGAGGGCGTTCAAGAGGCCATGGGACGAGAATCGCTCGCCCGGATCGATCTCGATCCGCGGCTCGTCGTCCACGAAGAGCCCCCGGAGCCCCGCGAGGTCGCGCTCTCCGATCCCGCGGGCGAGCTCCCGCGCCGCCTCGTGCCCTCGCTCGAAGATCCCCCGCCAGAGCCCCTCGAGGTACGTCGACACGCTGGAAAAACCCTGGATCGCCAGCATTCTCCCCGTGAGCTGCGTCATCGCGATCAGCGTGCGCGGCCCGCCTCTTAGCGCGCTCATGGTCACGCCGCGCAGCGCCCAGAAGGCCCGCATCCGCTTCACGCGCAGCGCGCCCGAGACCTCGCCGAGCTCGTAGATCAAATACGCGGGCAGCTCCACGCGCGCGCCGTTCGGCGTGCGCGTCTCGATGTTCACGTCGCGCACCACCGTGAGCCCTTGCACCACGTCCGCGAGCACCTCGAAGCGGATGTCGTTCGGGGCGATGTAGACGTCGTAAAACCGCCCGAGCTCGTCGTCGCCGTCGCGCCCGTCCGCGCCCTTGCGCGCGGGCGGGCCGCCCACCGGGTCCTCGACGACCGCGCCGTCCGCGAAGAGCCCCACCCAGCCTGCCTTGTCGTGCGCCGCCACGCGGTCGGGGGAGCTCTTCACGACCGCGTGCACCTCGTCCCGGCTCCATTCCATGGCCCTCGCGTATATCACGAACGGGCCGGGCAGGGGCAGCAGGAACGAGGGCTCTGCGCGGGGCTCGCGCGCCGCCCTCCCTGGCCCTATGCGTCTCGCGGAAGGGAGGGAGAGAGGCATGGCGAAAGACGGCAATGGTCACGCGGCGGCGATGCGAAAGCTGAGGCGGCTCGTGAAGGGCATCCGCGTGGCGATGATGACCACGACCACCGAGGACGGCACCCTCCACAGCCGCCCGATGGCCACGAGCGAGGCCCTCGACGAGGACGGCGCGCTCTGGTTCTTCACGTCCGCGGAGACCGAGAAGGTGCGCGAGATCAACGCCGACCACCACGTCAACGTCGCCTACTCCGACCCCGAGAACGATCGATACGTCTCGATCACGGGAATGGCTCGGGTCGTCCGCAACAAGGAGAAAATGCAAAAACTCTGGAGCCCGATGTTACGCATCTGGTTCCCGCGTGGCCTCGACGAGCCCGACATCGCGCTCCTTCGTGTCGAGGTCGAGCGCGCGGAGTACTGGGATCCCTCGGCGGGCCTGCTCTCGGCCATCGTGAGCCGCGTGCGCTCGGCCGTGACCGGCAATCCGGGTTTTCCGGCGCGGCACGGCCGGATCGACCTCCGGCCCGAGGAGGAGACGCAACGCGCGGCCTGAGGGCCTCGAAAGGAGCCGTCACGATACGAGGCGGATCCCCACGGGCAACCCCTCGCCATAAAAGGCCGCCCGATCCGCCTCCTCCACCGCGACGACCTCCCGCACGGCCTGCACCCATTCCTCGCGCGCGCCCGCGGCGACGAGCCTCCGCTCGACGTCGCGGCGCACCCGCTCCGACACGTCCCGCGCGCGGTCGCCCGTCAACCTGGCCATTTCCATCGCCGCCCGCGGCGCCGTGGGCATCTCGGCCCATTTCTCGCGCAGGAGGTGGTCGAGCCAGCGCTCGGCCACGTTCGGCGGGATGACGTGGTGCGCGCTCGCATACGCGGGCACCCGCGCGCCGATGCGCCCGATCGCCGCCCAGATCCGCGGATCCCGCTCGGTCCAGGTCCGCTCCAGCAAATACCCGCCGAGCTCGGTCCGCCGCCCGGGTGGCGCGCGCTCCAGGGACGAGGCGAGGTCCACGACGTCCGCGTCGGGCTCGGCGCGGATGCCCTTGGGTTTCTTCAATCGCTTCTCGCTCGGCGCGAGGAACGGATCGACGAGGTCGCGAATGGCCACCTGCGCCGCCTCCTCGAGCCCGCCCGCGATGCGCCGCCAGGCGATCCAGAAATGCTGCCAGGTGCGCGCCTCCTGCGCGAACACCACGCGCTCGTGGAAAAGCGAAAAAAGGTTCGCCGCGCGCTCCTCGTCGAGCACGTGCCCGAAGCCGGGGCGGAGCGTGTACCCGGCGAGCTGCCAGAAGACACGCTCGTGATCGGCCGAGCGCCGCCGGCCCTTGTGACCCGGCCATAACACGTCGAAGAGGGCGCGGTTCGTCTCGGCCGTCCACGTGGGCCGCTCGCCGAGGATCCGCTCGAGCTCGCGCACGAGGTCCTTCACCTCGCGCGGCGTGACGTCCGCCCGGCCCTTGCCATAGATGCGCGCGATCGCCTCGCGCGCGTCCTCCAATCGTTTGCCCCCGACCGGCGCGCTCGGCCGCGTCGATTTGCCCGAGGAGACCCCGCCTTCGGTCTCCACGGCGGTGTCGGGGCTCGTCTCGCGTAGATCCCAGGTCAAACGAAAACGCCGGCCTGCGTCGGCGCCGGTCTCGACGCAGGCGAGCTCCAGCGTGCCAATCGCGCTGAGCTCGCCCGCGAGCGAGACGGTCACCTCGCCGGGACGCGCGCCCGGCTCGAAGGCCGAGGAGACGGGCGGTAACGCGGAGAAACGCTCCAGATCCGGCGTGACGACCGCGCCCGGCAGGTCGAGCGCCTCGTCCGACGTGTACATCGGGAATCGCGCGGGCCGGCCGACCGTGAGGGAGAACGTTCGTCCGGGCACGTCATAACGGATGCCCTCGCGCGCGCCGCGCGGGACCACGCAGACGGCCTGCCGCTGCCCCGAGGCCCCCGCCGAGAGGCCCAGGTAATACCCGCGCGCCGAGCCGCCTCCAATACGCACGCCCCGACCGAGCAGGGACAGGCCATACACCACGGCGCCACGCGCGACGGCGAGATCCGGGTCCGCGTGTGGCAGGATCTCCGGACGAGAGGCGCCCCAGGCCCCGATCGCGTCGGCGAGCCGCTCGGGGATACGTTTGGCGCGAAAGACGCCGCCGTTCAGGAGCAACGCGTGCGGCGCGGGCGCGCCGGGGGCGTGGCGCGCGAAGAAATGGGCGACGTGGCGGGTGATGGCGACGTCCCGCTCGTACGGCAGGCCGAAGGCGACGAGCGCGCTGCCGCCGCGGCGCGGGCGATCGGCGAGCGAGGCGGGCGGCAAGAAGCCGTCGAGCACGACCCGCTCGGCCTCCTCACGCGCGAGGCGCGTGGAGAGCGCGGAGCCAATGAGGCGCGCGCCCTTCCCGAGCACGGTGACCGCGACGTCCTCCGGAGGATCCCCGCCGAGCAGCCTCTCTTTCGCGGCCCGGCAGGCGAGCACGAGCTGACCGAAGCGCGCCGGGGGCAACCGATCCGGCGATTCCACGAGGCGGCTCTCGCAGAGGTGCGCGAGCGCGAGGTCCATGTTGTCGCCGCCGAGCAGGAGGTGTTTTCCCACGGCGACGCGCTCCACTTCAATGGCCCCGCGTTGTTCGCCCGGACGAACACGAATCAGGGAGAGATCCGTGGTCCCTCCGCCGACGTCGCAGACGAGCACGAGCGCCTCGCCGCCGCTCCGCTGGCAAAGCGCCGCGAGCTCGTCCTTGCCGGCCCGGGCCATGTAATCGTAAAAGGCGGCCTGCGGCTCCTCGAGCAGCCGCACCTCGAGCCCGGCGCGCCGCGCGGCCTCCACCGTGAGCTCACGCGCGTCCTCGTCGAACGACGCGGGCACGGTCAAGACGACGTCCTGCTTCTCCAGCGGATACGCGAGGAACGCCTCGTTCCACGCGCGCTTGATGTGCAAGAGCAGCCGAGAAGCCGCGTCGACCGGGGACAGGCGAGGCAATGCCTCGTCGTCCTCGCCCGCGCCCCAAGGCAAAATGGGCGCGGTGCGATCGACGCCTGCGTGCGCGAGCCAGCTCTTCGACGAGGCGACGAGCCTGCCCGCGACCTCACCGCCGCGCCGCCGCGCGTGGACGCCGAGCACCCAGGGCGCGTCGCCGAACGGATCGGGCAGCACCTCCCCGGAAATGGGCGCATAAAGAAACGACGGAAAGAGCGGCTGGGCCTCGACCTCGCCGGCGCTCACGAGCTGGGGGACCGGAAAGACCTCGGGCGCCGCGGCGCTCGCCGGGTCGGCCCAGGCGACCACGGTATGTGTCGTGCCGAGATCGATCCCGACGATACGCCGCGCGCTCATGGCAAAAACCTATCCCTCCACGGCGACCTCGCCGCCGTGCGCGCGAACGCCGAGCTCCACTTTCCACTTCTCGCCCGGCTTCTGGGGCTCGATCGGCACGGCCTCGACGAGCAAGGTCCCGACCTCGGTGACGCTCGACCGGAGCCGCACGGGCACGACGTCCCCCTCGCGACGACCGTCGGCCGGCAAGGTGACCTCCATGGGCGAGAGCTCGTCGAGCTCGCCCTCGCCCCACGATTCGAGCTCGAGCCCGGCCGGGTCGTCCCGGCGCACCGAGGAGCCGAAGAAACGAAATCGCACGGGCTCGCCGACCACCACGCCGAGCTCCTGCGGCGGCAAGGCCGCCTCGGTGCCCTCCTCCATGCCAAAAGGAGCGACACAAAGCGCGGTGATCGGCGGCTCGATGCCGGGCACGGCCGGCACGGCGCTCTCGATGCCCACGTAATACGCCCGCGCCGTACCGCCACGAATACGCAGACCCCGGCCCTTGCGCACGAGCCCGTACGTGGCCGCGCCCCGCGCGACGGCGAGGTCGAGATCGGCCGCGGGCAACACCCGCACCGGCGCGCCGCCGTCCGCTTCGAGCCAGGTATTCAAGGTGGAGACGATCCGATCGACGAGGACCTTGCCCTTCATCACGCCGCCATTGAAGAGCAAGACCGTCGGGTGCAGGAGCGTGTTCTCCTTCGACCCCTCGCGCCGCGGAAACCCTTCGATCCGATCGAGCGCGCGCGCGTGCCTGCCGAGGAACGCGGCGAGGTGGCGGGTGACGCCCGGGTCCTGCGCATACGGCAAGCCGAGCTGGGTGAGGCCGCCGCGCGCGCGTTGCGCGGGGCGGGCATTGCCCGCGACGACCGGAAAGAACCCGTCGACGAGGATCTTCGCGACCTCGGCCTGCAAGAGCTCGGTCCGGAGCGACGCGCCGAGCAGCTTCGCGCCGCGGCTCGGCACGACGACGGGCAAGCTCGGGATCGACGCGTCCGAGAGGAGGCGCTCCTTGGCCACACGCGCCGAATGCGTGAGCGCGATCATCTGCCACCGATCGAGCTCCTTGCCCTCCGCGACGAGCTTCTGCCGCGCGACGTGGGCGAGCGCGAGATCCATGTTGTCGCCGCCGAGCAAGATGTGATCCCCCACGGCCACGCGCTCGAGCGCGAGCGAGCCATTCACCTCGGTCGCGGCGATGGCCGAAAAATCGGTGGTGCCGCCGCCGACGTCGACGACGAGGATCACGTCACCGGGGTGGATGTATTTGCGCCAGTCCTCCCCCGCGGCGTCGATCCAGGCATAAAGCGCGGCCTGCGGCTCCTCGAGGAGCGTGAGGTCCTCGAACCCGGCGAGCCCCGCGGCCTCGACCGTGAGATCCCGCGCGGCCGCGTCGAAGGAGGCGGGCACCGTGAGCACGATCTCCTGCTCGGGGAGCGAAAACTCTTTGCCGTGTTTGTACAACCAGGCCTCGGCGAGGTGCTCCAGATATCGCCACGAGGCCTCGACGGGCGAGATCTTCTCGACATCCTCGGGCGCGCCGAGCGGGAGCAGCGCCGATCGCCGATCCACGCCGGCATGCGAGAGCCAGCTCTTCGCGCTCGACACGAGCCGGATGGGCGCGTCGATGCCCCGCGTGCGTGCATATTCACCCACGACGAAGGTGCGCTCGGCGTCCCAGGGCAAACCCTGTGCGCCCTCGCTCTCGTGGGCGGCGTAATAAAACGAAGGCAGGAGGGTGCGCTCCTCCTGCGTGCCGCGGGCGACGAGCTGGAGAATGGGGAGGACGTCGGGGCGGGCGCTCGAAGCGGCGGTCTCGGCGAACGCGAGGGCCGAATGGGTGGTGCCGAGATCGATACCAACGACAAAACGAGCGGTCACAGCTCCACCTCCGCGGGCGCGAGGATCTTGGGGTCGTGGCCCTCCGTGGGGGTGGGCAGATGAATTTCAAGGGCCCTCCAGCCCCGATGCTGGACGGTGCCCCGATAAGGAGGTTTGCCCTGCACGTTGCCGGTGAGCTTGACCTCGGCGGGAGAGAAGCCAGCTTCGAGGGTGACCTTTTGCCCCTCGTCCTCGCTGCGCACGGGCGTGATCTTCACGTGCTCGCGCAGGGCCTTGCGGCACCCCTCGTGGACGACGCGGACGGCCGCGCCGATCTCGGCGTCGGGGAAGGTGGCGATGTCCTGCTCCAGGAAATCGACGAGCCTGCCTTCTCGCTGGAGGAGGGCGAGGAGGGAGAGGGCCGAGGAGAGGTCGGGCTCGGCGGGCTTTTTCGGCTCCGGTTTCTTGGCCTTTTCGGGGAGCTTTTCGGGCTCGGGCGCAGGCGGCGGGAGAGCCCGGACGGTGGCGTTGAAGGCGCGCGCCGCGAACCGGCCATCGAAGAGGACACGTACCAGGCAGGCGAAGGCGAACCAGAGCCGTGTGCTGAGAGGGAGCGGGACTTCTTCGGACACGCGGGAAGGGTAACGCGTGCTGCGCGAAGGTGGGAGTTTCCGGCGAGCGGGTTTTGTCGAGGCTGGGGGGAGGTAGCGGGAGCGGAGGTTCAGACTGGACGATCGGCGCGGGGGAGGCGGGGAAGGGCG